>NZ_FOJJ01000034.1 GCF_900111775.1 Desulfuromonas acetexigens | reverse complement strand
ATCCCCCCTTCGCAAAGCCCCCTGACGAAAATTTGTACGCCGCGTCCCCACTCCCCACTCCCCACTCCCCACTCCCCACTCCCCACTCCCCACTCCCCACTCCTCACTCCTCACTCCTCACTCCTCACTCCTCACTCCCCATCCCATACTTTTTCAACTTGTACTGCAAATTGCTGCGGCTGACACCGAGCAACTCGGCGGCCTGGGCTTGGACCCCCCGGGCGCGGACCAGGGCCAGGCGAATCAGGCGCTCCTCCATCTCGTCGAGCAGCTCGGGAAGCGGCCGTCCCATTTCGGGAAGATCCGTCGCGACGCTTTCGACCGCCCGCCCGGAAAGGGACTCGGGAAGATCCTCCGGCCGCAACGTCTCGCCGGCGCAGAAGAGGGCGCCGCGCTCGATGATGTTGCGCAGCTCGCGCACATTTCCCGGCCAGGGATGGGCCTGAAGAATGGCGAGAGCCTCGGGGGCGATGGCACCGATGCGCCGCCCCAGTTCGTCGCCAAAATGCTGGAGGAAATGGAGCGCGAGCAGGGGAATGTCCTCGCTCCGTCGGCGCAGGGGCGGAACTTCGAGGGTGACGACATTGAGCCGGTAATAAAGATCTTCACGAAAAGCCCCCGCCGCGATCACCGTCGGCAGCTCACGATTAGTAGCAGCGACGATGCGCACATCGCTTTCGATTTCCGCCGTCCCCCCGACCCGACGGAATTTGCGCTCCTGCAGGGCTCGCAGCAGCTTGGGTTGCAGCGCCAGAGGGAATTCGCCGATCTCGTCGAGAAACAACGTACCGCCGTCGGCCACTTCGAGCAGGCCGCGCTTACGCTCGACGGCGCCGGTGAAGGCCCCGCGTTCGTGGCCGAAGAGTTCACTTTCGAGCAGGCTTTCCGTAAGGGCCGCACAGTTGATCGTCACCAGCGGCCCCTTGGCGCGGGGACCGGCGCGGTGCAGGGTGCGGGCCACCAGCTCCTTGCCGGTGCCGCTTTCGCCGGTGATCAGCACCGAGGCCCGGGCCGGCGCCACCCGGCCGATGTCGGCCAGCAGCTTGCGAATCGCCGGACTCTCGCCGAGCAGCTCGCGCTCTCCGCTCCGTTCGAGCTGCCGGCGCAGCGCCTGGTTTTCCTTGCGCAGACGGGCGTCTTCCAGGGCTTTTTCGACGACCAGCAGAATTTCGTCATTCTTGCAGGGCTTCAGCAGATAATCGAAAGCCCCAGCTTTCATCGCCGTCAGCGCCGTCTCCACCGTAGCGAAAGCAGTCAGCACCACGAAGGGGACGTCCCCCACCTCTCGCCGCACCTCTTCGAGAAAAGCCAGGCCGTCCATGCGCGGCATCCGCAGGTCGGAGAGGATCAGCGCCACGCTTTCGCGGCCGAGCAGTTCCAGCCCGGCAAAGGGGTTGTCCGCCGTCGATACCCGATGGCCGGCGTCTTCCAGCAGATGCGCGAGGACCGCACGATAGTTCTTTTCATCGTCGACCACCAGAATATGGGCCATGGGCTACTCCTCCAAAACCGGCAGGCAGACGGTAAAGACCGCCCCCGCCCCGGGCGCGCTGCGCACCCCCAGCTTGCCGCCGTGGGCCTCGACGATGCGGCTGGCGTTGGCCAGGCCCAGCCCCGTCCCCTGATCTTTGGTGGTAAAAAAGGGATCGAAAATCTTGCCGTGCAACTCCGGCCCAATGCCGCAGCCGTCATCTTCCACCTCCAGGCAGACTTGTTCACCACGACGACTGGCCCGCAATCGGATGTGCCCGTTGGTGCCGACCGCCGCCAGGGCATTGAGCAGCAAATTGAGCAGCACCTGCTGCATCAGGTCGCCGTCGACGGCGGCAAGAAGGGGCGTCGTCTCCTCCTCGACTTCGAGCGTTGTCCCCTGCTGCCTGGCCAGCCCCTCGCCATGGGCGGCCACCCGCCGCAATAGGGCACGCAGATCGGTGGGGCTCGGTACCGGCTCGGCGGGACGGCCGAAGGCGATGAAATCGGTCACCAGGCCGTTGATGCGGGAACTTTCTTCCAGGATGATGTCGAGCAACTGGCGCACGCTGTCGGAAGTTCCGGCGAGCCTGCTGTCGATGAGCTGCGCCGAGGAAGAGATGATCCCGAGCGGGTTGCGGATTTCATGGGCGATGCCTGCCGACATTTCCCCCAGGGCGGCCAGACGTTCGCTGCGCCGCAGGGATTCCTCAGCGGCCTCCAGCCGGGCCAGAGACTCCTTCAGTGCCGCCTGATTGGCCAGCAAACGCTCATTCAGGTCTTTTTCCGCCGCCAGCTGCCGCCGGTGGCTGTCGGTAAAACTCTGCACCAGCAGTCCGACGATGAAAAAGGTGATGCCGAAGACGAGAAATTCCGGCAGCTCTTCGTGTCGCTGCTTTGGGTCAAGGTAGAGGGTCGCGGGAATCTGGCTGAAAAAGAGAACTGTGGCCAGGGTGCAGGTCAACAGGGTCAGGCGCAGGTTGAGATTGGAGGCGGCGACCGTGATGGGGAGGAAATAGACGATCCAGTAGACGCTCTCCTCCTCGCCGGTCGTCGCCCAAATGATCAGGGTACAAAGGAGTAGATAAAGACCGACGTGGGCCGTCATCAGCCCGGCGGACTGGATCTGCTCGATGGTGAAACGGCGGTCGGTGACCAGATGGTAGCCGGCGAGCAGGGCAAAGGGGAGGGCATCGAGCAGCAGATCTTCCCCTTTGCTGAAAAGGCAGAGCAGAACGATGAGCAGGGCCAGGATCAGGCTTTTGGTCAGGCGCCCGGCGGGGGAATAGAGAAAGGTGCTCAAGGACCCTCCGTCATTTCGTCAATCCCCCCGCCCTTGTCGCCGCAGCAGGTCGCCGACCTGCGCCCCGACCGGCAGCGCCATGAGGATGCGCCCGTTCGGCTGACCGGCAGCCAGAACGTCCCCCGTTTCGCTTCGCAGTTCGCCGACGGTGAAACATCCCTGGCGCATGCCCGGCCCGATCAGTTCCAGGGTCTCGTCGGGGAAAAAGCGGTTGCGTCCTTCGACCAGCGCTCGGCCATCGGCAAAACATTCGCGCACCACGCCGACGAAATCGTAGGTGCGGCGATATTTGGAGTCGGCGGTGTGCACCCTGGCTTCCGCTCCGCCGAAGAGAAAGCCGGTGTCGTAAGGCCGATGGCTGACTTTTTCCAGTTCCTCAAGCCAGAGAGGATCGCAGCGGTAGTTTGACGGATCGTCCCGGTAGCGGTCGAGGGCGGCCCGATAGACCCGGGTGACCGCCGCCAGATAGTAGACCGTCTTCATCCGCCCTTCGATTTTCAGGCTGTGGACCCCGGCCTGGATCAGCGCGGGCAGATGCTCGATCAGGCAGAGGTCGCGGCTATTGAGCAGATAGGAGCCCCGGTCATCCTCCTCGATGGGGAAATATTCCCCGGGGCGGGTCTCCTCGACCAGGGCGTAGCGCCAGCGGCAGGGGTGGGCGCAGGCCCCCTGATTGGCACTGCGACCGGTCATGGCCGCCGAGAGCAGGCAGCGCCCGGAATAGGCGACGCACATCGCGCCATGGACGAAGACCTCCAGTTCCACCTCCGTCTCGCAGCCGATGGCGGCGATCTCCTCCAGAGACAATTCCCGGGCGAGATTGATCCGCCGCGCTCCCGCCGCCGCCCAGAAACGCGCCGCCGCGCCATTGGTGGTATTGGCCTGGGTCGAAAGATGGATTTCCCGACCCGGATCGAGTTGCCGGACCAGGGCGAGAACACCGGGGTCGGCGACGATGTAGGCGTCGAAATCGAGAGGCTTGAGGGCTTCGAGATAATCTTCCAGCCGAGCCAGATCCGCTTGACGCAGGTAGGCGTTGAGGGTCAGATAAAGGCGCTTGCCCAGTCGCTTCGCCAGCTCCCGGGCGCGGGCCAGGGCCTCGAGATCGAATTTTCCCGCCGGGGCGCGCAGGCCGAAATCTTCGCCGCCGAGATAGGCGGCATCGGCCCCGTAGTCGAAAGCCACCCGGAGTTTTTCCGGGTCGCCGGCGGGAGCGAGCAGTTCGGGGAAAGACTGTTTTTCCGGCCTGCCGGCGGGAGCAAGCAGTTCAGGGAAAGACCGTTTTTCCGGCCTGCCGGCGGGAGCGAGCAGTTCGGGGAGGGACCGTTTTTCCGGCCTGCCGGCGGGAGCAAGCAGTTCAGGGAGGGACATGTTCTCTTTCATCCTTTTCGGGAAATGCCCGGAGAATACCACAAAATCTGCTGAAAATGGCAAGGACCTGTCCGAACGACGGCAGCGGTGAAAATCCGTTCCATCTTGACAAGGGCTTAAAAAATTTATATTTTTTTAGCTATTGCGCGCGACGACGCGATTTTTTTATGAGGGAGGGAAAACGTATGTTTCGTCATCTTGGCATCCTGCTTTTCTCAGGACTTCTTCTCACCGGACTGACCGGCTGTCTCACTCCCCGTCCGGCCGTCGACCTGTCTCCCATCGAGCGGGATCTTGCCGCCTTGCGCCAGGCCCAACAGCAGCTGGCCGAGCGCGTCGACGGGCAGGAGACCAAACTGGCGAATCTCGAAGAGCGGCTGCAGGCCCAAGAAGAGCGTACGCTCGCCTCCGCGCCGGAAGAAGCAACCAAAATGGTCACCTCCGCAGGGGAAATGACGTCTTTCCCCGCGACGATCACGCCCTCCCCCGCCGACAAAGAGGAGCCAGACAGCGCCGCCGAGCTCTACCGGCAGTCCTTTTCCCACTACGCCGCCGGGCGCTTCGCCCGGGGGGTCGACGGCTTTCAGAACTTCCTGCGGCACTATCCCGAGCATGAATATGCCGGCCACGCCGAATATTGGCTCGGAGAATGCTTCTACAGCCAAAAGCGCTACGAAGAGGCGGTCGCAGCCTTCAAACGCGCGGTGGAAAACCACCCAAAGGGGAGCAAAGCCCCCGACGCCCTGCTCAAAATGTCCGAAGCCCTGAAACAGCTGGGCAATACGCAACATGCCGACGCCGCGTTGCAGGCCCTGAGCAGTCGCTATCCGGATAGCCGGGCGGCGCACAGCCTGAACCGAAACTGATTTTCGTCACACCTCAACCTGGGGGAACTCATGCGCCTCGCCAAACCCACCCTGCTGCTCGCCCTGCTCCTCTGGCCCCTCTTTGCTTTCGCCCAGGGGGAAATCCAGACCTACGTCATCAAGAAGGGGGACACCCTCTGGGGGATCTCCCAAAAGTTTCTCAAGGATCCCTATTACTGGCCGAGCCTGTGGTCGAACAATCCGGATCTGACCAATCCCCACCTGATTTATCCCGGCCAGGAAATCACCATCTACGACGGCCGCGTGCAGTTGGTGCCGGTCGCCGAGACCGCGGCGGAAACCACCGCACCCGAAACCCGGCCGGAACCGGCCGAGGCAACGACCATCACCATCCAGCGGGCGGGACGCGGCTTCATCAGCGAAGACGAATTCAACGCCGCCGGCACCCTGGTCGATACCACCGACAACCGCCTGCTCATCGCCAGCGGCGAAACGGTCTTCCTCGACATCAAGAACCTGGAATCGGTTCAGCCCGGCGATCTCTACTCTCTCTTCGATGTCGGTGATCCGGTCACTCATCCCCTGACTGGCCGAAAGGTCGGCTATCTTGTCGAGGATATCGGCACGGTGCGCATCGTTGCCATCAATGAGGAGGTGGCGACGGGGGAAATTGATAAGGCCTACCAGGAGATCGAGCGCGGCGCGCGGTTGCGTCCCTACCAGCCGGCCCAGGCATCCATCGACCTGAAGCGGGCGACCAGCGCGCTGACCGGCACCCTGATCGAAGCCCACGACAGCAAACTCGCCATCAGCCAGTACGACATCGTCTATCTCGATCTCGGCAGCGACGACGGCCTGCAGGTCGGCAATCTGCTCAACATCACCCGCCCCCGGGACGCCTCGGCCCTGGGACTGAACACCTCGGGGCTCAAACTCCCCGACGTCCTCCTCGGCGCGGCGGTGGTCATCGAGACCCATCCCCGCGCCGCCTCGGCCCTGGTGCTGAAAATCGCCGAACCCCTCTACCGGGGGGATCGTATGTCGACGGTCTTAGAATAGAGCGGAAACAAACGGTAGTGGATTGCAAAGAAGGATTGAGGGAGACTTCAATCCTTCTTTAATTTTGCGAACACATGGAGGGACCGATGCCAACGGCTGTGGAACGCGCCTGGCTGCGACTGCATCTCACCCGGGGATTGGGACGCGTCGGGCTGAACCGGCTGATGACGGCCTTCGCCTCCCCCGAGGCGATTCTCGCCGCCGCCCCCCGAGACTGGACCCGCCGGGCGGGGATCCGGCCGACGGTGGCCGAAGCCCTGCCCGCCGCCGATGCCCCGCTTCTGCGCCAGGCCGAGGAGTTGCTGGAGCGCGACGACATCCGCCTCATCAGCTTCTGGGACGAGGCGGATTATCCTCCCCTGCTGCGCCAGCTCCCTGACCCGCCTGCCCTGCTCTACCGGCGCGGCCGTCTGACCGATCAACCGGCCCTGGCGGTGGTCGGCGCCCGCCGGGCCTCGGCCGCCGGTCGGCGCCTCACCGACGAAATCTGCGCCGAGCTCGCCTCCCGCGGGATCGCCATTGTCAGCGGCCTCGCCCGGGGGATCGATACGGCGGCCCACGAAGGGGCCCTGCGCGGGTCGGGGCAAACTGTCGCCGTGCTCGGCTGCGGCATCGATCAGGTCTATCCCCCCGAAAACCGCCGCCTCTTCCAGCGCATCGCCGAAGAAGGGGCGCTCCTCTCCGAGTATCCCCCGGGAACGGCCCCGCTGGCCGGACACTTCCCCGCCCGCAACCGTATTATCAGCGGTCTCGCCCAGGGGGTGCTGATCGTCGAGGCGGCCGAGGGGAGCGGTTCACTGATCACCGCCGACTTCGCCCTGGAACAGGGACGTGAGGTCTTCGCCGTGCCCGGGCCGGTCTACGCCGAAACGAGCGGCGGGGTCAACCGCCTGCTCAAAGAGGGCGCCCATCTGGTCACCGAACCCGCCGACATCCTCGAAGTCCTCTGGCCGGGAACCCCTTCCCGCGGGCAACGGCAAAAGGAAGATTCCCTCTTGGAAAAGCTCTCGGGAACAGCTCTGACCGTCTACCGGAACCTCGACCGGGAACCGCTCCACATCGATGAATTAGCGCGGAAAACCGGCTTGACACCCATGGAGCTTTCCGCTATTTTGTTGCACTTGGAACTCCAGGGGGGGGTTGAACAGCTCCCGGGAATGCGCTATCTGCGTGGCCGGGAAGCCTGAAATCGACAACGAACCACTTGCCGCAGGAGACATCTTGAGAGAGCGGGTTCTGGCTATCGTGAGCATCATCGCCCAGTATGTCATGGCCGACAGCACGCAACTCACCGAAAACGATATTGTTGAAGGATTGATGGCCGAAGGCTTCGACGCCGCGGAAATCGACGCCGCCTTTCGCTGGATGGAAGATCTCAACCTGCAAACGTCCTCATCCGACACCCCCCCGCTGCACCTTCCGACCCACCGGATCTTCACCCTGGAGGAAACCTGGGGGCTGTCTACCGAGGCCAGGGGCTTTCTCATCCGCCTGCGCGCCCTGGGCATCGTCGATGACGAAGCCGAGGAAGAGATCATCGAACGCGCCCTGCAGATCGCCGAGGACGATGTTTCCCTCAATGAGATAAAGGCGTTGGCGGCCCTTGTCCTCTTTTCCCGAAACACCCGGGACTGGCACCGGGAAGTCGATTGCTTCATGGAGGACGACTGGGGACGGATGTTCCACTGAAAAAAGACTGTTTCCAGGCTGCGGACCCCCGCAGCCTTTTTGCTTTTAACCGAACCGAGGCATTCATGGCAAAATCACTGGTCATCGTCGAGTCTCCCGCCAAGGCGAAAACCATCGAAAAATTTCTCGGCAAGGGCTTTAAGGTCCTCGCCTCCTACGGTCACGTCCGCGCCCTGCCGAGCAAGCAGGGGTCGGTAGATGTCGCCCATGACTTCGAACCGAAATATCATGTTCTGCCAGAGAGCCAGAAACAGCTCGACCTGCTGAAAAAGGAAGTACAGGGGAGCGACGAACTGATCCTCGCCACCGACCTTGACCGCGAAGGGGAGGCTATCGCCTGGCATCTGCTCGAAGCCCTCGGCATCGATGAGCAGGGGAGCAAACCAATTGTCAAGCGCGTCACCTTTCACGAGATCACCAAGGACGCCATCCTTAAAGCGATGAGCGAACCCCGGCAGATCGCCCGGGATCTGGTCGACGCCCAGCAGGCCCGTTCGATCCTCGATTATCTCGTTGGTTTCAATCTCTCTCCTTTCCTCTGGAAGAAAATCCGCTACGGTCTCTCCGCCGGCCGGGTGCAGTCGGTGGCCCTGCGCCTGATCTGCGAACGGGAAAAAGAGATCGCCGCCTTCCTTCCCCAGGAATACTGGACCATCGATGCCCTGTTGCGCGCCGCGAGCGGGCAGGATTTCAAGGCGCGACTCTTCACCGTCGACGGCAAGCGCCTGGACAAGTTGGAGATCGGCGACGAAGGGACCGCCCAGAATTTGGTGACGGAGGTCGCCAAAGAGGATTTTCAGGTTTCCTCCCTGGTGCGCAAGGAGAAAAAGCGCAACCCGGCGGCCCCCTTCACCACCAGCACCCTGCAACAGGAAGCGAGCCGCAAGCTCGGCTTCTCGGCGCGCAAGACCATGTCCACGGCGCAGAAACTGTACGAGGGGATCGACATCGGCCAGGGTTCCGTCGGTCTGATCACCTACATGCGTACCGACTCGGTGGCCCTGTCGTCGGTTGCCACCAATGAGGCGCGGGAGGTCATCAGCCAGCGCTTCGGCAAGGAATATGCGCTGGACCAGCCGCGGGTTTACAAGAGCAAGGCGAAAAACGCCCAGGAAGCCCATGAGGCGATCCGCCCCACGACCATCGCCAACACCCCGGAGAAGATCAAGTCCTCCCTCTCCTCCGATCAGTTCCGCCTTTATCAGCTCATCTGGACCCGTACCGTCGCCTCGCAGATGGCCGCCGCGGTGCTCGAAGCGACCACCGTCGATCTGGCGGCGGGGGAACGCTTCTCCTTCCGTGCCAGCGGGCAGGTCATCCGCTTCCCCGGCTTCATGAAGCTCTACATCGAAGGGACCGACAGCCCCGACGAGGAACAGGAAGGCACCCTGCCGGCCCTGACCGAAGGGGAGGCCGTTAAGCGCAAGGAACTGCTGCCGGAACAGCACTTCACCCAGGCGCCCCCCCGCTTCACCGAGGCCAGCCTGGTCAAGACCCTGGAGGAATACGGCATCGGCCGGCCTTCGACCTACGCTTCGATCATGAACACCCTGGTGGTGCGCAAGTACGTGCGGCTGGAAAAACGGGCCTTTTTCGCCGAGGACGTGGGAATGGTGGTCAACGACCTGTTGGTCAACCACTTCGCCCGCTATGTCGACTATGACTTCACCGCCAAACTGGAAGAAGACCTCGACGCCATCTCGCGGGGAGAGGAAACCTGGCGACCGGTCATCCGTGGCTTCTGGGAACCTTTCATCACCCTGCTCAAGCAGAAGGAGACAGAGGTCACCAAGGAAGACCTGACCACCGAAAAGACCGACCGGGTCTGCCCCGACTGTGGCCAGCCGCTGGTCATCAAGCTCGGCCGCAGCGGCCGTTTTCTCGCCTGCAGCGGTTTTCCCGAATGCCGCTACACCGAGCCCCTCTCCGCCGAGGAACAACCCGAACCGGAAGTTTCCGAGGAAAAGTGCGACAAGTGCGGCGCGCCGATGCTCATCAAAATGGGGCGCTACGGCAAGTTCCTGGCCTGCAGCGCCTATCCCGGCTGCAAGAACATTCAGCCGCTGGTTAAACCCAAGTCCCTCGACATCCCCTGCCCCGAGTGCAAAGAAGGGGAACTGATGGAAAAGAAGAGCCGCTACGGCAAGATCTTCTATTCCTGCAGCCGCTATCCCCAGTGCAAATACGCCCTCTGGGATCTGCCGATCAACGAGCCCTGTCCCAAATGCGGCCATCCGGTAATCGTCGAAAAGGTCACCAAACGCTACGGCACCTTCCGCAAGTGTCCGACGGAAAACTGCGACTGGAAGTTGGAACTGGTACCACCGGAGAAGAAGAGCGCCGCGAAGGCGGCCCCGGCCAAGAAAGTAGCGGCCAAGAAGGCTCCGGCGAAAAAAGCCAAGGCCGAAAAGTCCGAAGAGTAAAACGCCGTCAGGGGAGTCCAGGGGATGACACACTCCAGACTCCCCTGACTCATCATGCCCCTCCCTGGAAAGACACCCTCCCGTGGAACCCATCGTCATCATCGGCGCCGGCCTCGCCGGTTGCGAAGCGGCCTGGCAGGCGGCCAACCAGGGCGCGTCGGTCATCCTTTTTGAGATGAAGCCGCAGCGCTTCTCCCCCGCCCACCAGTCGGCAGGGCTGGCGGAACTGGTCTGTTCCAACAGCCTGCGCGGGGCGGGGATGAACAACGCCGTCGGCTGCCTCAAGGAAGAGTTGCGCCGCTGCCGCACCCTCTTCATGGAAGCCGCCGACACCACCGCCGTCCCCGCCGGCGGCGCCCTGGCGGTCGATCGCGAAGGCTTTTCCGCCTATATCACCGAAAAGATCGCCGCCCATCCCCTCATCGAACTACGCCGCGAGGAAATCGCCACCATCCCCACACAAGGGACGGTGATCCTCGCCTCGGGACCGCTCACTTCGGAAGCCCTCTCGGCGGAGATCGCCCGTCTCACCGGCGCCGAGCATCTCTACTTTTATGATGCCATCGCCCCCATCGTCGAGGCCGACTCCATCGACTTCACCAAGGCCTGGCGCGCTTCCCGCTACGGCAAGGGCGGGGACGACTACGTCAACTGCCCCTTGAGCAAAGAGGAATACGTCGCCTTTGTCGCCGCCCTCAAAGCCGCCGACAAGGTACCGGCCCGGGATTTCGAGAAGATGCTGCACTTCGAGGGCTGCATGCCCATCGAAGAGATGGCCGAGCGCGGCGAAATGACCCTGGCCTTCGGGCCGATGAAACCGGTCGGCCTGCCCGACCCGCGCACCGGCAAGGTGCCCTTCGCCGTGGTGCAGCTGCGCCAGGACGACCGCCACGCCAGCCTCTATAACCTGGTCGGATTCCAGACCAAACTCACCTATCCCGAACAGCGACGCATCTTCCGCACCATCCCCGGCCTGGAAGAAGCGCGCTTCGCCCGTCTCGGCAGCCTGCACCGCAACACCTTCATCAACGCCCCGACTTGCCTGAGCCGTACCCTGCAACTCAAGAGCGATCCGCGCCTCTTCTTCGCCGGTCAGATCAGCGGCGTCGAAGGCTACGTCGAATCGGCGGCCATGGGCTTTCTCGCCGGACTCTTCGCCCTGCGGCAGCAGCGCGGGGAAGAACTCCCCCTGCCGCCAGCGACCACTTCCTTGGGCGCCCTGCTCGGCCACTTGGCCGACTCCGCCCCCGAGAATTTCCAGCCGATGAACGTCAACTACGGGCTCTTCCCCCCCCTGGAAGGACAGCGGATGAAGCGGGCCGACCGCCGCCTGGCCATGGCCGAACGGGCGCTGGCGGATCTGGAGTCCTGGCGGCGGACCGTGCTCCCTGACGCAGGCGCCTAATTCCGTCGTTAAAAATTCCGACGTCCGACTTCCTCAACAAAGACAAACAGTTGCTCTCATTCTCCAGGGCGGGGAATTTTCCCTGTCGGAAGAGCTTACGCCCACAGCACCATTCCCACCAAAACTCCGCTGCAACCTCCTGCAAAGACTGAACAAATAAAAATGGCACTATTTTTGCTTTCAATCTTGAATCCGGTCCGAAACGCTTGATTCCTACGAGAATCCATATATTTAGAAGTTTGCGCGCGTAGCAAATCTGTGCAAAAATCAGGATTATTTCCCCGCAAGGGACGAGCAAATCGTTGCTTTCGATTTTTTTTGCTGTTACTATCAGGGCCAATTTTAATCATCTAATTAAATAACGGATTGCCCCGGTCTGCCACCCTGGGAGAATCCCCCCGCCAGATCGGATCCTTCCGGCCTTTTCCTTTCCGCCGCAACGATTTGTGCCGGGTAACATCGGTGGCCCAGCACTTTGCGTTCAAATCGATCAAGAGGCACAGACCCGGTGCGAACAGACCTTCACGGCATAACGGGCAGCCACCTGCCCACCCCCCTGCATATCCGGGTTCATCTTCCGGACCTGCTCGATACCCTGCGCCGGGTGGCGGCCCTCGCTCCCCTGCAACTGGCCATCAGTTGCGAACAGGAGATCCTCTTTCCCCTCCACGGCCAGGAGCATTTCTTCTGCGGCAGCCTCGGAAATAACGAACTCTGCGACGCCGACTGCCGAGCGATCTTTGAAGGCGCCTTTCGCGAGGCGACCCGGGACAACCGCCCCCTCCTCTTTTCCTGCGCAGCCGGACTCCTCTATTTTGTCATCCCCTTTCGCAACGACCGGAATCAACACTGCTGCCTCTTTGCCGGCGGCGTCCGGGACGAGGCGCCGGAACTCGCCCTGCTGGAAAAACTCTCCAACGCCCCCAGCAATGATGGCGGCACGCTACTCGAAAAACTGCTGCGGCGCCCGCAGATCAAACGGGCACAACTGGAGGAAATCCTCGGCAAAACCCTGACCCTGCTGACGATTCTTGCGGATGAACAGACATTGGCGCAACCCCTGCGCGGACTGACCCAACGCCTCGCCACCGTCGCCGGCGCCGCCGCCGAACTGGATCGCGCCGAAAGCGGCGACGCCGTGCTCGAGCTGCTCGGCGAGACCCTCATCCTCCTTTTCGACCTTTCCCGGGTCGTCATTCTCAGCGCCGAGGGCGAGGACTTCAATCTCAAGGTGAATCTGGGAACAACCTCCCAGGCGACGAACTGCGCCTGCGGGAGATTGCGCGAGCTGCTCGGCGCCCATCCCGACGGCAAGCCCCTGTTGTTGCGCCAGGAGGTCGGCGAATTCTTTCCCGAGATCGACAGCGACCGGGCGATCTGCGCCCCCCTGCGTAGCGAAGGGCTGGACCTGGGTCTGGCGGTGATCTTCGACGCCGACCTGCCGGGTCGGGATCTGCTGCTGCTCGAACTGCTCGCCGGCCGGGCGGCGACCAAGCTGCACCGGTTGCGCCTCGCTGCGCTGTACCAGGAGCGGCAGACTTCTTCCCGGCGCCTGCTCACCATGCTCGGCGAGCTTTCCCTGGTCGAGACCCGGGAAGTGCTCTATCAACGGATTGTTGCCATGAGCTGCGAACTGCTGCAGGCGGCGCGAGGCTCGCTCATGCTCCTCGACGAAACCGGGGAGTGGCTGCGCATCGTCGCGGCGCGGGGCATCAACCTGGAAGTGGCGGCGAGCATCCCCCTGCGCCTGGGGGAAGGGATCGCCGGCCGCGTCGCCAAAAGTGGGCTGCA
Source organism: Desulfuromonas acetexigens (assembly GCF_900111775.1). Taxonomy (NCBI): domain Bacteria; kingdom Pseudomonadati; phylum Thermodesulfobacteriota; class Desulfuromonadia; order Desulfuromonadales; family Trichloromonadaceae; genus Trichloromonas; species Trichloromonas acetexigens. The sequence continues at coordinate 314,978 of NZ_FOJJ01000034.1, read as the reverse complement.
CCTGCTGGTGACCGACATCGAAAAGGACAGTCGGGTGGGGATCGCCAACCGCCCCCGCTTCCAGACCAAGTCCTTCATCTGTGTTCCCCTCAAGGCTCACGACCGTATCGTTGGTGTCCTCAATCTGGCGGACAAAGAGACCGGCACCACCTTCGGCGACGACGATCTCGCCACCCTGCATCAGCTCATCGACCAGGCCGCCCTGCTCATCGAGCGGGTCGCCGTCTATGAAAACGCCCGCAAGCTGGAGGAATTGGCGGCCCGCGATCCCCTGACCGGCCTCTACAACCGGCGCATGCTCGAAGCCCGCTTCCAGGAAGAGCTCAGCCGCTGCTCCCGGCTCAAGCACCATTTCACCATCATGATGCTCGACCTCGACCACTTCAAGGCCTACAACGACCAGTGCGGACATATTGCTGGTGACCACGCCCTGAAAAAAGTCGCCTTATTGCTCAAGAAATCGGCTCGCGAAATGGACATCGTCACCCGTTACGGCGGCGAGGAATTCTGTCTGCTACTGCCCAACACCGGCAAAGAAGAGGCCCTCTTCGTCGCCGAACGCATCCGCCGGGCGATCGAGACGGAAATCTTCCCCGGCGAAACGGCCCTGCCTACGGGGCGTCTCACTACCAGCATCGGCGTCGCCTGCTACCCCGACGACGGTGAGAAATTCGAAACCCTGGTCAACGCCGCCGATATCGCCCTCTATCAGGCCAAGAGCAAGGGGCGCAACCGGCTGGCCAGCTTTGAAGTCGTCCCCCCCTCCCTGATCAAAAAGACCGGCTGAGCCCCCCTCGGCGCGCTGGCATTTTTCCGCCCTTTCCGCTATCCTCCCGGCCATGAAATCTACTCACGATATCGTTCTGGCTTCGGCCTCTCCCCGCCGCCGCGAACTGCTCGAACGCGTCGGCATTCCCTTCCGCGTCGTCCCCAGCGACATCCCCGAGGATGAACGTCCCGGCGAAAGCCCGGAAGAGCACGTGCTGCGCCTCTCCCGCGACAAGGCCGGGGAAGTCGCCGGGCGCGCCGACATCCCCGGCCGCTGGTTTATCGGTAGCGACACCATCGTTCTGCGCGACGGCGGCATTCTCGGCAAACCGGCCGATGAAGCCGAAGCGGCGGCCATGCTGCGCTCCCTCTCCGGCCGGGAACACCGGGTCCTCTCCGGCTACGCCGTCCATGACCGCGAAACGGGAACGACCCACGCCGACGTCGTCGCCACCCGGGTCCGGTTCAAACCGTTGACAGCGGCGGAAATCGCGGGGTACATTGCCACCGGCGAACCGATGGACAAGGCCGGAGCCTACGCCATTCAGGGGATCGGCGTCTTCATGGTCGAAGCGATCGAAGGCAGTTACACCAACGTCGTCGGCCTCCCCCTGTGCGAGGTGGTCGCCACCTTGGAACGCCTCGGCGCCGTGCGCCTCTTCGAAAATCCGACATAACCGACAGGACCCGCCCATGTCCATCCGTGAAAACATCGAAGGGATTCAGGCCCGCATCGCTGCCGCCTGCGCCCGCGTCGGCCGGAATCCGGCGGAGGTGCGGCTGGTGGCGGTTTCGAAGACCAAACCGGCGACGCTGATCGAGGAAGCGGCCGCCGCCGGGCAGCGGCTCTTCGGCGAAAACTACGTGCAGGAATTCGCCGACAAGACCGAGCAGGTGCGCGCCCCGGTGGAGTGGCACTTCATCGGTGCCCTGCAGAGCAACAAGGTCAAATACCTGCGCGGCAAGGTGACGATGATCCACTCCCTCGACCGCCTCTCCCTGGCCGAGGAGATCAACCGCCAGTGGGCCAAACTCGACCGGCCGGTGGATGTCCTGCTGGAAGTCAATCTCGGCGACGAGTCGAGCAAAGCCGGAACCGGCGCAGAGGAAGCGATCGAACTGGTCCGCCGGGTGGCAGAGCTGCCCTTTCTGCGTCTGCGTGGCCTGATGGCGCTGCCCCCCTGGCTGGACGATCCGGAGGAGGTGCGCCCCTACTTCCGCCGCCTGCGGGAAGTGGCTCGGCGGATCGAGGCGTTGAACATTCCCGGCGTAAGCATGGCCGAGCTTTCCATGGGCATGAGCAACGATTTCGAGGTCGCCATCGAGGAAGGCGCCACCCTGGTGCGGGTCGGCACCGCCATCTTCGGTGGACGCGGGTAAGGTCGATTGATACCTGAATTTGTGAGGAGTGAGGAGTGAGGAGTAAAAAAAACCTCCCACAAAACGGCTCTATTGATTTTTTCTCCTCACCCCCACCCCCTCACCCCTCACGGATTTAGATACCATGAGTTACGCTCCCCCCCGCGCCCTTTGGGCCTCCCGTCTCGGTTTTATTCTCGCCGCCGCCGGCAGCGCTGTCGGCCTCGGCAACATCTGGAAATTCCCCTACATCACCGGCCAGAACGGCGGCGGCGCCTTTGTTCTCGTCTACCTGGTCTGCATCGCCGTGGTCGGCTTGCCGATCATGATGGCCGAACTGATGATCGGCCGTCATACCCGCAAGGACGCCGTCGGCGCCTTCATTCACTTGGAGGGGAAGCGCTCTTTCTGGCAGGCGCCGGGCTGGATCAGCGTCGCCGCCGCTTTCATCATCTGCTCCTACTACTCGGTCGTCGCCGGCTGGACCCTCGATTATCTCTATCGGGCACTGCTGGGGAGTTTTTCCGGGCAATCGGCCGAAAATATCGAAGGGTTGTTCGGCGGCCTCACCGCCGACGGCCCGCGCCAACTGCTTTGGCATTTCCTTTTCATGAGCCTGTGCCTGGGGATTGTCATCGGCGGCGTACAGAAAGGGATCGAGCGCTGGAGCAAGATTCTCATGCCGATCCTTTTGGCGTTGCTCGCCCTGCTCTTCATGAACGGCCTGCTCAGCCCCGGCGCCTGGGAAGGGATCACCTTCCTGTTCCGCCCAGACTTTACCAAGCTCACTCCGGCGGCGGTTCTGGAGGCCATGGGGCACGCTTTCTTCACCCTCTCGTTGGGGATGGCGGCGATGATCACCTACGGCTCCTATCTGAGCAAGCAGGAGGATCTGCTCGGAGCGAGTCTGCGCGTGGTCGTCCTCGATACGGTCATCGCCCTGATGGCCGGCATCGCCATCTTCTCGGTCGTCTTCTCCGTCGGCATGGAACCGGCCGCCGGACCGGGGCTGGTCTTCAAAACGATCCCGGTGGTCTTCTCCCAGCTCCCCGGCGGCTTCGTCCTCGCCATCCTCTTTTTTCTGCTCCTTGCCTTCGCCGCCCTGACCAGCAACATCTCCCTGCTCGAAGCCTCGGTCGCCTACCTCATCGACGAACGGGGCTGGAGTCGCCCCCGCGCCACCTGGTTTCTGGCCGGGCTGGCCTTCGTCGTCGGCATCCCCACAGCGCTTTCCTACAACACCCTGGCCGAGTGGAAAGTGATCGGCGACCGCGTCTTTTTCGACTCGGTCGACATGCTCGTCTCCAACTATTTCCTCCCCTTCAGTGGCCTTTTTATCTCCATCTACGTCGGCTGGTTCTGGAGCGGCACGGAGGAGAAGCAAGAGCTCATCGCCGGGGGCGCCGGCTGGGTCTATCCGACCTGGCATTTTCTCATCCGCTACGTCTCCCCCCTGGCGGTAGCCGTCGTTCTCTTCTTCAAGATGAAAGAAACCGGCCTCTTCGCCTGGTTCGCGGCCCTGTTGCAATGACCCTCGCCACCCTCCTTTTCGATCTCGACGGCACCCTGGTCGACTCGCTGCGCGACCTCGCCGCCGCCCTCAATCGGCTGCGGGGGGAACTCGGCCTCGCGCCGCTCCCCCTCGACCGGGTCCGCGCCTGCGTCGGCGATGGCGCCACCCTGCTGGTGCAACGGGGCCTGGCGGAAATCCCCTATGAGGATGACCTGCTCAAGCGTTTTCTCCGCCTCTACGGCGAACATCTGTTGGATGAAACCCGCGTCTACCCCGGCATCCGCGAATTTCTCGACGGGCAGGAGCGTCGCAAGCTGGCCATCGTCACCAACAAGCCCGCCGCCTTCACCCGGCCCCTGCTCGACGGCCTCGGCCTGACCCGCTACTTTCCGGTGGTGATCGGCGGCGATTCCTGCGCCGAGAAAAAACCCCATCCCGAGCCGGTGCGCGAGGCGCTGCGCCGACTCGGCGCCAAGGCCGAAACGGCGGTGATGATCGGCGACCACCACACCGACCTGCGCGCCGGGGCGGCGGGGGGGCTGCGCACCTGCTTCTGCGCCTGGGGGCTGGGGCATCACGGCGACTGTCCCTACGACGACCTGGCGGCGACTCCCGCCGACCTCGCCCGGCTCTATCCCGGAGCCTCGCCGTGACCGCCAAGCCCCTGACCCTGCGGGAGATTTCCCTCTTTTTCTTCCCGCTATTGCTCAATGTGCAGATGATGAGTGTCTCCCACTCGATCATCAACGCCGGCCTGGCCCGGGATACGGATTTCGTCACCGCCCTGGCCGCCTTCGCTGTGGCCATGGCCCTGCACGGCCTGCTCGCCTCGGCCTCCTACCAGAACCACACCATCACCATTGCCATGGTGCGCGGCCGCCGCTCGCTGCGCGGCACCGTCATCTTCGTCATCCTGGTGGCGAGTCTGGTCTCGCTGCTGCTCGCCACCGTCGCCTTCACGCCGGTCGGCGATTTCGTCCTTGGCCGCCTGCTCGGCGTTTCCGGCGACATCGCCTATCACGCCAAGGCGGTTTTGGGCATTCTCGTCTTTCTCCCCTTTCTCACCGGGTTTCGCGGCTTCTTTCAAGGGCTGGTCATGCAGGCGCGTCAGACCGCGCTGGTGTCGCTGGCAACTATCGTCCGGGTCATCGCCCTGCTCGGCTTTCTTATTCTCGGCCGCCGCTGGTTTTCCGGCGCCGAACTGGGCGCTTTCGCCCTGCTCGCCTGCATCGTCATCGAAACCGCCCTGATGGGCGCCTTTGCCTGGCGTTGCCGCATCCACCACGAAGGCGGCGCCGACGAACGGGGCGCGCTGGAAGTGCTGCGTTTCGCCTTCCCGCTGGCCTACGCCTCCTGCCTGCAACAGAGCGTGCCGCTCTTGATCAACGCCATCATCAGCCGCCTCCCCGACGGTGCCCTGGCGTTGGCCTCCTTCGGCGTCATCCGTGGTTTCATCTTTCTCCTCGCCGGACCGATGCGCAACCTGCTCCAGGCCTATCAGACGATGGTCAAGAACGATGCCGACTACCGGGTGCTGGTGCGCTTTTTCCGCTGGGTCGGCAGCGCCCTCGCCATCGTCACCATCCTTATCGCCTTCCCGTTAAGCGGCCCGGTCCTCGGCGCCCTCATGGGCCTCGACGCCGCGACCCGCGCCTATATCGCCCTGCCGTTGGCGGCCTGCGCCCTCTACTGCTACCTCTACGGCGCCGTCAGCCTGCTTCGCGGCTGGTTCACCAACGAAGACCGCACCACCGAACTCGGCCGCTCCGTCATCTACAAAGTGCTCTTCCTCGGCCTCTGTTGGGGGGCGTTTCTACTCCTGCCCATCCCCGTTCCCGGCGTCGCCGTCGCCGTCTTTCTGCTCATGGCCGCTGAAGTCTGCGAAGCCTGGTACCTGCACCACCGCCGCCGGCGCCTGCGCCGCGCCGCCCGCGCCGTGTTGCCCGCGCCGTTGCCTGAAACCCGCCTGCGGCGTACAATGGACTAAAAGGAGCGCGCCATGGACAAAAAACACCCCTGCCCCGACTGCAAGATGTGCCAATGGTGCTCGGACGACCGTTGCCGCCTTTGCCTGCGCACCGGCTGCAAAAAGAAGCTGTCGATGGCCGAGCAGATCGAGCTGTTCGAGAAGATGAACGCTTGCCCGGCTTGCCCGACCGCCGACGCGGAACCCAACAAGTAATTCCGTCGAAACCAACCCCCAAAGACGCGCCGCCACATCGGCCAAGAAATCGGCCAAAACACCCCATGTCTTCTGAAAAAAACAACATATCCGCCTGAAATATCGATTTAATCTATTTGACATAACGGCATGACAATCGGCCATTTGCTGGCCGGAAGAGAAAAAGTCGGGTATGCTGTTGCCAACAGGGGAAGGGAGGACTCAATGGCGGAAGCAACCCTATACAACCGGGCAACCCAAATGGAACCCATGTTTCCGGCGGCTCAGGATGCCGGCCTGACCGAACTGGCAATCGAGGTCATTCGCCAGTCGGCCGCCTTGAGCGCATCCCTGCACCCGGTTTCTCGCCGGGCCGTGGCGGAATTGGTTCGCTCGATGAACAGCTACTACTCCAACCTCATTGAAGGCCATAACACGCACCCCATCGACATTGAACGCGCCCTGGCCAAGGACTTCTCGCATGACAGCGCCAAGCGAGCCTTGCAGATGGAAAGCGCGGCCCATGTGGAAGTGCAGCGCCTCATCGAAAAACGGCTGGCGGAACAACCGGATTTGGACATTTGCGCAATGGATTTTTTGCGTTGGGTTCACCGGGAGTTTTACGCTCGTCTACCCGAAGAATTTCGTCAGGTGCGAACCCCGGCGGGCGAGGATAAAGTCGTCGCGCCGGGAGAGTTTCGTCAGGTCGAGGTATCGGTTGGCCGACACGTCGCTCCGGCTTTTCGTTCCTTGCCGGAATTTCTGGCGCGCTTCCAGGCCGTTTACGCAAATCCGGCGCTAAACACCGTGGACCGGGTGGTAACGGCGGCGGCCTCGCATCATCGGCTCGCCTGGATTCATCCTTTTCTGGACGGCAACGGGCGCGTCACGCGCCTGATCACTCATGCCTATCTGGTTAAAGCGCGTATCGACGGCCACGGGCTGTGGATCGTTTCCCGAGGGTTGGCCCGCAATCACGCCGCCTACCTGGCGGCGCTGGCCGGAGCCGACACACACCGACAGGATGACCTGGACGGTCGCGGCAATTTATCGAACCGGGGGCTTCTCGATTTTTGCACCTTCTTTCTGCAAATCTCCCTTGACCAGATTCGGTTCATGTCCAACCTGCTTGAACTCGACGGCCTGCAACGGCGCATCGTCGGTTATGTGGACCGCCAGGCCGGGATCGGCAAACTCCAGCCGGAAGCAGGCTTCCTGCTGCGCGAGGCCTTATTGCGCGGCAAGATTCCTCGTGGAGAAGCCGCCCGCGTTACCGGCCGGCCGGAGCGTTCGGCCCGACGTATCCTCAAGGAGCTGCTGGAACAAAACCTGCTCAGAGCGGAAACGGAAAAAGGCCCCGTGCGCCTCGCCTTCCCCGCGCGGGTGGCGGGATACTATTTTCCCCGCCTCTACCCCGAGGGGGTGGAGGCGAACGAGGAATAAGCCGTCCCCTTGCCAACCGGGTCGGCGACTACCGGCTGATCGGCGAAATCCAGGGCCGAATAATTCTGCTGCTGGTGCTGATGGTCGGGCACCGCGGCACGGCTTACGACCGGAGCTGAGCGCTGGAACAAGCGGCCCTCCTCGTAAAGCCTTATTTTGATCCGCGAAAAGAGCTTTCGGCGTTGGTGCCGGACGATCTTGAAATTCTAAACCACCCTGGGAGCAAGCATGGACCCGTTCATCGAAAAACACCGGGACACGATCAAAAAGCTGGCGGCCGACCGGGGCGCCGTGCGGGTGCGCCTGTTCGGCTCGCTGGCCCGGGGCGAAGGGGGGCCGCAAAGCGACATCGACCTGCTGGTCGACCTTGAGGAAGGGCGTTCGGCCCTGGCCCTGGGCGGGCTGTTGATGGATCTTCAGGAGCGTCTCGGCCGCCGGGTCGACGTGGTCACGCCGGCGGCGCTGCATCCCCGCATTCGCGATAAAGTGCTTGAACAGGCGGTGGACCTATGAAAGGGGAGGAACGGGACGTGGTGCTCATCGAGTACATGCTCGAATGCATCGACCGGATCGAGCGCTACCTGCCCGGTTGACGAAACGATTTTTTCGCCTCGGAACTGGCGCGGGATGCCGTGGTCAGAAACCTGCAAACCCTGGCGGAATCGAGTCAACGACTCAGCGACGAATACAAAAAAACCCGCCCGGAAATCGACTGGCGAGCAATGTCGGGCTTTCGCAATATCCTGGTCCATGACTATCTCGGCCTGGATTTGAAACTGATCTGGCTGGTGATCGAAAACGAATTGCCCTCCTTGAAAAAAGTTCTCGAAAGGATGGCGGCCGCCTGAAGAGTGGTCAAGCAACAAGTATTCGAATCGGTGACAATTTGTCACCGTCCGAATCCAAAAAGAGCCCGCACCGTTGACGCGGCCCCGGAGATCCCCCTCCGGGGCCGTTTTGTTTTGGGAAGGGCTAACTGTCCCCCACCACCCGTAGCCTTTTCCAGTGCCCGGCGCGGTAGCGCAGGTAGAAGACGGCGCTGAAGGAGAGGAAGAGAAAGATGAGGGCGAGCCAGGCGGTTTGCGGGGGGAGGTGGAAGACTTTCAGCGCGAGGTAGAGGGCGGGGAGGAGCAGCCAGTGCATGGCGACGGAGATGCACATGGCCCAGAAGGTGTCGCCGGCGCCACGCAGGACGCCGCTGAAGACGACCATCAAGGCATCGGCGAGGACATAGAAGGCGGCCAGGCGCAGCATGACGGTGGCCAGGGGGGCCGCTTCGGCATAGACGGCGTCGGCGGCAACGGGGGCGAAGAATCCGACGAGTTGCGCGGGGAAGGCGACGAAGAGAATGAGGATCAACGAAGAGTAAGTCAGTGCCATCTTCAGCCCCGAGCGGGCCGCCCGCTGGGCGATGTCGGGCCGCCCGGCGCCGAGGTGGCGGCCGACCAGGCTGACCACGCCGATCTGGATGCCGAGCAGCGGCACGAAGGAGACCATGTCCCAGTTGAAGACAATGGTCACCGCCGAGGCGGTGGCCGGGGAGTGGCCATGGAAGAGAAGGATCATCAGCGTGAAGGCGATCAGGTTGAGAAAGAGCTCGATCCCCGCCGGATAGCCGTAACGCAGCAGCTTGCCGAGAATTTCCCGGTCAAAGCGCAAGGCCGCGCCGACGGCGAACTCCCGGCGGATGGAGCGCCCCCAATAGGCCCCGGCCAAAACCAGCAGGGCGCAAAAGCCGGCGAGCAAGGTGCCGAGGGCGGCTCCGCGAATACCGAGGGCGGGAAAGCCCAGGTGCCCGAAGATGAGGACGTAGTTGGCGGCGATGTTGACGACCATGGCGACCAGGGTCGAGATCATGATCACCCGGGTGCGGCCGATGCCAGAAAAGAAACCGGCCAGGGCGGTCCGCAGCAGGGTGAGCAGGGCGCCGTAGAGGAGGATGTCGAAGTAGGCTTGCTGCGGTTCGAGCTGCGCCGGCGGAATGCCAGAGGCGGCGAAGAGCCCATGGGCCAGGGGCCGGGCGGCGAGAATCAGGGGATAGGCGGCGAGGGCCAGCAGCAGCGCCTGGGTGATGACCCGGGGGCAATACTCCTTGCGTCCGGCGCCGAGATACTGGGCGACCAGGGCGGTGGCGTAACCGATCAGGCCGATGAAGAAGGTCATCATCATGAAAGCGGTCAGCCCACCGGCCATGGAGGCGCTCATATCCGCCGTACCGAGCCGAGAGAGAAAGAGCCGGTCGACAAACATCATCGCCGTCTCGCAGGCCTGGGAAGCGACCATCGGCAGGGCGACGGCAAGCATCTCCCGCAGGCCGCCGGGGCGCGCGCTTCGGGGTGAAGATAAGGTCAACGATTCCGTCATGGGCTGTTTTTCCATAGAAACATTGTAACTTGGGGGACATTTAAATGCAGGGGCGCAGCATGCTGCGCCCTTACGGCCCTGCGACTTCGGCAACCTCCGGAGAGCGAGGCGAATGAAAGGTGAAAGCCTTTCCCCTCCAAACCGCAAAAGGAGAGAAGAACCGGCGCGGTCCTTCCCTCCTTTTTTATAGCACTGATACCCCTTCTAGCGGGGTTTTTGCAGAAAACGGTAAAAATCCGAATCGGTGGAGATGACCAGCTTGGAATTTTCCTTGAGCGCCTTGCGGTACGATTCGAGGGTTCGCACGAAGGCGTAGAATTCCGGATCGCGGCCATAGGCTTCGGCATAGATGGCGGCGGCTTCGGCGTCGGCGCGGCCGCGAATCTGCACCGACTCGCGGTAGGCGTCGGATTCGATGCGCTTGAGCTCCTTCTGCATCTGGCCGAGGATATTGGCTTTCTCCCCTTCCCCTTCGGAGCGGAACTGGGACGCGACCTTTTTCCGCTCGGAAATCATCCGCTCGTAAACCCGCAACCGCACCTGCTCGACGTAGTTGATCCGCTTGATCTGCAAGTCGATCATCTCGATGCCGTATTCGGGGATGTTCTTGCGCGCCTCGGTGAGGATGTCGGCGAGAATTTCCTCGCGTCCCGTCAGATTTTCAGCGACGATTTTCTGCCCCTCGAAATCGAGGACTTCGACCGTCCCCGCCGGCGGCTGATAATCCTTGCCGCGCACCAGTTCCACCAGCAGGTGGCTGGAAACGGCGTCGCGCACGACCGAGTCGAGAATGTCGTCCAGGCGGCTGCTCGCCCCCAACTCGGTAGCCACGGTCGTATAGAAGAGCAGCGGATCGACGATCCGCCAGCGGGCCGTGGCGTCCACCCAGATGTAGCGCTTGTCTTTCGTGGGAATCTGGTTGGGATCGCCGTCCCATTTGAGAATCCGGCGGTCGAAGCGGCGCACTTCCTGGATCAGCGGGATTTTGACATGCAAACCGGCATACTTCACCTCATCGACCGGCTTGCCGAACTGGGTAACGATCGCCTGCTCCCCCTCCTCGACAACAAAGAGAACGGATTGCCCAAGCAGCAGAAGCATAACGGCGATGGCGACAAGAAGTTGGCTTTTCATCCTTTGTCCCCCTCCTTCGGGCTCCGCAAGGGGAGCAGCGGCAGTGCGCCGGAACCCTTTTGGTCCATGATGTAGATCTCCTCCAGGCGGGGCAGGATGGTTTCGAGGGTTTCGAGGTAGAGCCGTTCGCGGGTCACTTCCGGGGCCTTGCGGTATTCGGTGTGCAGGGCGAGAAAGCGGCCGGCCTCCCCCTTGGCCTGATTGATCCGTTCGAGGGCGTAGCCTTCGGCTTCGAGGATGGCGCTCTTGGCCACCCCGCTTGCCTTGGGCACTTCGCGGTTATACTGCTCGCGGGCCTGGAAGATCAGGCTTTCCTTTTCCTGCTCGGCCTCGTTGACTTCGTTGAAAGCCGCTTTGACCGACTCGGGGGGATTAACGTCCTGGAACTTGACGGTAACGATGCGCACGCCGATGTCGTAGGAATTGAGAATCGCCTGCAAGTCCTTTTCGATGGCGGTGGCGAGCAGGGCCCGCTCGGTGGTGAGCACCTCGGTGACGTTGGAATTGCCCACAGCCTTGCGCACCGCCGCCTCGGCGACGTCGCGAATGGTCGATTGGGGATCTTTTATCCGGAAGAGATACTTGAAGGCGTCGGCGATCTGATACTGGACGATCCACTCCAGGTCGCTGACGTTGAGATCGCCGGTGAGGGTCAGCGCCTCCTCGTTCAGCCCTTCCTTGGTATAGGTCGAGCGCGCCCCGGGCTGAACGGTGCGAAAACCGAATTCTTCCTTCATGACCCTTCCGGTCTTGACCAGATAGACGGAATCGATACCAAAGGGGATTTTGAAATGCAATCCAGGCTGGGCGAATCCGTTAAAATGCCCGAAACGCAGGACTACTCCAGTCTCCTCAGTGCCGACCTGATAGAAACTGCTGCCGGCGCCGAAAACCAGCAACAGCGCGAGAACGATGCCGGCAAGCATTTTCAGTGGCGGCTTCTGACCTTTAAAGCGGGCGATGAATTCGTTGATCTTGCGTTCGAGGAGATCGGGATCTCCTCCACCTTGCCAGTTCTGCATGGATCCTCCGTCGGTTGCGGCGAGAAGCGAGCCTCGTCGCCTGGGAACATTCAAAGGAAAACTTACCATACCCGCCTTTGAGGACAGAGCGAAATCGGATCACTCGCAATAAACGGGACGGTAAAACCTGAAGAAGGGGATGGGGGATGAGCGAAACGGAAAAATGCCAACGACCCTCAACGCGCTCGGAGCGAGAAAGGGTATGGGGACGTCGTGGGATGGTCGGAGAGAAGGGCGTGAAGCGGGAAACTACAGGGCTCCCCCCAGTTCGGCGGGTTCTTCGGGCGGGATCTCCTCGGAAGGGATTTCCTGGGCCTCTTGTTTGTTCTTTTTCTTTTCTTCTTTTTTCGCCTTCTTGGCGATTTCCTTCTGGCGTTTTTCGTAACCGTAATTAGGTTTTCTGGCCATCCTGGGGATTGTCCTTTCGGGGTTGTCGAACGCTAGATGCGGGCAGGGTGGAAATGAGACCGCTGAAACAAAGAACCCCGCGAAAACTCGCGGGGTTCTTTTTCATGCTATGCAAAATCCTGCTTAAATTCTGCGCACATTGGCCGACTGGGGGCCTTTTTGACCTTGGGTCACCGCGAAACTTACGCGATCACCTTCGGCGAGGGATTTGAAACCATCCCCTTGAATTTCAGAAAAATGGACGAATACGTCGGGCCCATTGTCCTGCTCGATAAAACCAAAACCTTTTGCGTCGTTAAACCACTTCACGGTGCCTTCAGCCATTTTTTTCTCCACGTTCCCCTTGGGAACTTTTTGTCGTGCGAACTTCAACTACCCATAAAAGGAAAAAACACACGCCCAAGAGGGCCTGTGTTTTTGGTCCGGACCAACACCTTGTTCATCCGGTGAGCGTCAAAAATCCACACAAACTTGCTTAAGTAAAAGGACACTACCACGGGTGACTTGCGAAAAGCAAGCTTTTAAATATTTTATGTGCCGGAAGGGATTTTTAAACGGTCCGGCAAAATCTTCTCCTTGAAATTTGCGTACACTAATCGGAATGAATATCATGACGAAAAGAGGCCGCCCCCTTGCGATCCCAAAAATCCCGGTTGTCCTTGATCCGTTTCTGCTCTATTCTGACGCCATGAAACTGATCTCTTTTAACGTCAACGGTCTGCGCTCCCGCCTGCATCAACTCGAAGCGGTGATCGAGCGGCACCATCCCGCCATCCTCGGCCTGCAGGAAACCAAGGTTCAGGATGCCGACTTCCCGCTGGCGGCCATCGAGCAGCTCGGCTATCGGGCGGCCTACCAAGGACAGAAGACCCACTACGGTGTGGCCCTACTCTCGCTTGATGAGCCGCAGCAGGTCCAGCGCGGCCTGCCCGACGACGGCGACGAGGCGCAGAAACGCTTTATCGGCGGGGACTTCGCCCTTTCCTCGGGCGCAATCCTGCGAGTCGTCAACGGCTACTTCCCCCAGGGTGAGAGCCGCGCACATCCCCTCAAGTTCCCCGCCAAGCGAAAATTCTACGCTGACCTGCTCGCCTACCTGCGCGACCATTGCCGCCCCGATCAACCCCTGGCGATCATGGGCGATTTCAACATCGCCCCAGTCGACTCGGATATTGGCATCGGCGAGGAAAACGCGAAACGCTGGCTGCGCACCGGCAAGACCAGCTTCCTGCCGGAAGAGCGGGAATGGCTTCAGGCCCTGCTTGACTGGGGTCTGCACGACAGTTTCCGCGAGCAAAACCCGGCGGTCGAGGACCGTTTCAGCTGGTTCGACTACCGCAGTCGGGGTTTCGAAAGCGAGCCGAAACGGGGGCTGCGCATCGACCACATCCTGCTCACCCGCCCCCTGATGGAACGCTGTCGCGCCACCGGCATCGACTACGACATCCGCGCCATGGACAAGCCCTCGGACCACTGTCCGGTCTGGGCCGAGATCGACATCGCCGATTTGTGAGGATGGATGAAAACCGCCGACATCGAACAACTCAAACGCGAGATCGTTGCGCGACTGGCTCCGCTGAATCCGGAAAAGATCATCCTCTTCGGCAGTTACGCCTGGGGGGATCCGACTCCGGATAGTGATATCGACCTGTATGTGGTGACCAGGGACGACTTTGTCCCCGCCAACTGGCAGGAAAAAAACCGTCTCTTTATCGAAACGAGCAGTGTATTGGATGATCTCCAGGAACAAACCCCCATCGATCTGATCGTCCACACCCGGCCGATGCATAAAAGGTTCGTTGAAATAGACAGCATGTTCAGTCGGAAAATCTTGCGCGACGGGGTACTGCTCTCATGAGGGAGATTACCGGAGAGTGGCTGGCGGCGGCGAGCTTAGACTTGGAGACGATTGCCTCGATTATCGACAATGACAACCTGACCGGGATCGTCGCCTTCCATGCGCAACAGGCCATGGAAAAAACGCTGAAAGCCGTACTGGAAGAAACCCGCATCGAATTCCCGAAAGTTCACAAACTGCAAACCCTTTTCGCGCTCTTGCCGGAAAAGTTCCGTCAGGACTACGACTTGGTTCTGATCAAGACCCTGGACGGGCTTTATATCGAAGCCCGTTATCCCGGGGGAACTGGGGCTCTTGCCGAACGGCAAACCCTCTCTCGACGATGCAAAGAAATTCTTCGCCTATGCCCAGAAATTTCACGCCCGCATGACCCAATCGCTCAAAAACGAGCAACCATGATTTTCCCCGAGGTTCCCCCGTGCCGGAAAATGTTCTCTTCGCCTTTGGCCTGACCCTCTTCGCCGGGCTTTCTACCGGCGTGGGGAGCGCCATTGCCTTTTTCGCCAAGCAGACCAACACCCGCTTTCTCTCCATCAGCCTCGGTTTTTCCGCCGGGGTGATGATCTACGTCTCGCTGGTCGAGATTCTCGCCAAGGCCCGCATCGCCCTGGAAGCCGCCTGCGGCGAGCGCACCGGGGCCTGGCTGACGGTGGCGGCTTTTTTCTTCGGCATCCTCCTCATCGGCCTCATCGACAAGCTCATTCCCTCCATCGAGAACCCCCACGAAATCAAAGGGGTCGAAGAGATGGCCGAGCGCCCGAGCGAGCGTGAACGCAAACTGCTGCGCATGGGAATGTTCACCGCGCTTGCCATCGGCATCCACAACTTTCCCGAGGGATTGGCGACCTTCGCCGCCGCCCTGGCCGACCCGACGGTGGGCATCTCCATCGCCGTGGCCGTGGCCATCCACAACATCCCTGAGGGCATCTCCGTCTCGGTCCCCATCTATTACGCCACCGGCAGCAAACGCAAAGCCTTCTGCTACTCCTTCCTCTCCGGTCTCTCCGAACCGGTCGGCGCCCTCGTCGGCTATGTGCTGCTCTACCGCTTTTTCGACGAGATGGTCTTCGGCCTGCTTTTCGCCATGGTCGCCGGCATCATGGTCTTCATCTCCCTCGACGAACTCCTCCCTTCGGCACAGAAATACGGCGAACATCACCTCTCGATCTATGGCCTGGTGCTGGGGATGCTGGTGATGGCGGTGAGCCTGTTGCTCTTCATGTAGCAGGCTGAGAAAAAACGCCCGTCCGCGGCGTTGCCCTCATCCTCGTCGCTGCGACCTACCTACCGGTACGCCTCGCTCCTCGCATTTCGGGCGCCTTGCACCTGGGCATTTTTGCTCAGCCTGAACATCGGGGGTTTTTCATCGAACAGGAAGCATTCCCACAAAAAAAATCCAAAACCGCAGAGGACGCGAAAGGTTCCGAAAGGGACGCATCGCGTCCTCTTTTTTGCGGACTTCGACCGAAGCCGATCAGAAGGCCATTTTGGCGAAAGGGGATTGGGCCGAGGCCTTGAGAGCGTCTTCGAGGGTGAAGATGTTGTTGGCTTCGAGCAGGGGGATGAGTTTGAGCAGCACCTCGGCGGTGGCGACGGCGTCGCCGAGGGCGGTGTGACGGCCGTGGATGGTGAGGTTGAGCATTTCGGCGATGGCGTCGATCGAATGATCCTTCTGGTTGGGGCGAACCACCGAGGAAAGGAGCAGGGTGTCGAGGACCGGATTGTCGAAGCGCAGGCCGGTGCGGCGTTCGTTGAGTTCCAGAAAACGCATGTCGAAGGCGGCGTTGTGGGCGACCAGTACCGCCCCTTCGGCGAATTTGTGGAAATGGGGGAGCACCTTTTCGATGGTCGGTTGGCCGACCAGGCGGGACGGATCGATGCCGTGGATAGCCACCGACTCGGGGGGGACGCTGCGGCGGGGATCGACGAGTTGGTCGATGATTTCATCGTAAAGTAAGCGGCCATTGATGATGCGGATAGCGCCGAGTTGGATGATTTCATCCCCCTGCGAGGGATTGAGGCCGGTCGTCTCCGTGTCGAAAACGACGTAGGTGAGCTTGCGCAGGGGCCGCTTGCCAAGGTCGTCCATCCCCGGCCGGTTGAAGAGATCGAATTCGTAGTAAACCGGGCGCGGTTTGTGCGGCGAAGGCAGTTCTTCGTGCGCCGAGGGGGAAGCGAGGGGCAGCTCGATCCGGACCTCGTGGCAGGCCTTACCCCCTGCCGACTCGATGAAGACGGCGCCGCCGAAGCTGCTGACCAGATCGCTGAAGCTGAGGGCCTGCCCCTCGCTTTCGACGATCACCGGCGACGCCACCCAGTCGGCGATGAACTGGTAGTCGAGACAGTAATCGGGCCAGCCGATGGTCATGGAGGCCTTCGTCGAAGAGGTTTGCCGCAGGGTCACCAGGAAGGCGCCGAAGAGCTTCTGTCCCTTGAGCAGCCCGGCCAGATGGGCCAGGGCCTGCACTAAAGAATAGCTGTCGAGGCGCAGCCAAAGGCCGTCCTGCGCCTCTCCCTGCAACTCGGCGCCGAAACGGTCGAAGAGGGTCTTGCGCAGAATCTCCATGAGGTTCTCGGCGAGGATATCCTCGACCTTGCTCAAGGAATGGCGGTGATGGGTATAGTGCTCGCGGACCTGATCGAGATTCTGCTGCAGGGCCAGGGACGACCGGTCGATCACCCGCCGGTAGCGCTGCAACTGGTGGGGCTTGAGTTCGGGCCGGGCGAGAATGGTGGAGATCGACCGGCGGATGTCGGCGATCCCGTCCTGAAAGGAATCAGCCATGGTCTGAATCAGCCGGTCGCGGCGGTTATCCGCCTCGATCTGCGGGGTCATGTCCTCCAAAGTCAGGACGAATCCGGAAATCTCCTGCTCTTCGACTTTCTGCCCGAGGACCAGGGCCATATTGAGGCGCAGGCAGGCGCCGTCGGGGCGGGTCAGCATGAAGCCGAGGGTCGACAGGGTCTGCTCCTGGTGCAGCGACTGGCGCAGGCGCTCGAAGGCGTGCATCAGCGGTTCGCGCCGCAACAGGCCGAAAACCGAGCGCCCCAGGCCGATGATGCCGGCGCCCCCTTGGCCGTTTTCCGGCTGGAGCAGGTTCTGGGCCTGCTGGTTGTAGAGCAGGATCAACCCCTCGGTATTGCAGACCAGCACTCCGCTGGGGAGTTCGGACATGAGCGCCGCCAGGCGGTTGCGTTCTTCGTCGACCTGGGCCTGGGCCTCGTGAATACGGACGTCGACTTCGGTCTTGAGCTTCTGGAAGGCGTCGGCGTAATCGTTGATGATACCGGTCAGGTAAACGACCTCGCGGGCGCCGCGGGGGAAAATCCGGTAATCAGGATTGGCCGTGGCCATCAGCCGGGTTTTTTCGGCCAGTTGCAGAATGGGGATGACGTAGTAGTAGAAGAGCATACTGACCAGTCCGCCGATGGCGGTGACCAGAATGACCGAGCCGAGCATGGGGAAGGGGAGGATTTTGTCGAGCAACCCTTTGATATAGGCCTGCTCGTCGGGCGCCAGGGAAAACCAGGCACCGAAGAGCGCGGCCCAGATCACGCCAAAGATGACATTGGCGATGGCGAAGAGGAAGATCCAGTAACGGTACTGAGGTTTCATAAACGCCCGAAATCAGGGAGGCACAGGATAAGGAGTTTCTTATTGTACGCAATCCGGGGCGGGGCCGTCCAGAACTTTGCTCGAAAAAAATAACGCCGTTTGCAATCCTTCGAAATCGAACGGTTAGCGGGCCTTTGAAACACTCGCTTGCCAAGGCTGATCAAAAATACTCAGATGCAAGGCGGACGAAATCCTGAGGAATAAGGCGTACCTGAAAGGTACGTCGTTGACGAGGGATGAGGACAACGCCGCAGATGGGAGTTTTTCATCAGCCTGATAGCGTCAGCGCTCGGGCAGCTCGTATTTATAGCCCACGCCGTAGACCGAATGGATCAGTTCCTCGTCGGCAGCGGCGAGGCTCAGTTTCTTGCGCAACTTCTTGATATGACTGTCGATGGTGCGCTCGCTAACAATGCGCTCGTCGGAGTAGATGCGGTCCATGAGCTGATCGCGGGAGAAGATCCGCCCCGGGCTGGCGAAGAGGATGGCGAGCAGCTTGAATTCGACGGCGGTCAGATCAAGCTCGACGCCATGCAGATTGGCACTGTAGCGGGCCTCGTCCAGCACCAGGCCGTGGTTATTCTCGGCGGCCGTCCCCCCGCGACGAAGGACCGCCTTGACCCGGGCCACCACCTCGCGCGGGCTGTAAGGCTTGCAGATGTAATCGTCGGCGCCGAATTCGAGGCCGAGCAGGCGGTCGATCTCTTCGACCCGGGCGGTGACCATGATGATCGGCACGCTGGAAAAGCGCCGCACCTCCTTGCAGATCTCCATGCCGTCTTTCCCCGGCAACATCAGATCGAGCAACACCAGGTCAGGCTTTTGTTCGTGAATGGCGGGAACCGCCGCCATCCCGTCTGCCACCAGGCGGACCTCAAAACCGGACTGACGCAGATAGTCGGCAAGCAGTTCGGCCAGTTTAGGCTCATCTTCAATGATCATGATCGTGCCGCTCATTGCGCAACCTCCTCCAAGGGCAATCGAACCGTGATCCACACCCCGCCCAGTGGCGAGGCTTGGGCGGAGATCGTTCCGCCGTGGGCTTCGACGATATTGCGACAGATGGAAAGCCCCAACCCGGCCCCGCCGCTATTGCGGTTGCGGGAACTCTCCACCCGATACAGCCGTTCGAAGAGTCGTTCCAGCTCATCCTCGGGCACTCCGGGGGCGCTGTCCTGAAAATGGATCACAGCCCAGCCGGCTTCCCTTTCCAGTCGGACAACCAGCTCTCCACCGGCGTCGGTGTAGTTGCGGGAATTATCGAGCAGGTTGACAAAGAGTTGGCCCAGCCGGGCGCCGTCGGCGAAGAGGGTCACGTCGGCGGGGTGAGCCTCGAAACGCAGGGCAATGCCCTTGCGCGCAAATTCGCTCCGCGCCGTCGCCAACGTCTGCTCCAGCAACTCCACCAAGGACTCGGAGTTTTTGCGATAGCTCAGAGCGCCGACGTCGGAGAGGGCCAGCTGGTAGAGGTCTTCCACCAGCCGCCCCAGGCGCAGAACTTCGCCGTGCAGGGAGGCGAAGGTTTCCGGCCCGGCCTGACGGATGCCGTCTTGCAGCGCTTCGATCTCGCCACGCAGAACGGCCAGGGGCGTGCGCAGTTCGTGGGAGATGTCGGCGACCCAACGGCGGCGGGCCTCTTCGTTCTTCTCCAGGGCCAAGGCCAGGGAATTGAAATCCCGGGCCAGCTGGCCCAGCTCGTCCCCCCGCTCGGCCGGGGTGCGCACGGTGAAGTCGCCCGCCGCCAGCCGGCGCGTCGCCGTCGCCAGGGTATGGATCGGTCGCGCCAGGCGCCGGGCCAGAGGGAAGGCGAGAAGTGCCGAAACAACCACGGCCAGGGCGGCGATGAGCAGCATCGCCCACTGCTGCTCACGGACAAAGCGCAACTGGTTGGCATCGGCCAGATCCTTGCGCGGCACCAGGCCGAGATAGCCGACGATTTGCCGACGGTGGTAGAGTTCGCGAAAGGTGAGTCCGCCGGGAAATTTTTCGGGCCCATGCAGAAGACGTTTTTGGCCGTCAAGCAGGACCAGGCGCTGATCAAAACGCTGCGCGTCGAGCCTCCGACCTTCCCCGCCCCCCTGGGGCCGGTCGCGGTGCCGCTGCAGCCGCCGCTCCAGGCGCTCCAGCTGTTCGGGACTGTAGGCACGCTCAGGGCCGGTCAGCAAGACCAGCCGATGGAAGTTGCCGGGATCCTCCCGCAGAAAAGCCCAATCCCCCGATTCGTCGTAACGTTCTTCCAGTTCAACGGCGAGGCGCTCCAGCCGTTCCGTATCCAGGGTGTTGACGTACTGCAGAAAACCCCGGTCGAGGCTCCACTGCACGATCAGCAGCATCCCCAGGGCGACCAGGGCGCTGGCCGCGAGCAGGGCGAAAAAGAGTCGGTATCTGATATTCAGGCGCATGGCGGCACACTCCGAGGTTCGCTGTTGCAATTTTCTTTTAGCACAGCCGCCCGAAAAAAAACCACCGTCACGCCCACACCAGGCATCTTTCCTCATTTCTTCCATATTTCGTGCAAAATCTGTTGTTATTTTTCTTCCCAAGCACGAGGGACGGTGAAACAAATGCCGTCCCCATCCGCAAAGGAGGTCGCTATGAAAAAAACCGCTTATGTTGCAACGCTCCTGATAAGCAGCCTGCTCGGCGCCGCCACCCTGCCCGCCGAAGCCCTGGCCGACCGCCGGGACCACCGTTCCCAACGGTGGGAAGAACGCGCACCGCGCGCCGTCAAACACGCCCCGTATCGGGCCCCGGCCAAGCATTACCGTGGCCATGAACATGTCCGGGTCGACAAGCACGACTACTATCAACGCAACGGCCGCTTCTTCCGGCCGGACCCTTCCGGCCTGATCTCGGTCCGTGCCCCCATCGGCGCCATCGTCGCCGGCCTGCCGGTCGGCTTTTCGATGGTGCTCTCCGGCGGCACGAACTACTATCAGGCCGGCGGCACCTACTATAACCGGGTTCCCGGCGGCTACATGGTCGTCGACGAGCCCCGCCATCGGCTGGACCGCGGCTATGCGGGGAAGGCGCAGCGATACGTCACCGTCAATTCGGCCCTGCTCAACATCCGCAGTGGCCCGGGACAGCACTTCGGCATCGCCGGTCAGGTCGGGCATGGACAGCGACTGCCGGTTTACGACGACAGGGAGGGATGGTATTACATCGAACAACCGAACGGCGCGCGGGGCTGGATCATGGCCGACTTCGCCCTGCGCTGAACCGAAACCGACGAATACGCTCCCGAAACGGGAAACATTAACGGTACGTCCCGTACCCCACACCAAGGAGAAAAATCATGAAAACGATGAAGAAAAGCCTGCTCATTCTGCTGATGACAACTCTGGCCCTGGCGGGAAGCCTGGGCGGCGCCCTGGCCCAGCCGGGCATGGGCAAAGGGATGAAGGACGGCGCTCCCTGCCGCTCCTGCGATGACTGCGGGTCGGCCCGGCATCCGGGAAGAATGGCTCAGGCCCTTGATCTGAGCGAAGAGCAGCAGACCAAGATTCAAGCGATCATCGCCGAGGAACGGCAAAAGGTCGAGCCGCTGCGTGCGCAGATGGCGGAAACCCGCGACGAAATGCGCAAACTCAGCAATGCCGAAAGCTTCGACGAGGCCGCGGTCCGCGTCCTGGCCCAGAAAAAGGCCGAAATCCAGACCGAGCTGAGCGTCGCCAAGGCGCGCACCCATAACCTCATCCAGGCTGAACTGACCCCCGAGCAGCGGGAACTGGCGGAAAAAATGCGGCCGGGGATGAAGGACGGCCGGTGCGGCAAGGGGCGGTTCTGGGACGGAGAGCGTTATTCCCGCCGAAGCGGGGAACTTCCTCCCTGGTGTCCCAAACGCTGATTGTGGCGGTTTTGCTCAAGATTGATTGATGAGGAGCGCGGCCGGCGGTTGTTCCGCCGGCCGCAGCTATTTTGAAAAAAAGCAGAATCTTAAGGTTTGACAGAAAGACGGAGGGTAATGTAGAACAAAATCATCTTGCCGAGCGGAAGAGGGGAATTGACATCACCATGTGGGTCGATCCGCCAGCTGGATTTGCTTTGCCATCGGGTCGTGAATGTTTCCTCCACACTGCCAAAAATGTTTTAGCGAAGCGCAGATCGTCAGGGTCGTGCTGCCACTGGGGGAAGATTCCCTCGCCCTCAACGCTCGCGTCACCCTCGGTGAATTCCCGCTGATTGAAGGTTTTTTCCCCCCCCACAAGCTGCCCGTGACGCAACTGGAACCGGGTCGCATCTGCTTCGTCCATTGCACCAGTCCCGCCGGCGCCTTCACCATCAGCGCACGTATCGCCGAGATCCTCGACCCGCGCCGCTTGCGTCTGGACTTTGTCGACTCCTCCCCCCCCGTGCAGCAACGCCAGCATTTTCGGGTCGAAACCCAGATCCTGCTGCGTTTTTGGCCGATCGGTTCGCCCCGTCCCCAGGTCGACGTCGAACCCCGCCGGGTCAACCTCAGCGCTGGCGGTCTCCGTTTCGCCGTCAACGAACCCCTAGACGAGGGCTGCGAATATGCCTTCGCCATCGAACTGCCGGGCCTGGTTCAGACGATTTTCTGCGACGCCCGTATGGTGCGTATGCTCAATATCCTCGATGAGGAACATGCCGCCTTCCAGTTCACCCGCATCCAGCCCGAGGACCGCGAGTACATCACCCGCTACTGCCTGGCTGAACAGCGCCGCCTGCTGCGCGAGAAGGTTCATGTGCGCCAGGGAAACTGACCCGCTGCTCAGCGTTTTGGGGGATACTGTTCGAAAATCTTCTTGACGGC
The DNA here is from genome assembly GCF_900111775.1 of Desulfuromonas acetexigens. Classification (NCBI taxonomy): domain Bacteria; kingdom Pseudomonadati; phylum Thermodesulfobacteriota; class Desulfuromonadia; order Desulfuromonadales; family Trichloromonadaceae; genus Trichloromonas; species Trichloromonas acetexigens. The sequence goes on along the minus strand of NZ_FOJJ01000034.1, from coordinate 292,555 downwards.
ATTGGGAATTTTCCCCTGGGCGTCCCGCTCGTCGGTGATGCCACCGCTCACCGTCCCCTGCCAGACCAGGGTGCCGGCACGGCGGTCGATCAACTCGATATTGAGAAACCCCCGTCCCACCGATTCTGCCTGTCCGCGCCCCACACCTTCCCGAATCCAGCGCCATTGATAGCTGTAGCCGAGATCTCCGGGCTGCGCCGCGACCGCTTCACGGATGCGCGTGGTGTAACGCACCAGCAGGTCGGGCTCGTCAGCCCTGACCGCGAGCCCCTTGCCGGTCAACTCCTCGGTCACGGCACGGCGGATGAACTGATCGGTCATGTCGTCGCCGAGGAGGGCATCCATCAGCGCCGGCTTGCCGTCCACCCAGAACCAGGTGCGGTAGCCGTCGAAGTCGGCTTTCCAGTCGAAAGAGCTCGATACGCTCATTGGTTTGGCACAGGCGGCCAGCAGCACGAGCAGAAGCAGCAACGGCAACCATCGCGAACTTTTCATCGGAAAAACTCCTCATCGGCAAGGGTTATAGGGTGTCGAGCATCGAACCTTGGCCGAAAGTTTACCAGAATTGCGCGCCCCTGGCGCGCTCGCCGCAAAAAGAAGAGCGAGCTTCGGCAAAATCCCTGTTCCCCGCCGGAACGGGGCGTGCTAGGATTCGAGCGCTCGTGTCTTTTCATTCTTGCCCGCCTGACCCAAAAGGACCACCCGTGAACCCTCTCGCGAAATTTCTATTTTTTGCCACGCTCTGCCTCTGTTTGTCTCCCCTTCCGGCCCAGGCCGATCTTGCCGCCAATCTGCAAGACTGCGCACGCCTGACGGACGACCGCCAACGCCTCGATTGCTATGACCGGCTGGCCGGCGCGGATCTCGATCCCGGCCTTGACCCCGGTGCGGAACTCGCCGTCCTCCCGGCCGCGGCCGAGATCGAAGTCGCCCCCCCCGCGTTCCAGGGCGAAGCCGTTTCCCTCCTGACCCGCCGCTGGGAACTGGACGAAAGCCGTCCGCGCGGGCACTTTACCCTGATGATGCACCGGGACAACTACCTGATGCCGGTGACCTACAACGACAATTACTACGAGCCGCCGAAGGACGAAGACTACACTGTCGAGGAGGTCAAGGCGACCGAGGCCAAGTACCAGATCAGCGTCAAGACCAAGCTCTGGCAGGATATTCTCGGCAGTCGCACCGATCTCTGGTTCGGCTACACCCAGCAGTCCTTCTGGCAGATCTACAACGTCGACGAGTCCGCTCCTTTCCGTGAAACCAATTACGAACCGGAATTGCTGGTCAACTACCGAGCCAACCTCAATTTGCACCTCGGCGGACTGCGCCTGCGCACCCTGACCGCCGCCCTGAACCACCAGTCCAACGGCCGCTCCGAGCCCATGTCCCGCAGCTGGAACCGGGTGATCGGCCAGGTCGGCCTGGAAAGCGGTCCGCTCACGTTGCTGCTCAAGGGCTGGTACCGCATCCCCGAAAGCCGCGGCGACGACGACAACCGCGACATCGACGACTACCTCGGCCCCGGTGAGCTGCAGGCCTATTATCTCAAGGATAAGCACCGCTTCGGCATGATGCTGCGCAACAACTTCCAGAGCGAAAACCGCACCTCGGTGCAACTGGAGTGGAGCTACCCGATCCTGGATAAAGTCGGCATCTACGTCCAGTATTTCAACGGCTACGGCGAGAACCTGCTTGACTACGATCAGCACGCCAATCGCATCGGCCTCGGCTTCATTCTCACCGACTGGAACTGAACTCCCCCTTCTGAAATGACTGCACCATCCCTCCTCCGCGGGGCGAGCCAGACTCGCCCCGCCCCTCAAGCAAACACTCATTAGCTAAAAATATTCGCCATCTGGCACAAGGGTTGCTTCTTCTAGCCGTGCATTCCCCCTAAGAGAAAACCCTGAACGGCCAAGTCCCGTTCCCCCGGCCTTACGCAAAGAGCCGATGTCTTTTTTTTGACAACCGCTGTCGGTTTCTTGGCTTCCCCGGAAATCGCCACGGCCCGACCCGGCGCAAACCACCTCGGCAAGGAGACCACCGTGAAAAATCTCAAACTGGCGACCAAAATCTTTCTTCTGAGCGGCGTCATCATCCTCTCCTTCATTCTCGCCATCACCTGGATCTACGGAAAGCTGCGTAGCGACCTCCACGCCGGCAAGGAAGCGATGGTCGCCAACGCCGTGGCCACCGCCTGGGGTGTGGTCGACCACTACGCGGCCCAGGCCGCGAGCGGCGCGCTGGACAAGGAAGCGGCGCAGAAAGCCGCCAAGGAAGCCTTGCGCCATACCCGCTTCGAAGGGGAGAACTACTTCTGGATCAACGACCTGACCCCGGTCATGGTCATGCATCCGATCAGCCCCGAACTGGAAGGGAAAAATCTCTCCGACAACCGCGACCCGGAAGGGAAGGCGCTCTTTGTAGAGATGGCCGAAGTCGCCAAGAGCAAGGGAGACGGTTTCGTCGAATATCATTGGGCCAAGCCTGGTTTCAGCGAGCCGGTGGCCAAACTCTCCTTCGTCAAGGCTGTCCCCCAGTGGGGCTGGCTGGTCGGCGCCGGCATCTATCTCGACGATATCGAAGCCGATCTCGCCCAGACCCTGACTCTGCTCATCGCTATCGTCGTCGCCGTCCTGCTGCTGGCCACGTTCCTGGCTTTCCTGACCGCCCGCGACCTCTCCGTCCCCATGGCCCGAGTCGTAGCCATTCTCAAAGAAATGACGAATGGACATCTCGGCAGCCGTTTGCGCCTCGACCGGCGCGATGAAATCGGTCAGTTGGCGACGACCATGGACAGTTTCGCCGACGACCTGGAAAAAGAGATGGTGGAAAACCTCAAGCGGCTGGCCGCGGGGGATCTGACTATCGAGGTCCGGCCTCGCGACAACCAGGACGCCATTCGCGGCGCCCTTAACCGACTCGGCCACGACCTCAACGATCTGGTCGGACAGATCCAGGTCGCCAGCGAACAGATCGCTTCCGCCAGCTCCGAGGTTTCCGACGGCAGCCAGCACCTCTCCGAAGGGATGACGACCTCGGCCAGCTCCATGGAAGAGGTTGCCAGCTCGATGACGGAAATCGGCTCGCAGACCAAACACAACGCCGAGAATGCAGCCCAGGCCCAGAAACTTGCCAGTGTCGCCCGAGCTGCCGCCGAAAAGGGGAGCCTGCAGATGCAGTCGATGGTTTCGGCGATGCAGGAGATCAACGAATCGGGACAGAACATCTCCAAAATCATCAAGGTTATTGACGAGATCGCCTTCCAGACTAACCTGCTGGCACTGAACGCGGCGGTGGAAGCGGCACGAGCCGGACAGCACGGCAAGGGCTTTGCCGTCGTCGCCGAAGAGGTCCGCAATCTGGCGGCGCGCAGCGCCAAGGCCGCCCGGGAAACGGCCGGCCTCATTGAAGGCTCGGTGGCAAAAACCCACAACGGCACCGCCATCGCCAAACAGACCAGCAGCGCCCTCGATGAAATCGTCGTAAGCGTCGCCCGGGTTTCCGACCTGGTGGCGGAAATCGCCGCCGCCAGCAGCGAACAGGCCAACGGCGTCAGCCAGGTCAGCGTCGGCATGGAACAGATCGATCAAGTGACCCAACAGGCGACCGCCAACGCCGAAGAGAGCGCCGCCGCCGCCGAGGAGCTGGCCAGCCAGGCGAGCCAACTGCGGGAGATGCTGAGCCGTTTCAGGGTTCGCGGCGCCGCGGTCAAACCTCAGGCGCCGACACCTGCGAAGCGGCCAGCGGCGTCTCCGGCAGCGCCCAAACCCCAACGGCGCCTGGCTCCCAGCAGTGAGTCGGGCTGGGGGGAAACGCCTGCGCCCAGCAAGACCAAAAACGACTTTCAGGGGAACGACTTCATCGCCCTGGATGACCACGAGTTCGGTAAATACTAAAATACTCAGCCCGGGCCGGTTGCAAAACCGGCCCGGTTTCTTGTCAACCCTTTTGTGCAGGCGACAGGAGAGCCGCAAAAGGCCGTCGTTTCTTAATGAGACAACGGCTTTTGCCCCTTGTTTTTTCCCTTTCGTACCCGTATGATTATCCGGATTCTTCTTTCTTTTCCTTGGGATGGACATGCTGCTCTTTCTGCAACGACATGCCCGGGCCGTTTGGCTGCTGCTTATCGCCTTTAGCGGGCTGTGCCTCGGTAGCCTGACCTCCAGCCTGCTCGGTCTCAGCCTTGAATATTCCCGCTCCTCTGTCCCTCCGGGGCAACGGAGCGTCTCCGCAGCTACCGCTTCCGGTCCACAGGATTTCGCTGCCATCACCCAACGCAACATCTTCGACTCCAGCGCTCCCGCCGCTGCTCCGACCTCGGCCTCCACGCCCCGGCGCCGGGGCGTGGAAGCCGGAGCGCTCCCGGCCGTCGCGCCGCCCCGTGCCGATCTCAAGCTCATCGGCACCGTGACCGGCAGCGCCGAAGACTCCCTGGCCCTGATCATGGCGAACAACGAGCTTAACAGCTACCGTCCCGGGGATGCCCTGCCGGGAGGGGGACAACTGCTCTCCGTCGACCGCAATGTCGCCCATATCGAAAACGCCGACGGCAGCCTGAGTCTCTTGCAGCTGCACCAGGAACCTTCAACCTCCACTGCCCCCTCCCCACGCCAACAATCCCCCGGCGCAACATCCTCCACACCAACAGATTCGGGCAGCATCCGCCCCGTCGCCCCGAACCGCTGGCTGATCGAAGGGGGCGTCGTCGAACAGGCCCGGGGCAATCTTGGCGAGGTGCTCAAATCGGCGCGCATGGAGCCGCGGCTGGTTAACGGTGCCACCGACGGTTTCGTCATCGCCATGGTGCGGCCCGGTTCGTTGCTGACCCAGATGGGTTTCCGCAAGGGGGATGTGGTCTTGCAGGTCAACGGCATGCCCCTGGACAGCCCGGAAAAGGCTCTACAGATCTTCCAGCAACTGCGCGAGGCCCGTTCCCTGCGCGTCCATGTCGAGCGACAGGGACAACCTTCCGTCTTCGAATACGAAGTCAATTGAGCAAGAGCGCTTCTACCCGGGCCTGGCCCGACACCCATTGAGAATTTCTGGTCCCGACAACCCCCCTGGGAGGAGGTAGCATCCGGTGGCATTCCATAAAGGCACAACCTTAAGTCTCTTTGTCGCGCTTCTGCTCTGGCTCGCGACCGCCGGAAGCGGCGTAGCCGAGGAAAAATTCAATCTCGACTTCAAGGACATCGAACTACCGGCCCTGGTCCAGGTCATCAGCGAAGTGACCGGCCGCAATTTCGTCTACGACGAAACTGTCAAGGGGAGCGTCACCGTCTCCTCCCCCCTGGAGCTGAGCCGCGACGAAGCCTACAATCTCTTCCTCACCGTTCTCGGGGTGAAGGGCTTCACCGTCGTCCCCTCCGGCAAGGTCCATAAGATCGTACCGGTCCGGGACGCCAAGGAGAACACCCTGCCGGTCGGTGGCTGGGGCGGGGGGGAACAGTACGTGACCCGCATGATTCCCCTGCGTAACGCCGACGCGACCCTGATGGCAACGACGGTGCTGCCGCCGCTCCTCCCCAAGACCAGCCACATTGCCGCCTTCGCTCCGGCCAACGCCCTGCTGATCACCGACAGCGCCGCCAATATCGAACGCCTGGCCGGGATCGTCGGCGAACTCGACCGGGCCAGTTCCCTTGACCAGATCGAAGTGATTCCCTTGCGCCATGCCATGGCCGAGGAGGTCGCCAAAATCGCCAACCAGATTCTGGCCCAAGGGGCGGCAACCTCTCCCCGGGCCCGAGGACGGGCCGCCCAGCCCGCCGGCGACGGCAGTCGCGTCATCCCCTACGCCGCCACCAACGTTCTGGTGGTCCTGGCCGCCAGCGACGACATCGCCGGCATCCGCTCCCTCATCGACCGGCTCGACCAGAAACCTTCTCAGCAACGCTCCCACATCAATGTCTACTACCTGGAGAACGCCGATGCCGAGGCGCTGGCCAAGACCCTGAGTGAGACGCTGAACAAGATCATGCCCACCGCCGGCGCCCCCGCGGCCGCCGGCCAACCGCCGACCGCCGCGCCAACCAGCGGCAACGTCGGGATCATCGCTGATAAGCCGACCAACTCCCTGGTCATCAACGCCACCCCGGCGGACTACGAAATCATTGCCGGGATCATCAAGCAGCTCGACATCAAGCGTAAGCAGGTCTTTGTCGAAGCCCTCATCCTCGAACTCTCCATGGATGCCACCAAGAGGCTCGGCGCCTCGCTCCAAGGCGGGATCGACGTCGGCAGCGACAGCGTAATCTTCGGCACCAGCAACCTCAACGGCGGACCGGTGAATCTCTCTGACCTGAACCCCACCGATGGTGTCCCGTCGCTGCTCAACAAGTCGGTGGAAGGGATTCTCCTGGGCGGGCTGTTCAATCCCATTACCACCGTCATCAACGGCAAAGAAGTGACCATCCCCGCCCTTTCCGCCTTGATCGACCTGTCCAAGACGACCTCGGACGTGAACATCCTTTCGGCCCCGCGCCTGCTCACTTCCGACAACGAAGAAGCCGAGATCATCGTCGGCTCCAACGTACCGATCATCACCAACCGCCTGACCGACACCGGCGGCACCGGCCTCGCCCAGAGCGTTTCGGTGGAACGTAAGGACGTCGCCCTGACCCTGCGCTTTACCCCCCAGATCACCGAAGGGGAACAGGTGCGCCTGCAGGTCAACCAGGAGATCACCGACCTCGCCGCGAGCAACGTCGGCAATGTCGACCAGGTCGGACCGACGTTGACCAAGCGTTCGGTGCGCAACACCGTCCTGGCGCAAAACGGCCGTACCGTCGTCCTCGGCGGCCTCATTGGCACCAACCTGCAGAAAACCATCGCCAAGACCCCCTTCCTCGGCGACATCCCCGGGCTCGGCTGGCTCTTCAAGCGGGAGCGGATCGAAGAGAAGAAAACCAACCTGCTGGTCTTCATCACCCCACGGATCATCCGCAGCGCCGACGATCTGCAGAAGGCGACCGAAACCGCCGCCAAGGCCATGGATCTCTCCCGCATCAATGAGGTCTCGTCGCCGGAGGTCATCGAAAACCTGCAACCCGCCGGCGTCGTGGCACCGGAGAGCGCGCCGCAATGATGACCTGGAAACGCCTGGGCGAGATTTTCGTCGCCGGTCACGGCATCGCCCCGCAAATCATCGAGGAAGCCCTTTCCGCCGCCGCCAAAAGCGGCAAACGACTGGGGGAAACGTTGCTCGCAGCCAAGGCGATCACCGAGACGCAGCTGGCCGAGGCCCTCGCCGCCCAGCAGGGACTGCCCTGCCTGACCGGCATCCCGAGCGACACCCCGGCCGAGCTGCTGGCCCTGATCCCCATCGGCTACGCCAAGGAATACCGCATTTATCCCCTGGGGCGGGATGAGAAGGGGCTGCGCCTGGCCATGGCCGACCCCCTCGACAGTCGTCCCCTCAACGATCTGGCGGTCCTGACCGGCGAACGCATCCGCGTGACCGTCGCCCCGGCCGCGGAAATCGTCGCTGCCATCAATCGCGGCTACGAAGGGCGCGCCGAACAGGCCCGGGAAGTGGTAGAGGAGATCGGCGGCGACACCCAGCTCGTCCGCGGCCTGGAACCGGCCGACCTGCTCGACACCTCGGACGAAGCGCCGATCATCCGCTTCGTCAACAGCCTGATCACCCAGGGGTACAAGGAGCGGGCCAGCGACATCCACATCGAACCCTTCGAGACGGAAGTGGTGGTGCGCTACCGCATCGACGGCATCCTCTACGAAGTCCTGCGCCCGCCGCGCCAGGCCCAGGCGAGCATCGTCTCGCGCATCAAGATCATGTCGGGGCTGAATATCGCCGAGAAACGCCTCCCTCAGGACGGCCGTTTCCGGGTGCGCATCGCCGGCAAGGATCTCGACGTGCGCGTCTCGACCCTGCCCACGGCCTTCGGCGAACGGGTGGTCATGCGTCTGCTCGAACAGAGCTCCAGCGTGCCGAGCCTGGAAGATATCGGCATGGACGCGGGGATTCTGGAACAGACGATGCGCATGATCGGCAAGAGCCACGGCATCTTCCTCGTTACCGGCCCCACCGGCAGCGGCAAGACCACCACCCTCTACGCCGCCCTGAGCCGGCTGAACAATCAGGAAAAGAACATCATCACCGTCGAGGACCCGATCGAATACCAGCTCACCGGCGTCGGCCAGATTCAGGTCAATCCCAAGATCAACCTGACCTTTGCCGCCGGGCTGCGCTCCATCCTGCGCCAAGACCCGGATGTCATCATGGTCGGCGAGATCCGCGACGGGGAGACGGCGGAGATCGCCGTGCAGTCGGCCCTCACCGGACACATGGTCTTCTCGACCCTGCACACCAACGACGCCGCCGGCGCCCTGACCCGGCTGGTGGAAATGGGCATCGAACCCTTCCTCGCCGCCTCCTCCATCGTCGGCATTCTCGCCCAGCGCCTGGTGCGTCGCATCTGTCCCGACTGCCGGGAAAGCTACAAGCCGAGCCCCGAGATGCTGCGGGAGATGGGGCTGACCCAGGCGGTGCCGGCTGACGCCCTCTTCTACCGGGGCAAGGGCTGCCCGCGCTGCATGGACATCGGCTACCGGGGGCGCACCGGCATCTACGAACTGCTGACCATGGATGAGGAAATCCGCGATCTGCTCCTGCGCAACAAGGACGCCGCCGGGATCAAGGCTGCCGCCGTCGCCCGGGGCATGCTGACCCTGCGGGATGCGGGATTGGCCAAAGCGCTGCGCGGCGAAACAACGATCGAAGAGGTCCTGCGCGTCACTCAGGAGGAGGTGTAGAGCGTGCCTCTTTTCGAGTATGCCGGGTTCGACGCCCAGGGCAAAAAAGTGGCGGGAACCATCGAGGCACCGGGGAAAAAGGCGGCCACCCAGCAGTTGCGCACCCAGGGGATCTTTCCCACCCGGCTGGCCGAAGGGTCGGCGGCAACATCCGGCTTTTCCCTCTTCACCAACCGCTTCCGCCCCTTCGCCCGCAAGGTTTCGCCCCAGGACCTGGCCGCCACGACCCGACAACTCGCCACCCTGCTCGGCGCCGGGCTCCCCCTCGACGAAGCCCTCGGCACCCTGGCCGACCAACTCGCCGGCGCGCCCCTGGGCCGCGCCCTTGGTACGGTGCGCGGCGAGGTTCTGCAGGGGAGCGAGCTGAACCGGGCGCTGGCCCAGCATCCCGGTATTTTTTCGCCCCTTTTCATCAATATGACCGAGGTCGGGGAACACAGCGGCACCCTCGATCAGGTCCTGGGGCAGCTCGCCGATTTTCTCGAGGATCAGGCCCGGCTCCGTTCCCGTATGCAGTCGGCCCTGGCCTATCCCATTCTGATGGGGGTCATCGGCAGCGCGGTGCTGGTCTTTCTCATCACCTTCGTCGTCCCCAAAGTCACCCGCATGCTGGAGGATCTCGGGCAAACCCTGCCCGTGCCGACGCGTCTGCTCATCGCCGGCAGTGATTTTCTCGCCGGCTGGTGGTGGCTCCTCCTGCTCCTGGCCGGTGTCGCCATAACCGCGGCGCGACGGTATGCGCAAAGCGAGGCGGGACGGCTGAAGCTCGACCGGCTGAGCCTGCGTCTGCCCCTTTTCGGTTCCCTCAACCTGCTCCTCGCCACCGCCCGCCTGAGCCGCACCCTCGGCACCCTGCTCCATGCCGGGGTACCGCTGCTCAAGGCCCTGGCCATCGCCGTCAATCTTCTCTCCAACCGGGTGCTACGCCAGGCGGTCAACGACGCCATCGACGCCGTGCGCGAGGGGGAGAGCCTGGCGGAACCGCTCAAACACTCGGGGGTCTTCCCCCCCATGCTGGCACAGATGGCGGCGGTCGGCGAACGCAGCGGCGAGCTGGAAAAAATGTTGTTGCGGGTGGCGGAAACCTACGAGCACCAGGTGGAGCTGCGTATCGCCGGACTCCTCTCCCTGCTTGAACCGGTGATGATCCTGGTCATGGGTACCGCCGTTGGCTTCATCGTCCTCGCCATCCTCCTCCCCATCTTCCAGGCCAGCCAGGGGATGGGATAAAGGCAGGTAAAAGGAAAAGGGAACGAGGAAAAAGGAAAAGGCATTAAATCCTTTATCCTTTTTCCTTTAGCCTCGGTCCTGAAAAAACAAAGGAGTTATGCACATGGAAAAATCGCTTTTACGCGGCAATCGCGGCTTCACCCTCATCGAAATCATGGTGGTCGTCGTCATTCTCGGCATTCTCGCCGCCATCGTCGTTCCGCGTCTGCTGGAGCGGCCCGAGGAGGCGCGCCGGACCAAGGCGGCGGTGGACATCAAGGGGCTGGAGGAAGCGATCGGCCTGTTCAAGCTCGACAACGGTTTCTATCCCAGCACCGAACAGGGGTTGCAGGCGCTGGTCACGAAGCCGGAGACCGGCCGCATCCCGCCCCGTTACCACGAAGGGGGCTATCTGAAAAAAGTTCCCACCGATCCCTGGGGGAGTCCTTATATCTACCTGTCGCCGGGCATTCACGGCGACTTCGACATCATCTCCTATGGCGGCGACGGCGAAGCGGGGGGGGAAGGCAACAACGCGGATGTCAACAGCTGGGAACTGGAATAACGCGCGGGGCTTCACCCTGGTCGAAACGGCGCTGGCGGTGCTGCTCATCGCCCTCTTCAGCGCCCTGAGCATCCCCCTGATGGGACGATTGGGCGACGGCGCCCTCGACGGCGCAGCACGGCGCCTGGCCGGCACGGTGAAATATCTCTACAACGAGTCCGCCCTCTCCGGCCGCCCCTACCGGCTGACCTTCGATCTGGAGGAAGACGTCTATCGGGCGGCGCGCCTGGAAGTCGACGGCACGCTGACCGACGAAGGGACGGGGCCGGCCCGGCAACAACGCCTCAAGAGCGGGGTGAGCTTCAGAAACCTGAGCATCGCCGGGCGCGGCACCTTCAACAGCGGCGAAATCACCGTCGACATTCTGCCGGTGGGCTATATGGAGGAGACGACCATCCGCCTCGGCGACGACCGGAACCGCATCCTGACCCTGCGCATCAACCCCTTTACCGGCACCACGGAAATCCATGAGGGGGACCGTGAGTTCTGAGCGACACCCCCGCGCGGCAGGCTTCACCCTGCTCGAAGTCATGATCGCCCTGGCCATCGCCGGCATCGCCCTGATCGCCCTGTTGTCCCTGAGCAACCGCGCCATCGCGGTCAACGAGCGCTTGCAGAAGATCACCCAGGCGACGTTGCTCGCCCAGGACAAGATGGGAGAGACGGAAGCGGCCTTCGAGTCCGGCACTCTGAGCGAGGATGAGGTCGAAGGGGTGTTTGATCCCCCCTTCGAGGCTTTCCGCTGGCGCATTGCCTATGAGCCGACCCCGATCCCCACGATCCGCATGGTGACGGTGCGAGTTTTGTGGGGGGATGAAAAAAAGAACGAAGAGGTGACGATTGATTCCTTCCTCTTCTGAGCAATGCCGAGCCGGACGGAACCGTTCCTCGGGCTTCACTCTGATCGAGGTACTGATCGCGGTGACCATCACCAGTCTGGTGCTGATGGCGATCTACGGCGTCTTCACCTCAGTCGACGGCGCCCGGCGGCGGCTGGCCAACGACAGCGAAGCCTACCATCGGGCGCGGGTCATTTTCGACCGCATCGGCCGGGAGGTGCGCGGCGCCTACCTCCGACCGGACACCCTCGAAACCTACCTCGAAGGGCGCGGCGGTGACCGGCGGGAACCCTATCTGACCCTGACGACGACGGCGACGACACCGCAGGGGGATGGCGGCGGACTCTCCCAGGTTCGCTACGAATGGCTGGAAGATGCCGAAAACGCCAAAGAAACCCTGGTCCTGACGCGCCATGAAAGCGGCACGCGACAACCGGAGGAGAGCGGGCGGGAGGGTTATCGACTGGCCACCGGCATCGAAGAAGTCTGGCTGCGCTTCCATGACGGCACGGACTGGAAAGACGACTGGGACTCCCGCAGCCAGGGCCCGCCAAAACGGGTGGAAATCGCCATGCGCATCCGCTCCGGCGACCTCGAAGTCCCCTTCCGTTCGAGCTTCGAACTTCCCGTCATTCAGGGGCGCCGATGAAAGTGTTGCGTCAGGAATCGGGGATGGTCCTGCTGCTGGTGCTGGTGGTGGTGACCCTGCTCACCGCGCTGGTGGTCGAGCTGGCCTTTTCAACCCTGGTCGATCTGCGCCTGACCGAAACCTTCCGCGACTCGACCCGCGCCTATTACCTGGCCAAGGGCGGGGTACGGGCCGGGCGGGGGATCCTGCGCATGGACATGAACAGCTATGACGCCCCCGACGATCCTTCGGAACTCTGGAGTCTGGGGGTCGCCCAGTATCCGGTGGCCGAAGGCTACCTCTCGGTCACCATCGAGGATCTGGGCGGGCGGATCAACCTCAATGCCCTGGTCGGCGCCGGCAACGTCAATCCCGTGGTCAAAAGCCAGCTCCGGCGGCTTTTCGAGGAACTCGCCATCCAGCAAGGGGAAGAACTGATCGCTGCCCTCGTCGACTGGCTCGACCCGGACGACCGGGTCTACGTCGACCCCGACGGGCGCCGGGCCGTGGGTGCCGAAGCCGGTCATTACCTGAGCGAAGAACGTCCCGTCCGCTGCAAGAACGGTCCTCTCGACAATCTCGAGGAACTGCTGCTGGTGCGCGGCTTCACGCCGGAAATTTTCCAAGAGATCGCCCCCTTCGTGCGACTCCACGGCGATACCAAGATCAACATCAACAGCGCCGCTGTCGAGGTGCTCATGGCCCTGTCGGAAGACCCGGAAATCAGCCACGACGCGGCCGAGGCGATCCTCGAACGGCGCGCGAGCACGCCCTTCAAAAGTCCGGCGGAGCTGACCTGGCTCAACGAACTCTCGGGCCTCGCCAACCTGCTGCGCGAGCCCTTTACCGTGACCAGCGACATCTACCGCATCGAAACCACGGCCTCGGTCAACGACGGCGTTCGCCGGGCCGAGGCCATCGTCACCAAAACCGGCGATCAACTGCTTTATCTGAAAGTGGATTAGGAGAACCATGGCCAGACGACTGATCGGCATCGATATCGACGCCCGGCATATCCGCGCGGTCCTGATCGAGGAAAACCAGGGCAAGACGAACCTGATCGACGCCCGTCGCGAACCCCGTAGCGAGGGGGAAGACCTGGCGGAGAGCCTGCGTCGCATGCTCGGGGAGACCCGACTCGGCGACCGGCTGGCCGCAGCCCTCCCGGCGGGCTGCGCCTATTTCCGGCGGCTGCATTTTCCCTTTGCCGACGAAAAGAAGATCGCCGCCGCGCTCCCCATGGAATTTTCCCTGCAACTCCCCGCCGCCGGCGAAGGCCTCGCTTTTGCCATGGAGAAACCGATCGCCGAAGAGCTCGGCTTCACCCTGACGACGGCGGCCGTCGCTCGTTCGACGGTCGCGGCGATGCTGGAACCCTTCGACCGCCGGGAGATCCCTCTCAACATTCTCGCCCTGACTCCCCATAGCCACGCCCGGGGCTTGAGCGAGCTCATCCCCAACGGCCTGCTGGCGATTCTCGGGGAGGCGGAGACCGTCCTCGCCCTGGTCGACGGCGGCGAGGTCGTCGACCATCGGCTGCTGCCGCAATCCGCCCCGATCGACCACGCCCGTCTGGCCGAGGAACTCGGGCACGCCGGGAACGCCCTGCGCGCCGCCCACGGCCTGGAACATCCCGCCTGGCTGCTGATCGGCGACGGTGCCGTGGCGGAACTCGCCCAGGCCCTGCGTGAGCTGGGCGAGGCTGCGGAAGTCCCCCGGATCGAACTGGGTGGCCAACCCCTGGCGGTCGAATTTTTGCCGGCCCTGGCCCTGGCCTGGCGCGCCGGCCTCAACGACCGGGAGCGGGCCTTCAATCTACGCACCGGTGAGTTCGCCTTAAAGAGTGAATGGGGACGGTTGAAAAAACGCCTGACGGCCATGGCCGCCCTCCTCGGCTGCTCCCTGCTGCTGCTCGGCGCCTCGGCCTATCTCAATTACGCGCAAAAAGCCCGCGTAGCCGAAAACCTGCGCCAGGAGATGCAGCAGCTCTACCGTGCTACCTTCCCCGGCACCCAGGCGATTGTCGACGCCCCGTTGCAGATGCGCGCGCAACTGGAGGAGCTGCGCAAGATCGCCCGACTGCTCGGCACCGGCGAGGGCGCTTCGGCGCTGACGGCTCTCGATGAAGTCTCGCGCCGCACCCCCGCCGACATCACCGTCGACATCCGCGACTTCAACTACACGGCGGAAGCGGTCCGCCTCGAAGGAGTAACCGGCTCCTTCGACGCCATCAACCGCCTGAGCGCAACCCTGGGCGAATCGCCCCTCTTCGCCGAAGTCCGGATCGACGACGCGCGCATGAGCCTGGATGGTAAACAGGTCGATTTCCGACTCACCCTTCCCCTGCGCAAGGAGCCTTAAGCCATGTTCCATCAACTGAGCCAACGGGAACGTCTGATCCTGCTCGCCGGCGGACTCTTTCTGCTGGTGGTGCTTGGCTGGTTCGCCGTCATCTCCCCCTACCGCCAGGCAATGGCCGCGCTGGACGGGAAAATCGCCGCCCGCCAAAACCAGCTGGAGGATCTGCGTGGCCTGCAACAGCAATACCTGCAACTGAAGCAGAGCCTCGAACAGGCCGAGCGGCGCATGGATCAGGCGACGACCTTTTCCATCTTCGCCTTCATGGAAAATCTGGCGGGGCGCCACGTCGACCGCGCCAACCTCGTCTCCATGCGCCCGCAACCGGCGGCGGAAAGGGAGGGATTCCGTGAGGAATCGGTGGAGATCAAGCTCGACCGGGTCGGCCTGGGGCAATTGGTCGGCCTGCTGCAAGACATGGAAACCGCCGAATCCCCTTTGCAGGTCAAGAGCCTGCGCATCAAAACCCGCTTTGACGATAAGCGCCGTCTCGATTCGGTGCTGACCGTCGCCGCTTACGGAAGAAGTCGATGAAATCGTTGATCCCTTTTTGGCGCCCCCCCGCCGGTGGACAGCCCGGCGCCAGCGGCCGCGACCTCTGGCCCCTGCTCCTTTGGGCCTTGCCGGTGCTGCTTGGCGGCTGGCTCGTGGGCCTGCTTATCTGGTTCCCCGCCGCCGCCCTGGAAACGCGCCTGGAACAGGAGGCGAACCGCCAGCTGCACGGCCAGGGGCGACTGGAGCTCGAAGGACTGACCCCGCGCCTCCCCTTCGCCGTTGGCGTCCGCGCAGGCACCTTGAACCTGGTTCAACCGGCCATGGCGATCGCCGCCGAAGATATCGCCGCCGCTCCCCTCTGGCGCTCCCTCTTTGGCGGCAATCCCGGCCTGAGTTTTTCTGCTCGCCTGCTGGGGGGGGAGGCCCAGGGGTTCGCCCGTCGCGACGGTGAGCTCGACCTGAAGCTGCGCGACCTGCGCCTGGCCTTGCCGCTGCTGGAGAATTCGCAACTGGCGGTCGCAGGAACCCTGACCCAAGGCGCCTTCACCGGCCTCTGGCCCCCTCAAGACGGAAGCGAGAGCCGGTTGCTCCTGACCCTGACCGGGGTCCACCTCACCGGCCTGAGCACATTCGGCGCCAAGGAGGACGTTTTGGAACTGGGCACGCTGGAACTGGTCGGCACCGGTCAGGGCAAAGCCTTCAAGATCGAACGCCTGGAAGCCCTCGACGGCCACCTGATCGGCACCGGCAGCGGCTCGTTGCTCCTCGCCGACAATCTCCCCGCCAGTCGGATGAATCTGACCCTGAACCTGAAAACCACGGCGGAGATGGACGGACAGTTGCGGGAACTCCTCAGCATCCTCGTCCCCCCCGCCCCCGACGGCAGCCTCACCTTGCGCCTCTCCGGCACCCTCGCTCGCCCCCGCCTGAATTAAAAAGGGCCGGTCACCGACCGGCCCTTTTTATTGATTTTCAGCACGAATGGAGCGAGCCACCCCACTCCCGATTCATCATTCATCATTCATCATTCATCATTCATCATTCATCATTCATCATTCCTTCCCCCCTACCCGCCCAACTCCCGCGACCGCTCCGTGGCGCGGGCCACGGCCTCCATCAGGGTCGCCCGCAGGCCGCCTTCTTCGAGGGCCTGGACAGCGGCGATGGTGGTGCCGCCGGGGGAACAGACCTTGTCGCGCAGCACCGCCGGATGTTCGCCACTCTCCTTGACCATGCGCGCAGCGCCGAGCAAAGTCTGGGTCGCCAGCATCAGCGCCGTGTGGCGGGGCAGGCCCTGTAGCACGCCGCCGTCGGCCAAGGCCTCGATGATAGTGAAGACATAGGCCGGACCCGACCCGGAAAGGCCGGTGACGGCGTCCATCTGCCCTTCCTCGACGAGTTGAACGATGCCGGTCGTCTCGAAGAGGTGCTGGGCGGTGCGCAGATCGGCCGGGCGGGCATGGCGGCCGGGGCAGAGAGCGGTGGCGCCGGCCCCGACCAGGGCCGGGGTGTTGGGCATGGCGCGGATGATGCGACGCGGTCCGCTGAGCAGCCGCTCCAGCTCAGAAGTGCCAACCCCGGCAAGAATGGAAATCAGCAGCTTGTCGTCGGTGAAGAGCTCGGCCAGCCCGGCCAGCGCCGCCTCTCGCACCTGGGGTTTGACCGCGAGCACCAGCAGGTCGCAATCCCTGACCAGCTCCCGGTTGTCGCTGATCACGTGGACGCCGTAGCGGTCTTCCAACAAGCGCCGGCGTTCGTCGCTCGGTTCGGCGACCAGCAGTCGGGCCACGGGAAAGGCGCCGCCGATCAAACCTTTGATGATGGCCTCGGCCATATTGCCGCCGCCGATGAATCCGATTTTGTCGATTTTCTCCATGATTTACGCCTTCCTTTCGTCGTCAACGAGGCTTCACCAGTAAAGCGAAAAGCCCCGATCCTGTCAAGGTTTGCGCCACATTCGTCCAAGGATGAAAAAACCATTGACCCATCGGATGTTGGCGTTATAATCCCCCGTCCGAGACGCGAAAAACCGCCCTGCCACCGTTGGGATTGATGTCACGGCCGGTTCTTGTTACTCTATGGAAGTTTTATACGCCCTTGTCGATTTCATCAGGCTAAGGATGCCCATGGATCTCTGGTTGACTGAAAAACACTCGGAACATGCCGGCCTGTCGCTGAAAGTGACGAAAACCCTCTTTGCCGGTGAGAGTGAATACCAGCGTCTGGATATCGTCGAAACCCCCGAATACGGGCGGGTTCTGCTCCTCGACGGGCTGGTCATGATCACCGAACGGGACGGCTTCATCTATCATGAGATGCTCGTCCATCCCGCCCTTTTCACCCATCCGCGCCCCCGCCAGGTGCTGATCATCGGCGGCGGCGACGGCGGCGCCATCCGCGAGATCCTCAAGCATGAATCAGTGGAACGGGCGGTGCTCTGCGAAATCGACGAACTGCTCATCGCCAAAGCCGTCGAGTTTCTGCCCGGCATGGCGAGCGAAATCGACGGCCGCAACCCCCGAGTCGAGATAAAACCGCTCGACGGCGTCGCCTACCTGCGCGAGCAGCAAGACGCCTTCGACGTGATTCTGGTCGATTCCACCGATCCGGCAGGCCCGGCCGCAGCCCTCTTCGAGGAAGATTTCTACCGCCTGGCCCAGGATGCGCTCAAAGAGGACGGCATTCTCGTCGCCCAGAGCGAATCCCCTTTTTACCAGGGGGAGTTGCAAAGGACGCTGTACGCCAACCTGCGGGCGGTCTTTCCCATCGTGGAAATGTATCAGGCCTTCATCCCCACCTACCCGAGCGGGATGTGGAGTTTCGCTTTCGCCGGCAAAACCCGCCACCCGCTGCGCGATATCGACCGGATGCGGATCAAGAACCGGTCGTTCGCCACCCGTTATTACAATGAAGATCTGCATGTCGGCGCCTTCATGCTGCCGACCTTCGCCCGGGAAAACATCGCCGCACGCTGAAGGCGACCTCTCCCCACCCTTGCCGCCCGTTTCTTTTTACCCCCTTGACCCAAGAAAGTTCATCGCCATGAATCCTCGCACAACCTCCCGCTGGACGGTAGAAAAGTCCGCGGAACTTTATGGCATCCGACGCTGGGGCGCCGGTTTTTTCGACATGGACGCCAACGGCGACGTCACGGTCAAGGTGAAATTCCCCAGTGGCGAAGTCGCGGTCTCCCTTATGGAAATCGCCCAGGGCATCGCCCAGCGCGATCACGCTATGCCGGTCTTGCTGCGTATCGAGAACCTGCTCGACGCCCGCATCATCTTCCTCAACGAAACATTCCGCGAGGCGATCGCCGAAAAGGGCTATGAGGGGGAATACCGGGGGGTCTTTCCGGTCAAGGTCAATCAGCAGAGCCACGTCATCGAAGAGATCACCCGTTTCGGCGCCCGCTACGGCCACGGCCTCGAAGCCGGAAGCAAGGCCGAACTGGTGCTGGCCATGGCCTCCCTGCAACCGGGCGCCCTGCTCATCTGCAACGGCTACAAAGATGAGGAGTTCATCGACCTCGGTCTGCGCGCCACCCGCCTCGGCTATCGCTGCTTCTTCGTCATCGAATCGCCGGCGGAACTGGACATCGTCATCGCCCGCAGCCGTGCCCTCGGCGTGCGCCCGCTGATCGGTGCGCGGGCCAAGGTCTACGCCAAGGTCGGCGGCCAGTGGACGGAATCGAGCGGCGACCGCAGCAGCTTCGGCCTCAGCTCCACCCAGCTCATCGAAGTTTTTGAAAAACTCAACGACCTGGGGATGATCGACTGCCTGCAACTGCTCCACTGCCATCTCGGTTCGCAGATCCCCAACCTCGCCGACATTCGCGCCGGGGTGCTGGAGGCCTGCCGCTATTACGCGGCGTTGGTCAAGGAAGGCGCGCCCATGGGCTACCTCGATTTCGGCGGCGGCCTGGCCGTCGACTATCTTGGCAGCCAGAGTATTCATCCCCACTCGCGCAACTACGACCTGGCCGACTACTGCCGCGCCATTATCGACGTCATTCGCGCCACCCTCGACGTCCAGGGGATCAAACATCCGCACATCGTCACCGAATCGGGGCGGGCGACCGTCGCCTTCTCCTCGGTGCTGATGTTCAACATCCTCGACGTCATGCACTTCGAGGCCGTCTCCCTCCCCGAAACCCTGCCCGAAGGGAGCCACAAACGCCTGCGCCATCTGTTCGATCTGTGCGAGGACATCGAAGACCACAACCTCGCCGACCGCTACACCGAGGCCCAGGCCATCCGCGGGCAGATCCGCGATCTCTTCCGCCAGGGGCACATCAGCCTGCGCGAGCGCTCGCTGTCGGAGAATATTTTTTTGGCCCTGGCCCAGGCCATCGCCGGACGTATCGACGGCCTCGACGAAATCCCCGCCGGTCTCGAAGGATTGCGCCAGAGCCTGTCGGACATCTACTACGGCAATTTCAGCGTCTTCCAGTCGCTGCCGGACACCTGGGCGATCAACCAGATCTTCCCCATCGTTCCGTTGCATCGCAATGGCGAGGCGCCGACCCGCGAGGCGATCATCGCCGATCTCACCTGCGACAGCGACGGCAAGGTCGACACCTTCATCACCGGGCGCGGGGTACGGCCGACCCTGCCGCTGCATGCCGTCAACCCGGACGAAGAGTATCTGCTCGGCGTCTTTCTCGTCGGCGCCTACCAGGAAACCCTTGGCGACCTGCACAATCTGCTCGGCGACACCAACATCGTCAGCGTGCGCATCAACGAGGACGGCAGCTACGACGTCATGAAAGAGATCGAAGGGGACAGCATCGCCGACGTCCTCAGCTACGTCGAATACAACCCCCAGGCCCTCTTCGAGAACTTTCGCGCCATCGCCGAGGTGGCGGTGCGCGAGAAGCGCATCCGGGTCGAAGAGCGGAAGCAGATCCTCAACGAGTTTTCCGCCAGCCTGCAAGGCTACACCTATTTCGAAAAATAAAGACCGCCCTCTGTGGCTGTCCGGCATGTGCGAAAGGCGCTTTTTCCCCAGGGAGAAAGCGCCTTTTTCGTAGGATTAAAAAATTTGGGATGAAGGGCGCGGCAGGGTGTATACTTGGCGCGAAGACTCACCTTATGCCGAAGGGAGGAACACCCATGAAAGTTGTGGCATTCAACGGCAGCGCCCGCCGCGACGGCAACAGCGCCATTTTAGTGCGGCAGGTTTTCGAGGAACTGGGAAAAGCGGGGATCGAGACGGAACTGGTGCAACTGGCCGGAGAACATCCGCGCGGCTGCATCGCCTGCTATCAGTGCTTCAAGACCAAGGACGGCAGCTGCGCGGTGAAGGATGACTGCATCAACGACTGCATCGCCAAGATGCGCGCCGCCGACGGCATCCTGCTCGCTTCCCCCACCTACTTTGCCGACGTCACCAGCGAGATCAAGGCGCTGATCGACCGCGCCGGCATGACCGCCCGCGCCAACGGCGACATGCTGCGGCGCAAGGTCGGCGCGGGCGTGGTCGCCGTGCGGCGCGGCGGTGCGATCCACGCCTTCGACTCCCTCAACCACTTCTTTCTCATCAGCCAGATGATCGTCCCCGGCTCCAGCTACTGGAACATCGCCATCGGCCGGGAAGTCGGCGACGTCAAACAGGACGCCGAGGGCCTGCAGACGATGAAAACCCTCGGCGAGAACATGGCCTGGCTGCTCGAAAAGATCAAGGAGTGAACTGATGAGCCACTCATCCGCCCCGTGACACAAAGGACGCCGCGCCGGTCGGATTACATATCGACATCCCGCCCGAAATTTCTGAATTCATCCAGATTGCTGAACTCGGCCCAGGCCAGGAACTGGTTCGGCGCGTTGACGAAATCAAAGACATTTTGCAGGATGTTGAAGTGCTTCCGCTCCTCTCCGGCAATCCGCGACAGCAGCTGCTTAATCCCGGGGACCGGGGTGTGGATGGCGATCTCTTCATAGAACCGGAAACTTTCCGCTTCGAGCTTCATCGCGTGCTGATAACCTTCGAGATCGTCCCGCACCGAACCGCTCACTGCTTTTTCGGCGATCAGCCGTTCAAAGACGTTCCGGGCATTTTCCAGCGCCGTCGACTCGCCCATGGCTGGGTTCTGCTGATTTTTCAGCGCCTGAAAAATTTCGTAATGTTTTTGTTCATCCTCGGCGAGACCCAGGAAAATATTACGAAGCCCGGTGACCTTGGTCGCCGCCGCCAGCTTTTCGTAATAGGCCTTGCCGTCCTGTTCCATCTTCATAGCGAAATCGTAGACATTCATGAGATCCTCCCGCGTTGTTCATTTCGGTGACGTTACCAAGATTAAACCTTAGCGTCTCCCCCCGCGCTGTCAAACCGCAACGGACCTTAAAACGGCAAAAGGCGCATCGCGCGCCTTTTGCCTCCGTTCTGTTCATCGAGTCGTGGTCTTTAGACCATCGGCCCGGATTTGGGATGATTCAAGTCCTCGCACTCGCGATAATCCCAGCAACGTTTGTTGTTGTCCGGGGTTTTGATCAGCATATGACCGCTCGTCAGACTGCAACTGATAACCATCCCTTCTTCACGGCTGAAGGGATGCGCGACAAAGGCATCTCGTCCGGCTTCGGCTTCGAGACAGTGATGTTCGAATCGATTTTTTTTCATCTTCAGCTCCTTTCTTCCCCCTCACATCTCCTGCCACAATTTCATTTTAGCACATTCGAATAATCGCATACCACCCCCTAAATCATCATGAAATTCCCGAAAACACCCCCTAAGAGCGGGCGGGCCGGAAGACACTGGTTATAATGGGTATCAGCCACCCGCAAAGCCACAAAGAGGAGAATCGTCATGACCTACTGCCACGAAAACGAAGTCGTCATCGTCCTCGGCGGCGAAGCCGGACAGGGGATTCAAACCCTGGAGACGATTATCACCAGGATGCTGAAAACCGCCGGGCTGCATGTCTTCGCCACCAAGGAGTATATGTCCCGCGTTCGCGGCGGCAGCAATTCGGCAACCATCCGGGCGGCGTCCGGCCCGGTGCGGGCCGCTGTCGACCGCGTGGATATTTGCGTCCTGCTCGATCGCGACGCCCACCCCTGGCTGGCCAAGCGGATAACGCCAACAACCCTGTTGATCGGCGATCCCGCGACCCTGGGAGAGATCGAGGGTTTGCTGGCCTTGCCCTTGGCGGAACTGGCCCTTCAGGCGGGGGACAAAATCCTCGCCAATGGCATCGCCGGCGGCTTTGTCAGTGGCTTGCTCAGCCTGCCGCCGGCGCCGTTGGAAACGACCCTGCGCGAACTCTTCGCCGACAAAGGACAGGAGGTGCTGGATCAGAATCTCCACGCCGCCCGTCTCGGCTGGGAACGGGGCCGAACCGCCGCCAAAGACCGCGAACCGGTCTGGCACGGTGCAACGAACCCGGATCTTTCCAGACGCCTCTTCCTGACCGGAACCCAGGCTATCGGGCTGGGCGCCATCGCCGGCGGCTGCAACTTCATCGCCTCCTATCCCATGTCGCCGGGCACCGGGGTGCTCCAGTTCCTGGCCCAACACGCCGAACGCTTCGGCATCGTCGTGGAACAGGCCGAGGACGAAATCGCCGCCATCAACATGGGCCTCGGCAGTTGGTACGCCGGCGGCCGGGCCATGGTCAGCACCTCGGGCGGCGGCTTCGCTTTGATGGAGGAAGGCTTGAGTCTGGCCGGGGTCATCGAGTCGCCGATGGTCATCCATCTGGCCCAGCGCCCCGGCCCGGGCACAGGCTTGCCGACCCGTACCGAGCAGGGCGATCTCGACCTGGCCCTATACGCCGGCCACGGTGAGTTTCCCCGGGCCATTCTCGCCCCCGGCACCATGGAGGAGGCCTTCCGCTGCGCCGAACAGGCCTTTATCCTGGCCGACGCGAGCCAATGCCCGGTCTTCATCCTCACCGACCAACACCTGCTCGACAGCGGCCACGATCTCGCCGCCCTACCCCTGCCGGCCACACCGCCCGAACCGCACATCGTCGCCACCGAGGCCGATTACCAGCGCTACGCCGCCGCCGAGAACGGCCTCTCGCCACGGGGCATTCCCGGCCACGGGCACGGCCTGGTCCGGGTCGACAGCGACGAACACGACGAATCCGGGTTCATCACCGAACGGGCGGAGGTGCGCATCGCCATGATGAATAAACGGCTGAAAAAGCTCGCCCTGCTGCGGGATCTCCCGGAGTTTACGCCCTGCTGGTCCGGCCCGAAGCAGCCCCGGCGGCTGATTGTCGGCTGGGGATCAACCCGCGCCACCGTCGAGGAGGCGCTGGCCCGCGTCGCCGATCCGGCCACGGCCTGCCTGTACTGCGCCCAGGTCTATCCCTTGCCAGAAGCATTCAAACGCCACCTGCTTGAGGCGCCACGCCTGATCGTCATTGAAAACAACGCCACCGGCCAGTTCGCCCGCCTGATCCAGCGAGAAACCGGACGGCGGGCGGACGTCAGCTGGCTGCGCTACGACGGCCGGCCCTTCAGCGTCGAGGATGTGGCAAACCGCTTGCGCCAGGAGGTGAAACCATGAACGGCAATCCCTTTGTCCGCGAAGGCTGCGACATCGCCTGGTGTCCCGGTTGCGGCAATTACGCCATTCTCAAGTTGATGAGCACGGCAATGGCCGAACTGAAACTGGATCGCCAACAGACCGTGCTGGTTTCGGGGATTGGCCAGGCGGCGAAAATCCCGCAATACCTGGAGGTCCATTTTTTCAACGGCCTGCACGGCCGCGCCCTGCCGGCAGCGACCGCCATCAAGGCCAGCAACCCGAAACTGACGGTGATCGCTGAAAGCGGCGACGGTGATATGTACGGCGAGGGAGGCAACCATTTTCTCCACTGCATCCGGCGCAACCCCGATCTGACCAACATCGTCCACAACAATATGGTCTACGGCCTGACCAAAGGTCAGGCCTCGCCCACCAGTCAACGGGGGTTCGAAACGCCGCTGCAACCGGCGGGGGTCAACCTCGAACCCTTCAACCCCCTGGCCGTCGCCATCGCCCTCGACGCCTCCTTCGTCGCCCGCGCCTATGTCGGGCACCTGGAACAGACCCTCGCCATCCTGCGAGAAGCCATCCGTCATCGCGGCTACGCCCTGGTCGATCTGCTGCAACCCTGCGTGACCTTCAACAAACTCAATACCTACCAGTGGTTCGAAGAACACACCGCCGAACTCGGCGCAGACCACGACCCGCACGACCGGGTCCAGGCATTCGCCCGCGCCATCGAAACGGAGCCGTTGCAGCTGGGGATTTTTTATCGACGAGAGAAGCCGGTCTTCGAGGAACAACTGGCGGCGTACCACGAGAAGGGGGAACCGCTTTGCCGCCGGCGGGTGGATCTAGCGGATTTGGGCAGGCTGATCGGGGAATTCGCCTGACGCCGGCGGTGACGAACCGCCGGCGCATCCAGAAGAATTATTCCTCAGAATTTCTGGGACTCTTGATCTTCATCCGCGGCTCTCCGGTGATTAGGCGCGCCCCCTTGTGGAAAGAGGCGTAATGCCAGATCCAGGAGAACATGACGAAGACCCGGCGACGGAAACCGACGAGAAAGAAGATGTGGATCAGCGACCAGAGGAGCCAGGCGAAGGTTCCGGTGAACTTGCGCTTGCCGACGGCGGCCACTGCCTTGAAACGGCCAATGGTCGCCATTGTCCCCTTGTCGTGATAGGCGAAAGCCGGGCGGGTCGGCGGGGTGATTTCGCCGACGATCTCCCGACGGATCACGTCGGCGACAAATTCCCCCATCTGCTTGGCCGCCGGCGCCACCCCCGGCACCGGCGCACCGGTGACCGAATCGACGGCATGGGCGAGGTCGCCGACGACGAAGATTTCCGGGTGCCCCGAGACGGAGAGATCGGGACGAACCATGACCCGCCCGGCCCGGTCGAGATCGCTCTTCAACAGACGCGCCGCCGGCGACCCCTGCACCCCGGCCGCCCAGATGACATTGGCGGTAGCCAAACGTTCTTCGCCGATGTAGACCGCACCGTCCTCCATCCCCGTCACCAGGCTGTTCAGCCGCACCTCCACCCCCATTTCCGTCAATTCCTGCTCGGCGCGGCGGCTCATCTCCTCGGGCATGGCCTGCAGCAGGCGATCCGCCGCCTCGACCAGAATCACCCGGGCGGTGGTGGTGTCGATGTAGCGAAAGTCATGGGGGATGGTGCGGGCGGCAATCTCCATCAGCGCCCCCGCCAACTCAACCCCCGTCGGCCCGCCGCCGACGACCACGAAGGTCAGATCGCCGCGCCGCGTCTCCTCGTCCGCCTCGAACTCCGCCTCCTCGAAGGCAAGGAGAATCCGCCGCCGAATCTCCAGGGCGTCGTCAATGGTTTTCAGGCCCGGCGCGATACTTTCCCAATCGTCCTTGCCGAAGTAGGAATGGGTGGCGCCGGTAGCGAGAATCAGGTAATCATAGTGAGCCGAACCGTTGTTGAACCGCACCTCATGCCGCGCCAGGTCGATATCGGTCAACTCGGCCAGGCGCACCTCGGCGTTGGCCTGATCCTTGAGGATGCTGCGGATCGGCGAGGCGATGTCGGCCGGCGACAGCACCGCCGTCGCCACCTGGTAAAGCAGGGGCTGAAAGAGATGATAGTTGCGCCGGTCGGCGACCAGCACCGACACCGGCACGTCGCGCAGAGCCTTGGCCGCGTTGATGCCGGCGAAACCGCCGCCGATGATGACCACCCGGGGCCGGTGAGGATGAACGATATCCGCCTTATCCATAGAAAATCCTCCGCGAAAAGTAAGGATTAAAGAATAGCACAACCGCCGCTTTTTTCCGTTCCCCAACTACCAACTACCAACTACCAACTACCAACTACCAACTACCAACTACCAACTACCAACCATCCCGGGAGTCTTCATGCGCATCCTCCGTCTCGTCCTGATGATTCTGTTGCTGTGTGCCTGCCGCGCCGAAGAAAATACAGGCACGGCCGAGACGACTCGGCAGGAGGTTCGGCAACCGCCGGCGCCGCCGATTGTCGAGAATTTCGAGGGGGAACCGCGACTCTCCCTCTTCCCCCGGGTCGGCGCCTATCGTCCGGAAGAGGACGACGCCACCGCCCTCGCCTACTGGCGCACCTACCTGGAACATCTGGAGCATACCGCCGGCGTCGTCACCTTGGCCGAAGGCGGCCGCGCCTTCGGTCTGCGCGGCGTCGCCAAGCTCGACGCCTTCGGCTTCTTCTCCCCCCTCGCCGTCGAACCGGCCACCCGCTACCGCCTCCGAGCCCGGGGCAAACACACCCTCGGCGAAGGGGCACGGGCCGGCATCGGCATCCTCGAATTCGACCAATTCCTGTGGATCGCCGAACAGTATCCCCAATCCCTTGCGGAAAAACACCAGAAAGGGCTGCAACCGGGGATCGAAGTGACCGGTGAAGGAGACTGGCAGGAACATGAAGCCGTCTTCGTCACCGGCCCGCAAACCCGCATGATCCACCTGGTTTTCTACCTGGAAGGGGCGGGAAACCGGGCGCCGGCGTTGTGGGACGACATCGCCGTGGAGCAGGCTCCCTAGCGATAGACCTCCCTCCGGTGGCCGACCTTGACCACGACAACGATCAGTTCGCCATCACGGATTTCGTAAAGGATTCGGTAATTTCCCTGACGAACGCGGTACCGTTCCTGGCCGGAGAGCTTCTCGCTGCCGACCGGATGGGGATTTTCCGCGAGAGCCTCCACACACTGGAGGATGCGGGCGACATCGGCGGCGGGGATCGCCCGCAGATCCTTGGCGACGGACTTTTTGAAGACCAGCCTATAGCTTGCCATGGGCCTTGAGATCGTCGAGAAGTTCTTCGTAACTGATTGTTTCCTCGGCGACCCGCGCCTCGAAGGCGGCCAGATCCTCCTGATCCTCGCGCAAGGCCCGACGCACCGCTTCGTTGACGATTTCCGAGATGGAGCGGCCGCCCGTCGCGGATTTCATGCGTAGGGCACGATGCAAATCCGCGTCGAAATAGATCGTTGAGCGTTTGGCGTGATTTTCCATGACAGCCTCCTTTGCCTTCTATTTTAGCACCGGGACGTCATGGCGTCAAAACGTCTTTTCGCCTTGAGTCGCTGTAATAAATCCCTCCATCACGTCAAAGGGCCGGGGAAAATCCCGGCCCTTTGGCTTTTTGCGCTCAGCAGGGATGGACGCTGCCGCTCCCCACCACTTTCGGTTTGCTGTACCTCTTCATCTTCACCTCCATTATCCGTTGTTAGCTGCTTTCCCCCACCCACCCCTCCCCCGCTGGGGGAGGGCAAGGAGTTCCTCCCTCCTTAGGGCAACTGGGTATGACAGCCGTCGCAGCTCAGGTTGTCGCTCCACTTCACCTGGTTGCCGTTGTGGCAGGAGATATTCGTACAGGTCTTGGTCGTGCCGTCGTACATGGTCGCGGTATTGAAGATGGTCCGCGCCTGGTCGTGGTTGTCCGCCCCCTTGTAGAAAAGACCGAGGATGCCGCCGGGGGCATCAAAGCGCTGCCAGGTCACATCGAGTTCGGGCACAGTTTTAATGTCGTTGCGGATCTGCGCCCGGGTCTTCATTTTGATGGGCAGCAGCTTGACATCGGCGACACCGTTGACGTGCTTGCTCTTGTCCTTGATCACCGCATTGCCGTCCTCTGGGGTATCGGTACTGTGGCAGCCGACGCAGGCGGTGTTTTGGCGGTTGCGCCAGCGGGTCACGGTGTCGTTGTGACAGACGTTGCAGTTGATGGTGGTGGATGTATCGACCTTGCCGTGGGCGCTGGCATCACTGTTGGCCGCCCCCTGCAGGCCGGTGGTACCGGTGTAGACACCGCTGCGGTTCTTGGAAACATCCGAATCCCAGTGAATGGCCACGACATGGGCGGCATGGGCATTGGTATTCGGCGAGTTGCCGTGACAGCCGGCGCAGGGGTCCTCATCAGGCGCGAAGCTGGTGCCCCAGGCCGGGCTGGCCTTGTAGTCCGGCGGCGCCGCGCCGTTGCTGTGGCAGTAACTGGTGTCGCAGGTCTTGCCTGCGCTCTGCCAACCGACGGCGCCGAAGCTGGCCGAACCGTCGATGTGGTTGGCCAGGGTGTTGCCGTGACATTCGCCACACTTGAAGTCGTAGGTCGTCGTGGTGGAGGTGTTACCGGTCGCGCCGTAGGCAGTCGCGCCGGTAACGACATGCTGGTTATGGGAACCGGTTGTCGGCTTGGCGGCATGACAGAGAGTGCAGTCGTCGGCCGACGACGGTGTGCGGTTCCACATCGGGGTTTCCACCGCCACCCCTTTGCCGTCCTGATGACAGGTGGTGGTCGTGCAGGTGCCGAAGCCGGCATCGCCGACGACGACTTCGCCGTTGTAGTTCATGGTAGACAAGAAATTTACAGAACCATTGAAATGCTGATTGCTGCTTACATGGTTCGTGTGGCATTTGGTGCAAACCACACTCCACTCAACAAATGTTCCTGTTGAATTAAAATGAGCCATATGTCCTTCGGCGGAATTGGTATGGCAGGATTCACATCCTCGCCCAATTGAAGTCCCCCATACATAATTGACGTTGGGAGTTTGATTCTTACCATTGTTGTGGCAGGAGTTGGTACCACAGCTTCCCTTGGTAGTCGGATAGCTCCCTGTATAAATCAACCCGCGACTTCCGTCGACATTGACACTCCCGTTTATATGATTGGTGGAAGGTGGTGTCTGATCAATCCAACTGTTGGCCTCCGTGTCACTGTGACAATCTGCACATGTGATATAGCCGCTGGCAAATGTGACCATATTCTGCAAATGCGGAACATGTGAACCGGAAGTCGGTACCGTCTCGCCATTGTGGCACATTGTACAAGCCGTCGAGCCCCCTGCGTACCACTTATACGCTACATCTGTTGTCTTACCGTTGTGGCAGGCCACGGCGCTGCACGACCCGTCGCTGTAAGTGGCGCCGGAATCGGCTAAACCGTACCAGATTTTCTTTGCGAAACGAGTCTCCACCGCCGGATCCCCGATCTGGGCGACGAAGACTTCCGCAGTACTTACGCTCGCGTGATCGTTATCGTTATTGACCGCCGCGTGGCAGTATTCGCAAATCTGCTTCTGCTGGGCATTAGTGGCGCCATTGAGCAGGGTTTGAACACTGGTCCAGCTGGGGTTGATGCGCTCGGCGATCTTGAGGACGTGCACCTCATGCTCGCCTGCCTGGTTGGCGGTATGCTCTCTCACGCCGTCGGGCCAGAAGTTCTTGTTGCCGCTGGTCGAACCGATGTTGGCACCACCATGACAGCTGTAACAGGTCACTTCGAAGGCGGCCTCGGCCGAGTGGCTGTGGCAATCGAGACAGGGGCGAGTTCCGCCATGGCCGGAGTTATAGGCGGTCAGGCTGAAATGGTTGACTGCACCACCGGCATGACAAACCTGGCAGACGCCGTTGAAAGAAGCATTAGCATAGGCGGCACGACTGGTCCGATCGGCAAAGGTCGCCACGGCACGTCCGTCGATGCTGTCTTTGATCATAGCGTCGTAACCGGCGTAGCCAT
Organism: Desulfuromonas acetexigens; assembly: GCF_900111775.1. Lineage (NCBI taxonomy): Bacteria > Pseudomonadati > Thermodesulfobacteriota > Desulfuromonadia > Desulfuromonadales > Trichloromonadaceae > Trichloromonas > Trichloromonas acetexigens. Next base: position 263,185 of record NZ_FOJJ01000034.1, on the reverse strand, counting down.
GAGGATCGTGACAGGCGTTGCAACGGGTGCCGTCGGTGCTGGTGTGCCCTGCGCCCGTAGCATAGTGGCCCTTTTCGTTGCCGCTGCCGCCGTCATGGCAGGCGCCGCAGAAGGCGTTGGGTGCTTCGGCGGTGTAGGTCTTGCCGTTGACCATCGCCAATCGGCTGGTGTCACCCACGATCCCGTTCATGTGGGCAGTGTCGGTGTCGGTGCTGTGACAGCCGGTGCAGAGTTGAACGACCCCGGTCTTGCCGTGGCCGGCGCTGACGTAGGCGGGCCAGGTCGGCGCCTCGCGCGGGCTGTTGGAGGCATCGGTGTAACTGGTGGCTTTGACGCCGCCATGGCAGGCATCACAGGTCGCGGTCGCCTGATTTCCCCAGACCAGGGCGACGTCGCCGTCCTCGATGGTATGACAGGCTTTACAGGAAGCGGCGAAATCCAGATAGTCGATGGCGCCGTTGACGTGCCCGGCATGGGCGCCGGTGTTGGCCCCGACGCCGTGGCAGTCGGCGCAGCCGATATTGGCTCCCGTGGTGCTGATATGGGCGGTGTGCGAGCCGCTGGTCGGGGTGGCGCTGTGGCATTTACTACAGTTATCGGAAGCGGCTCCCCCCCAGGGGTCATCCCAGTCGGGAATGGTGTATTTGTCGTATCCGTGGCAGTAGACGTTACAGGTATTGTCGGCGGCGCTGAACTCGCCGACGGAGAGGGCATTGTAAAGGACGCCGCCACTGCTGACGAAATCGACATCCCCCTGGCCGTTGACATGGGCCCCGCCGACCGCCCTGGAAGCGGCCACCAGAGTGGTGGCGCTTTCGGCGGTGGCGACGTGACAGACGTTACAAGCGTAACTCTTGCCCATCCCGCCCCCGGCGCCGAGGTGTTTCTGGTGGCTGGCGGTGTTACCCGTGGTAACCATAGTCGCCGCGTCGTTGCCGTGACAGGCCGTGCAACCGGTGATCGTTCCGGCGGTTTCCTGCCAGGTCACGGAAGCATAGGCCAGCGAAGCGGCATTACCGTTGCTGTGGCAATAGACCGTGGCACAGGCTCCGCCACCGGCGGTATCGTAGGTACCTGCGGAAGCCAGGGCGCCGAAATTGACATCCTGGAAATAGCCGTTGAGGTGGGTGGGGGTTGCCCCGCTGAAGGCCTGGGCGTGGCAGTTGTCGCAACCGAAACCGTAGTCGCTGCCGCCTGCGGCGTGGCGCTTGTGCGGAGTTTGCGACTCTAGCTTATAGATGTCGCGTAGGATGTTTTGATCTCTAGTGTCGAGGAATTTGTAACTACGATAATTGTCCTCATCAATAGCATACCCCCCCAAGGTAATGTTACCCGGCTCATCATAGATGGGCGGAAAGCCGTGACAGGCGCTGCAGTCGGCGACGAAGGAGCCGGTTTCGTTGTTGTGGAAATGGCAGTTGACGCAGGAGGCCTTGCCGTGGGTTCCCGAGGCAACGCCGTTGTGGGGGAAATTCAGGGTGTGACAGCCCTGGCAGTAGCCGGTATTGGTCCCATTGGCCCAGGCCGCTTCGAGGGTTGTGAACTCCAGCCCGCTCGCGCTGCCCACCGCCCCCTGTTTGGGGATGAAAACGTCCTCGACGCTTTTGCGCAGCACGAAGTAGTTGGGGCTGGTGGCATGGTAGACGTGGCCGCTGTGACAGTCGAGACACCCGGCGAACATGCCGTTGTCGTTGCCGTTGACGTCACCGTGCTTCTTGTAGACATGGCAGGCCTGGCAAAGGTTGGAACGCAACTTTCCCTGTTCTATCGGATCGCCGTGGGTACGCCGGGGTCCATCGCTCAACAACAGTTTGCCGTCGCCGGAGTTGAGAGCTTTCCCCTTGCCGTCGACGGTACTTGAGTCCGAATCGGTGAAGTGTACGCCATGACAGGAAGTACAGGAGACATTCATCGGCCCGGAACCGGTCCCGGTAGCATCAACGCTGTTGTAGACCATACGTACCTGGCCGGAGCCTTCGTTGGACGGCAGGACCAGAGTAGCACTGTTGTACCCATCAACCGATTTGTATTTGAACTTATTAGCCTCGGCCGCGACAAACGCCGGGTAATCCTTGACCAGGGGATGGGTAAGTAAACCACGATTTCCCGCCATATTCCAATCACGATGGCAATCAAGACACATGGCGTCAGGGCTGTTCATGCGCAAAAGCTTATTGGTCGAGGCCTCGAGATTGAAACCATCTTTCAGCTTGTGCGGATCATGGCAGCGAGTGCAAGTCACTCTTCCGGTGGAGGTACCATACCGGGAACGATAAAGAGCTACTGAAGGTGCACGTGCTCCGGCAGCGGGGACCACGTCTTTGGGCGAAGCCCAGTAATGTGAGGTCTGTTGGGAAGGGCTAATAGGGTTTTCAGAATCTTCTGGAGTTAGCGCTTTTGTTGCCTCCCCCATAGCATCGCTGGCATCTTCAACAGAAAACTCCCCTTTGGGAGGATAACTATTACCGTCCATAAAAGGGATGTCTTCATGTTCGTCTTGATGACACTGAAGACAAACATTTTTCCCCCAAATAGTGGCTGTAGACATGCCTGCTTTATGGCAAGCATTACAGTCGAAAGCGTGAATAGGGCGGGATGCTTCTGCCCACCCCGCTGTTCCCAGAAGAAACAGAGAAACCAGCAGAATCAATGTTGTATTCAGCCTCATAATATCTCCTGCTGACTATATGGCGAATGGCATCGTCAAACAGTAAAATTGAGTAACACTTATTTATCGTGGCATGCAAGACACAAGGCACTGCCTTCATTCGGAGTAATCAAAAAAGGTGTGTAATCAGGATCAGCACCTACAACAAGATCGCCATTTGACAAAGTATAATTTTGGTCATACATCACATGTGGGTCATGACAAGAGGAGCATTCCACACGATTTTCAGTACCGAAAAACCGAACACCATTTATTTCTGCGGCAGAAACTGTTTTAAATTCTTCAGCTTTTGCACTATAAACTGAGCTATAAGAAAAAGAAATAGGATGGTCATCCGAAAGATCCCCGTGTGCATCAGGGTTTTCACGGGAGGCCCCTATTTGTGGCCCTGGATTTGGAGGCAAATCTGGATCAGTGGTAAACATGATCGGTATTTCTACAGATCGTCCTCCATTATGAGTCGGCAGAACCGGTTCATTATTTTCATTAACCAATGAGTTACTATAATTAACTAATGAGTTAATGGCTATACTTCCATCATGACAACTTAAGCAAAGAAGTGACTCTTTTGATACAGAGCGATTGATGGAAAGTGCTCTCAAATATGACGACAAACTCGCACTATTATAATGTGTGTAAATAGTACCTGGACTCTCACGGTTCCAAAGCGGACCATCCAAAGTACCCCCATGCGGAGTGTGGCAAAAAACACAAACTTGCGTCTCGTTATCAGATACATATGTAGGCCAATCAGGGTCTGCGCTCATAGAAAGGTTATGGGCTGAGTAGGTAACCCCCTGAGGCCCACGCGTCGCCTCGGCTGCTCCGCCTGCCACAAGCATCAGAGCCAGAACGCCAATCAATCCACTCGTTATTTTCTTCATTTCTCCGTCTCCGTTACCTTGAAACCGTTATTCCCCGGCGGCTTCGGCCTGTAGCAGCAGGTCGCGAGCTTCCGCGACCTGGGCGGCTATGTCCCGGTTGCTTTCGATGTTTCTGTACAAGGCTTCCATCTTTTCACTGGCGGCGCGAATGTTGTTCTTCGCCAGTTGAGCTTTGATCCCGTCCACATCCGCCCGATTTCTTCGATCCTCAGCCAGCTCTTCGGCTAAATCGTCCAGTTTCTTCAGCATGAACTGCATGAAGGCGGGGGCCAATAGTTTGGCGTTGCCTTGCAGCAGCCGCACCTCGCCGTCTTCGCCGCCGACAAAAATATCCTTGCCTTTTTTCCCGTCGGTATCGGCGACAAAGATCCGCTGCGGCGTACCGCCGGCGAGTCTACCGGCAACCTCAACATCTTCGGCGGGGGCAAAGCTGCCATTTTCCAGCCAGGAGAAAACGAGGAAGCGGCCGTCCTGGGCCAGCAGCAGATCGCGCCGGCCGTCAGCGTTCCAGTCGACCATGAAGGGAGCAACCGGGGTCTCTCCCACGCCTTCGAGCGCGAACTCGACGCGCGCCAGGCGCGGGCCGGCATCGGGGCCCTCGTTGTGATAACGCACGAGTCGGCCGTCGGCGCTGCCGACGAGCAGATCTTTCTTGCCGTCGCCATCGAAATCGACGACCACCGGCGCGGCGCTGTCCCCCACATCGATGACGCCGTTCCCGTCGGTCAGCAACATCCCCTCGGCGAAGACCGGGGCGCTTTCGCTCCCCTGGTTGAGAAAGAGCGTCAGGGTGCCGTCGGCGGCGCCGACGAGGAGATCCTTGCGCAGATCGTTGTCCCAATCGACCAGCACCGGCATTGCACCGGGCACGGTCATCCCCAGAGGCAGAACTTCCCCTTCGCCGTAGCGGGACCCGTCCTCGGACTGGCCGCGATAGAGAAGCAGTTGCCCGGAGGCGGTGCCGACCAGCAAGTCGCTGATGCCGTCATGATCGAAATCGGCCCAATAGGGAGCGGCTTCGCCTTCCGTGCGCAGTCGCCCGGTCCCGGCGCGCAGCGGCTCCCGTTCGGTGAACTTGTCCGGCACCAGGGCGGGGAGAAGTTGCACCTCCACCTCGGCACCAATCCGCTCCTCGACCGTAATCGCGGCGACGGCCGGTTCGAAGCCGGGATGTTCCACCACTAGGGCACAGGGTCCGACGGGAAAGTCGCGCAGTTCGAGGGGCGTCTCGCCCAGAAATTGACCGGGATACCCGAGATTGCCGCCGAGATGGACGTGGGCGCCTTCGACGTTGGCGCTCACCGCGAGAATGGTGGAATCGTAGGTGAAAGGCCGGGCTTCGCCGGGAGCGGATTCGAGGTCGGTGGAATCGACGGCAGTGACCCGCCAGAAATAGGCTTGACCGTCCTCCAACTCGAAATAGTCGGCGCAATCCCCCAGGGCCAGGCTGGTGGCGTCGAGACGTTCTTCCAGCACCGGCACGGCAAAACTCTCGTCGGCCGCCACCTGCAGGACGTAGGTCAACGTCTCGAAGGGATCGGGGTCGGTGGCCGCTTGCCAGGAAAAGACCGTCAGGCCGTCGGCCGTGTTGCCCGAATCCGGCGCCGTCAACTCCGGCGCCGTGGGCGCTTCTTCTTCGGCGTTGACAAAAAAGGCTTGAGTATCGGACCAGGCGGAGGCGGCTTCACCGTCAAAAGCCTGAACGGACCAGACATAGGCCGCGTTTTCGCGGAGTTCCCGGGGAAGGACGAAGCTCGTCCCGGCGATCTCTTCGAAGGTTTCCGCCGCAGCTCCCTCTTCGCCGATTTTGACTCGATAGGTCAGCTCGTCGCCGTCGGCATCGATCGCCTCTTGCCAGCTCAGAGTCGGCGTCAACGAGGGGACTTCCCCCCGGCCGACAGGGCTGACCGCCACCGGGGCTTCCGGGGCCTCGTTGGCGTTCACCGGGTTGACGGCGCCGTCGATGCCGAAAATTTCCACCCGGCCGTCGCCGCAAAGGACGAAGAGGCGGCCGGTCAGGGGATCGAAAACCTGATCCCGGGGATCGCTGAGTTGCCCCATCCTGAAGCCCGCCACGGCATAGCTCGAAAGATACATGCGCAGCGGATCGGTGCCCGTCACGTTCAAGACATTGACGCGGCCGTTATAGCTGTCGGAGAAATAGCCCCGCCCCTGACCGTCGAAGGTCATGCCGCCGAAGTAGATCATCTCCTTGCTGCCGAAGGACTTGCTCCCGAGCAGGATGAAATTGGTTATGCCGTTGATTTTTTTCAGGTTTCCCGCGAGATCGAAGACCTGCACCTTGGGGTAGGAGAGGATGGTTCTCGCCCCCGTGGGCTTGTGAAAATTGGGGTCGGCAACGTAGACTTCCCCCGCCGCGCGGTTGATTTCCATGGCGGCGATGCCCATGAACTGACCGGGAGCGGTCCCCTTGGCGCCGAACTGATAGTCGAACACGTAGGGGACGAGGGGGTCCTGGCCACCGGGACGGTAGGCCTCGATGGTGAGGCGCTCGGCGTCAGCGACGAAGATGTGGCCGTCGGCGTCGAGCGCGATGTCGTAGACGTGGGCGAAGCGGTTCTGACCGCCGAGGTAGCCGAGGCGCGCGCCGGTGGTGCCGTCGAGAACCGCCACCGATTGGCGTTCGGCGACAAAGAGGCGCTTGCCGTCGCCGCTCACGGCGAGGCCGCCGCCGGACGCTTCCGCTTCGGTGAAGGCCTGAATCCCTTTGCTCTTGGCGCCGAACTTGTCGAATTTGAAAACCGTTTTTTTGCGGGCATCGACGACGTAGAGATTGCCTTGATCGTCCACATCGAGGCGGGTCGGGGCGATAAAGGCATCGCGAATCTGGCCGAGGGACTGGAAACGCGGAGCCGTTACCGCCCAGGCCGGGGCGCTCCCCGCGAAAAACCAGGCTGCCAGCAGAATCAGTCCAATCCCTTTTGAAAATCCGGTCATAGCTGTGCCTCCCCAAATCCCTGGACGTTTATTCACGTCGCAGGCGGCGGTGACAGGTCCGCTAACATCATTCATGCAACGGTGATACCAAGTAGATTGCTCGGAAACGGACGGGGGCTGGGAGCCGAGGAGGGAAAAGGACGACGATGAGAGAAAAGAGAGAGCGATACCCGAGAAAATGCGGGATACGCTAGGGGGAAAAGCTCAGATTTTCATTGAAGAAATCAAATAAATCAATGGGTGGGATAGGCGAAAAGTGTCCGGAGAGAAAAAATTTCGGGCGCGCTGGCGATTTACCGCGCACCGCGCCCTGTCAAAAAAACGGGAAAAGACCATGCTGCCGTCAAATGGCCGACAGACCCGAAAGATGGATGGTTTTCTCGCTTTTCCCGATCAGAGGAAACCAAACTTTTTCATCCGGTAACGGAAGGCGTCGATACCGAGATTGAGCTTCTTGGCCGCCTTCGACTGGTTGCCTTCGGAGGTTTCCAAGGCCTGGCGAATCAGCTCCCGCTCGACATCCTCAATATCGATCCCTTCCTCGGGCAGATGAACGCTGAAAGGCCCGACGGAGGAACCGCCGGTCTTGGCGACCAGTTCCTGAGGCAGGTGTTCGAGCAGCAGGGTTTCTTCGTTTTCGAGGATGATCGCCCGTTCGATGATATTGCGCAGCTCGCGGATGTTGCCGGGCCAGGCGTACTCGGTGAGGAACTTTTCCGCCATTTTCGAAACGCCCTTGACCGATTTGCCGAACTCCCGGTTGAAGTGGGCGATGAAATGCTCGACCAGGGGCATGATGTCGTCCCGCCGTTCACGCAGAGCCGGCAGGTGGATGGGAATGACCTGGATGCGGTAGTAGAGATCGGCGCGAAAGACTTTTTCTTCGATCGCCTGGAGCAGATCCTTGTTGGTCGCCGAGATAATGCGCACGTCGACCTGAATATCCTTGGTGCCGCCGACCCGGCGGAAGGAACGATCCTCCAGCACCCGTAGCAGCTTGGCCTGCATGCCGGGGGCCATGTCGCCGATCTCGTCGAGAAAGAGGGTGCCGCCGTCGGCCATCTCCAACAGGCCTTTCTTCTGCACCTTGGCGTCGGTGAAGGCGCCCCGCTCATGGCCCATCAGCTCGCTTTCGAGCAGGGTTTCCGGCACCGCCGCGCAGTTGATGGCCATAAAGGGGCGCTCAGCGCGGCCACTCTGGTAATGGATGGCCTTGGCGATCAGTTCCTTGCCGGTGCCGCTCTCCCCCTGGATGAGAATGGTGCCGGCGTCGCTCTTGGCGACCTTATCGACCATGGTGAGGACATTCTGCATGTGCCGGCTGCGACCGATGATGCTGCCGGAGCCGTACTTGCGGGACTGCTCGGAGCGCAGATGCGCCACCTCACGTCTGAGCTCGCCCGTTTCGAGCGCCTTTTTGATGACGATCGCCAGCTCGTCGAGATTGAAGGGCTTGTTGATGTAATCGTAGGCGCCCATGCGCATGGCCTTGACCGCGGTTTCGAGTACGCCCAGAGCGGTGACCATGATGACGATGATCTCCTCCTCCATCTCCTTGACCCGCTCCAGCACGGCCAGGCCGTCGATGCCGGGGAGTTGGATATCGAGAAGCATCAGGTCGGGAACATCGTCCTTGAGCAGTTTGAGGGCGTCCTCGCCAGTGGCGGCGGTAACGACTTCGTACCCTTGCTTCTTGAGATTCTGTTCCAAAGACCAGCGAATCAGATGTTCATCGTCGACGACCAGTATCTTCTGTTGGCGCACGGTTATCCTCTTTGGCAGTTGGCGGTTTCCCCGCTGGGGATGGGGATTTCAATGGTAAAGACGGAACCTTCGCCGAGACGGCTTTCAACCCGAATGCCTCCCCCTTGCTGCTCCATCAGGCGGCGGCAGATGGCCAGGCCCAACCCGGTCCCCTGGGTCTTGGTGGTATAGAAGGGGGAGAAAATCTTCTCCAGTTCCTTTTCGGCGATACCCGGACCGGTGTCGCTAACGATGATTCGGGCCATTATCTGGCCGTCGTGGTCGACGCGGGCGGTCTCCACGGTCAGGGAGCCCCCCGCCGTCATGGCTTGCAGGGCATTGATCATCACATTGAAGAGCACTTGCTGCAACTGCTTTTCGTCGGCCCAGACGGGCGTCAGCTCACGATCGAGAATCTTGATGCGATGAACGTTGCGCGATTCCGGATGCTGGGCGATAAAAAAGAGGGTCTTGTTGACCAGTTCGTTGAGATCGACAAAGGCGGGATCAGGGTCGCCGGGCTTGCCGAAGTAGAGGAGATCGCTGGCGGTCTTGTTGAGACGGTTGAGCTGTTCGAGCACCTCGGCGACAATCCGCCGCCGGGGGTCGTCCTCGGGAAAATCATCGGCGAGCACGGCGATGGCGCTGCCGATCCCGGCCAGGGGGTTCTTGATTTCATGCGCCACGCCGGAGGCCATTTCACCCACGGAAGCCAGACGATCGGCTCGTACCATTTGCTGATAGTGGTACTGCTCCAGGGTTTTGCGCGCCTTCTCGAGGTTGTCGACCATCGAGTTGAAACTGCCGGCCAAGCTGCCCATTTCGTCGGAAGCGAGAGGGGTGACCCGGCCGCTCAGATCCCCCTGTTCGACCTTGGCCATCTGTTCGGCCAGGGAATGAATCGGCCGGCGCACGAAACGCAGCAGCAGAAAAGCGGCCCCGGCCGAGAGCACGGCCAGGATGACGAGGGTGGAAACGAGGAAAAACTGGGTCGACTCCCGCAACTTCTGGCGGGTGTCGGCGAGGGAGTAGTTCAGGTTGAGTAGCCCGAGCACCTGGTGCCCGCTGCCGTGGCAGCTGTAGCAGCGGCGATCGGCCATGATCGGCCTGAGTACCCCGAGCAGCTCTTTGTCGCCGTAGCGAAAAATCGCGTGGTCGCGACGGTTCTGAAAGAGCGCCAGTTCGTTGAAACCGACCTGCCGACCGATCTCCTCGGGGTGCGCCGACTTGAGAATGGTGCCGTCGGGCGAGAAGATGCGCAGGGCGGCAAGCTGGGGGTTTTCACCGATGGACTGGAGAATGACCTGCACCTCGTCGTTCTGCCCGGTGCACATGGCGTTGAAGATCGCCTTTTCGATGGTGGCCAAAAGCAGAGTGGCATTCTGCCGGGTCGAGCCGACCAGGTGCCCCTGCTCCCGCCGCAGATGGAACAGGGTCAGGACACTGATGCCGATGACCAGCAGCAGGATATGCAGAATGATGACGCGCGTGACGAGGCTCTTGAAAAACAATGCGCACCCAGGCTTTCAATCAGTTGGCCGGGAGATTCCCGGCGGCGGTCGGAACACCCGCGCCCGCGGTGCTTCCGGCGCGAGTTTTTTCGGGCGTGTAGGAAAACTCCCATTCGCTGTATTTGCCCCGATCGACGAAGGTATCGTATTCCTCGGGGAAATTATCCTTTTTGAAGGGCTCGTCGTTGCTCGAACTGCGCACCCCCTTGACTCCCCCGGCGGGATCCTTCACCAGCACCCAGTCGCCACCGGTCATGGGGTCGGAATAGAGCCGCCGCAGATGGCGTTTGACCTGCAGGGAACGCGGGTCGCGCAGCAGGTCTTCGAGACGCTCGGGGTAGCGTTGCAGGCCGCCGTGATTGACCTGCTGATAGCTTTCAATGGCGCGCCGGTACTGATCGCCGCGCCAGAAGAGTTCTTCCTCCCGTTCCCGCTGCATGAGCGCACGCCAATTCGTTCCGGCCATGCCGAGGGTGAGGCCGATGACCACCACCATGACCAGCACCGTCAGCAGGGTGACCCCCCGCTGGTTTCCGATGAAACCCCATCGCGGAGCGAACCTGATCATCCTTCAAGAATCCTCGCCCATGAGATAGGAGAGAATGATGTCGTCGAGGCTGGGTTCGGCGACCGGTTTCGGCGCCGGCGGCTTGACCGCCGGGGATGCGGTCACAACCGGGGCGGTTGCCGGAACCGGTACGGGCTGGGCAGGCGCCGGTGGTGAAACGGCCGGCGACGGGGGGGAGGAAGCGGCCGGCGGAACGGAAACCGGAGCGGCCGGGGAAGGCGCGGCAGGAGACGGATCGGCGGCAACACCGGAGACGGGAGCGACGGGGAGTTCAGTGGCGGCAGCGAACTTGAGGTTCTCGATGCGGCCGTCGAATTCCCCCTCCTTGAGCCGCCGCAGCATATCCCGGTGCTGCTGCTTCATCAGCTCTTCGACCTGTTTTTCCAACTGATCGACACCGAGCTGATCGGCGTAAGAGGTCTTGGTCGACGCGAGAATGGTGCCGCCGTGGTAAAGGAGAGTGACGACCTGGGGATTTTTCTCCCCGCTGTCCTCGGTCTGGACGTGGTAAACGCCCCCCTTGTAACGAAAATTATGATTGAAACCGAAAACCATGCGCGCCTCGCGACCCAGTGAAATAACGGTTCATTGTTAACACATTACGCGAAATGGCGCAAGGCCCGCCCGGCCCGGCCTCCGGGCATCAACGGGCGAGCAACGCCTTGACTTTGGCCACCGCTTCGAGGGCGTCGGCAGCATAGAGATCGGCGCCGATAGCGTCGGCGTAATCCTGGGTGACGACGGCGCCGCCGACCATGGTGAAGACCTTGATTCCGGCCGCGCGCAGCTGCCCCAGAACGACCTCCATCTGTTGCAAGGTCGTGGTCATCAGCGCCGAAAGGCCGACGGCATCGACCTGATGCTTTTGCGCGGCGTCGAGAATGCGCGCGGCGGGAACGTTCTTGCCCAGGTCGATGACCTCGAAGCCGTGATTTTCAAGCAGGGTGCAGACGATATTCTTGCCGATGTCGTGGATATCCCCCTCGACCGTCGCCATCAGAATCTTACCGAGGCTTTGCGCGGCGTCCCCACGCAGCTCCTGCTTGAGGCGGGCGAAGGCGGCCTGCATGGTCTCGGCGGAGAGCATCACCTGGGGGAGGAAGATCTGGTTGCGGCCGAAGCGCCGCCCGACCTCCTCCAACCCCGACAAGAGTCCTTCGTTGCTGATCTGCAGAGGAGAAAGCCCCTCGCCCAGAGCCCGTTCCACCAGCGCGACGATGCCGTCCTTGTCCCCTTCAATGACAGCGAAACCGAGCAGCTCGCGGATCGCCGGTTCCGGCCCTTCCCCCTTGGGCACCGTCGGCACCGCCTGGGCGCCGCCGTAGACGGCGATAAACTCCTCGGCCCGCTCATCCTTGCCGAGCAGGACCATGGCCGCGCGGAAGGCGTCCATCATCCGTTCTTCTTTGGGATTGACGATGGCGGCGGCGAGCCCGGCCTCCAGCGCCATGGCGAAGAAGGTTGCCGAGAGGACCGGCCGGTTGGGCAGACCGAAGGAGATGTTGCTCACGCCGAGGACCGTGGCCAGCCCCAGTTCGTCGCGCACGGCGCGCAGGGCGCGGATCGTCTCCATCGCCCGCTTCTGCTCGGCGGAGACGGTCAGGGTCAGGCAGTCGATGACCACATCCTCCTTCGGCAGTCCCGCCGCCAGCGCCGCTTCCAGGATCTTGCCGGCGACGCGCGTCCGCCCTTCGGCGGTTTCCGGGATGCCGGACTCGTCCAGCGCCAGACCGATTACCGCCGCGCCGTACTTGCGGGCCAGGGGCAAAATGACGCGCCGGCTCTTTTCTTCGCCGGAAACGGAGTTGATCAGCACTTTGCCGTCCACCGCCTTGAGCGCCCGCTCCAAGGCCGCCGGATCGGAGGAATCGAGGACCAGCGGTGCGCTGCTGACGCCGCTGACAGCGTAGACCGCCCGTTCCAGGGCGGCCGGTTCGTCGACCCCGGGGGTGCCGCAGTTGACATCGAGCAATGCTGCCCCAACCCGCGTCTGTTCCTGGGCCTCGCGACGGATGTAGGCGGTCTTCCCTTCCCGCAACTCGGCGCTGTAGGCCTTCTTGCCGGTGGGATTGATGCGTTCGCCAATGATGGCGCAGGGGGCGGCGCCACCGATCTCCACCACCGCCGAGCGGCTGGAGAGGAAGCCGCGGCGCTTGGGCGGCGTCCAGCGCTGGTTCCGCCCGTCGAGGGCGTCGCGGATGGCGCGGATATGGGCCGGGGTGGTGCCGCAGCAGCCGCCAATGACGCGGGCACCGAGGGCGATCAGGCGGTCGTGATAGGCGGTCATCTCCTCGGGGGTGCCGGGGAAGACGGTCTGGCCGTCGACCAGTTGCGGCAGCCCGGCGTTGGCCTGGGCGATGAGCGGGCGACTGGTCACGGTGCGCATCTTTTCGAGAATGGCGTAGATACCGTCGATGCCGAGGCCGCAGTTGGAACCGATGACGTCGGCGCCGAGGGCGTCGAGGGTGACGGCGGCAGCTTCCGGCGGGGTGCCGAGGACGGTGCGCCCAGCATCGTCGAAAGTCATCTGGGCGATGATGGGCAGTTTCGAGAATTCGCGGCAGGCGATCACCGCCGCCCGCAGTTCGCGGACATCAAGAAAGGTTTCCATGGAGATGAGATCGGCGCCGCCCGCGACGAAGGCCTGTACCTGCTCGCCGAAGATCTCGACCATCTCGTCGAAACCGGCATCCCCCACCGGCTGCAGAAAACGTCCGGTCGGGCCGATGGAGGCGGCCACAAACTGCCCGGAACCGGCGGCCCGGCGAACGATCTCGACCCCGGCCCGGTTGATCTCGGCGACCCGCCCTTCCAGCCCGTAATGGGCCAGCTTGCTGCGGCTGCCGCCAAAGGTGTTGCTCACCAGGATGTCCGCCCCGGCCTCGGCATAGGCGCGATGCACCCCCTCAACGACCGCGGGCGCCTCCAGATTCATCGCTTCGGGGGAGGCTCCGGCCTGAAGGCCGCGCTCTTGCAGCATGGTGCCCATGGCGCCGTCGAGCACCAGCACCTGTTCCTTGATGGCTTGAAGAAAATCGGCCATGTCATTCCTCGTTGGGTTGAGCGGCGCCGGCATCAAGCCGGGGCCGGGCCGGAGAAAAGTCGGCGGTGATCGGGCCGCGCAGATCGACGTGCCCTTTGAGGGTCTGCACCGGCTCCCCTTCGATGAGGATCCGGATCTGGCGGATGTGGGAAAAGTTGGCAGCCAAGGTATTGGCCAGGGCCTGCACGGTGAGCAGTTCGCTCATGCTCCCCCCGGGATGGCCGGAGACCAGCTCGCGGCTGAAGCTGACCCAGGCCGTCGCGCCGTCGATGGTCACCGTCTGCACCCGCGTGCCCGGCGGCAACACCGGCACCAGCGGCCCTGCAGGTCCCGCGACCAAGGCTTCCAGCGTGCGCCGCAGACAATCCTCGAGCACCTGGCAATCCTCGATCCGGCCTGTTTCTACCACCAGGCCATCACCGGCGACGGTGGCGAAATAGAGCTGCACCTCGCGCATCACGGGCGGCGGCGGGGGCGGCGGGACGGGTGGCTTCGACGGCGCGAAAAGAAAACGCCCGAGCAGCACCCCGGCCACGCCGAGCAAGACGATCACCAGCGCCGGCAGCAGCTTGTTCAGCGGTTTTTTTTGTGGTGTGACCATGGAAACCTCCTCAGGCGGCGCAAGCGAATGATCCCAAAAAAACCGGCCGCGTTCAATCGAGGCTGACCTGGGTAACCCCGTTCAGATCGCGGCCGAGAAAGGCGCCGCCCACCCGAACGAAGCGGGTCGGAATATCCGTGACGAAAAAGCGCGGCCCCCCCGGATCGCTCTGGCGGGGAAGTCGATGGCCGTTGAGCATGGCCTCGACCGTGCGGGAGGTCTCCTCGGCCGAATCGACTAGGGCGACCTCATCGCCCAGCACCTGCCGCAAAGTGCTTTTGAGCAGGGGGTAGTGGGTGCAGCCGAGAACCAGGGTATCGATCCCCTTGGCCATCAGCGGCGCCAGGTATTCCCGGGCGGTGAGCAGCGCCACCGAATGCTCGGCCCAGCCTTCCTCGGCCAGGGGGACGAAGAGGGGGCAGGGGGCGGAAAAGACCGCGATGGTCGGATCGAGGGCATGGATGGCGCGGGTATAGGCGCCGCTGGCGATCGTTCCCTCGGTGCCGATGACCCCGACTCGGCGGCTGCGAGTCACCGCCACAGCCTTGCGCGCGCCGGGCTCGATCACCCCGACCACCGGCAGGCGGAAACGTTCCTCCAGTTCGTCGAGGGCCACCGAGGAGGCCGTATTACAGGCGACCACCAGCATCTTCACCCGCTGTTCGACGAGAAAGGCCGCCGCCTCCAGGGCGTAGCGCAGAACCGTCGCCGGGCTCTTGCTGCCGTAGGGAACGCGAGCGGTATCCCCAAGATAGACCAGTTCCTCACCAGGGAGCAGGCGCAGCATCTCCTTGAGGACGGTCAGGCCGCCCACCCCGGAATCGAATACCCCGATAGCACGTTCGGACAAAGCGCGAATCTTCTTTCCTGAAAAAATCGACGAGCCGCTGAAAATCCCGCTCAAAAGGCCGAGGGAAAATGCGGAGGAGCGCTTTTCGTCAGCCGATTAAAACAGGGGTCGATAGTAGTGAAGAGCCCCGGGAAAGTCAAGGATGCGGGGGGTTTTTGGACTTTACCTTTGCACATGAAACCTGTTATCGTGCAGCAAATATATAGGAGAAGTCGGATTTCTTCCGAATCGGCGGAGTTGTTATGGATTTTTCCAATGTTATCGAATTTCTGCAGCGTTTTGAAACCGGCCGGGTGATTGCCGCCCTGCGCGAAATCGACCTGAACAACCTCCTGCACAATCCCTGGCTGCTCGGCAGTATCGCCCTGCTCACCATCACCGCCCTGATCATGCGCTGGCGGGTGTTGCTCGTCACCCTCTTTACCGTCGCCGGCATGGCCGGACTGGTCGTCTACACCCTCGGCAAGGGGACGGCGGCCGGCGAGGTGGGGACCGAACCGCTGGTGGTTTTCATCCTGGTTGGCGCCGTGATCGTCTTCGCCGCCATCTACTTTCTTTTCATCAAGGGGGAATAGGCGCGCCACGGCGACGCCGTCCCGGTTCCCTACCTTCCTCATCATTCTGACCGCCCGCGTCGCTGAACATCCACCGGCCGCTGTGCGGCCGCCCTGCCCCAAACGAGGTACGCATGTCCCTGAAAAAACGCGATCTGCTCTTTGTTGCTATCGTCGCCGCGGTCTTCGCCGTCTTTTACGCCATCTCCGGCGACATCAAGACGGCCCGTGTCCCCTACGACGACAACCACAAGCAATACCTGGCCGTGGTCCAGAGCGACGGCAAGATGGCCGCCGAAAAATTCTGCGGCGAATGCCACTACACCGGCGGCCTCGCCCCGCTGCCCGACAACCAGAATCACAAAACGCCTTCCCGCTGCCTGATCTGTCACAAATGGGAAGAACGCTGACCCTCGACCTCTCGGTGCAACTGGCGGCCCTCTGCCGACACCTGACGGAGTCGCTGCCGGAACTGTCCCACATCGATCCGAAACAGGTGCTCTTCGCCATCGCCCGCTCCCGCGCCGAGGGGCGGCACGGCCTGCTCGCCCGCATCGCCCCCTTGCGCTTTGCCGGCGGCGCCCGGGAACTGACCCGGCGCCGGGGCCCCTGGCGGGAAACCTACCGCATGCCGACCCTCAGCCACGACGGCCGGGAGATCCGCTATCTTGTCACCGTCTTCGTCCCCCGCTTTCTGCGCCTCCCCTTCGCCGAAAAGCTGGCCACCGTCATCCACGAGCTCTACCATATCTCCGCCACCTGCGACGGCGACATCCGCCGTTTTCCCGGCCGCAACTTCGCCCACGGCTCTTCGCGGGCCGGTTTCGACCGGATCGTCGCCCGCCTCGCCGACACCTACCTGCAAAGTTCGCCGCCACCGGACCTCCTGGCCTTTCTCCACCTGGCGGAAAACGTCTGGCAAGAGGGCGCGCTGCGCCTCACTGGTCTGCGGGTGCCGATTCCCCGCGCCAAACTTATCGCCCGCACACGGGCTTGAAATCGGCAGATGGGCGTTTTTGATCTGCCTTTAGCGGTGACAACTTTTCAGCAAACGCAACAGGGCCACCGGATCGCGGTGGCCCTGTTGCCTTTTATGCTTCGGGAGATGCGGCGTTTCAGACGCGGGAGCGGCCTCGCAGCAGCCAGGCGGCCAGTCCCGCCACCAGCAAGGTGAGCAAGCCGCCGACCAGACCGGAAAGACTGGTGCCAACATCGACAACGGGCCAGTCCTCATCCGCCTCGACGTCGACCTCTGAACCTGCCTTGAAGCCGTAATCGGGGAGAAGCGCGGTTGTTTCCTGCAAGGCGGCCAGGGATCGATGCACCCCCGCTTCCGGCGCCGCCAGTTCCTCCCGGCCGGAGGTGTGAAACATCGCCCATTCCAGCCCGTCGGGATGACTGGAGGCGAACCAGGAGAGGATGCCGCCGACCAGCAAGGTGGCGGCAGCCAGGGAGATCAGTACCGGCTTCCAACCCGGAGCCGAGACCTTCCCGCCCGGCATCGTGAGCATATCGGGGCGGGCCTTCCAGACGTAGCCGACCACCGCCGCCGTCACCAGACCCTCGACCACGCCGATGGCCAGATGAATCGGCTGCATGAGCATGAGAAAGGGACCGAAGGGCAATTCGGAAATCCCCGACAACAGGGTTTGCAGGACGACGAAAAAGGCTCCCAGCTGCAAGGCCGCCACCGCCGCGACCAGACTGGCGGCGAGCAACCGCCCTCGGGTCGGCGCCCTGCCCAGCAATGGGCGGAAGATCAGGGGATAGGCGACGAAACAGGGGAAAAAGCCGAGGTTGAAGATGTTGCAGCCGAGGGCCAGCAGACCGCCGTCGGCGAAAAAGAGGGCCTGCACCGTCAGGACCGAAGCCATGGCGAGAAAGCCGGCGCAGGGGCCGAGGAGGATGGCGAGGATCATGCCACCACCGAGATGGCCGCTGGAACCGGTGCCGGGGATGGTGAAGTTGATCATCTGCGCGGCGAAAATGAAGGCCGCCAGCACCCCCATCAGCGGAATCTTGCCGTCATCGAATTCATTACGCAGCTTACGCGAACAACCGGCCAGGAGCGCAGCGCCGGCCGCCAAGAAGGCGCCACCGACGGCGGGAGAGAGCAGGGCATCGGCCATGTGCATAAAGAGACCTCCGGAAAAAATCTTGTTCGTTTGCGGGTTCGGGAAAACCTTAGCCGTCCGCTATCCCGACGTCAACGGCAAACTTGTCACGGCTTTCAGATTCGTAACACCGAACATTAAGCAAAAATCCCGCCAGGATGCCTTCTTTCAACAAAAAAACCACGACCGAAGCGGGCGTGGTTTTTTGGCGTTTGCCTTTTCCGTTTCGTTCTGCCGGATCAGAGGCCGCGCAGGGAAACCCGTTCCGCGTAGCCCTCGGCGATGCGGGCGAATTCCGCGAGACGTTCCGGCGGGTGCGGCAGCAGGGCGCGCCAGCTTTCCGCCAGGGCGTAACGGGGAATGTACTGCTGCAAAACCCAGTGGCGGGCACCGGCACAGGCCTCCCCCATGGCTGCAAAATCGGGGGCTTCCACCAGCCCCGGCACACAGGTGGTGCGAATTTCGTAGGAGACGGCGGAATCGAGCACGACGCGAATGCCGCGCCGGAGCAGATCGGGGTCGACCGGCACGCGGTGGAGTTCGCCGTATCGCTCGGGGGCGGTCTTCAGGTCGAAAGCGAGGTAATCAACCAGCTCGTCGGCGAAGAGCTTTTCCAGTACGGCGGGAGCGAGGCCATTGGTGTCGAGTTTGACCGCCAGCCCCAGTTCCTTGATCTCGCGCAGCAACAGCGGCAGATCCCGGTCGAGGGTCGGTTCGCCGCCGGAAACGACGACACCGTCGATGAAGGTCCGTCGCTCTGCCAACTCGGCAAGAAGATCTTCCAGGGGGAAATCGGGGTACTGCTCGGGATCGAGCACCAGGGTCGGATTATGACAGAAGGGACAACAGAGGTTGCAGCCGCCGAAAAAAATCAACGAGGCGATCCGTCCGGGGAAATCGAGCAGGCTGGTGCCCTGGAAACCTTTAATTCTCATGAAAAATCCGGCAGAAACAGAGCGGGGACGATCCCTTTGCGGCGACCGCCCCCGTCTTTGAAAAAGAGGGAATAAACGCTCTAGCCTTCGACCCGCGCCGAGGTCGGAGCCATGACGAACTCAGTGCGATCCTTGAATTCCTCCTTCTTCCCCCGGTTCCATTGCTGCACCGGCCGGAAGAAACCACAAACGCGGGAATAAACTTCGGTCTTTTCAGCACATTTGCTGTTCATTCGCTGCCTCCTGGATGATAGGGCGGACGGTCAGGCCGCCTGATGATGCGGACATTCGAAATGTTCGCCGGCGATGTAGCCATGCACCGGACAGATGGTGAAGGTTGGGCTGACGGTGAAATAGGGCAAATGGAAGTTTTCGGCGATGCGTTTCACCAGCAATCGCGCGCTGCGCCAGTCGTCGATGCGCTCGCCGAGGAAGCCGTGAAAGACCGTGCCGCCCGTATAGAGGGTCTGCAGGCCATCCTGATGGGAGAGAGCCTGAAAGATGTCGTCGGTACAGCCGACCGGCAGCTGGGTCGAGTTGGTGTAGTAGGGCTCGTCCTCACCGGCGGTGATGATCTCCGGATACATGGCCCGATCCCGCTGGGCGAGACGGAAACTCGTCCCCTCGGCGGGAGTCGCCTCCAGGTTGTAGAGATGCCCGGTCTCTTCCTGGTAGATTTCCAGCTGGCTGCGCATGAAGCGTAGGGTGCGAATCGCCAGATGCTTCCCTTCGGCGGTATCGATGCCGCTGCCGACGAGATTGAGACAAGCCTCGTTCATGCCGATCAGGCCGATGGTGGAGAAGTGGTTGTCCCAGAAGTTGCCGCTGCGCTCGCGGATCCCCTCGAGATAAAAACGGCTGTAGGGATAGAGCCCGTCCGCGGTGAAGCGCTCCAGCTGCTTGCGCTTGATCTCCAGGGACTCCTGGGCCAGACGCATAAACTCGGCGATGCGGTCGAAAAAGGCCTGCTCGCTCTCAGCCAGGTAGGCGGCGCGGGGCAAATTGAGGGTGACGACGCCGATGGAGCCGGTCAGCGGGTTCGAGCCGAAGAGCCCGCCCCCACGTCGACGCAGCTCGCGGTTGTCGAGGCGCAGGCGGCAGCACATGGAACGGGCGTCTTCCGGGTCCATATCCGAATTGATGAAGTTGCTGAAGTAGGGGATGCCGTATTTGGCGGTCATCTCCCAGATCGGCCGGAAACGGGGGCTCTCCCAGTCGAAACCAGCGGTGATGTTGTAGGTGGGGATGGGAAAGGAGAAGATCCGCCCCGAGCTGTCCCCGGCCATCATCACTTCGCAGAAGGCGCGGTTGAAAAGATCCATCTCCTCCTGGAACTCACCGTAGGTGGCATCCATCAGCTTGCCGCCGATGATCACCGCTTCTCTGGCCATATTCTTCGGCGGGGTCATGTCCAACGTGATGTTGGTGAAGGGGGTCTGGAAGCCGACTCGGGTCGGCACGTTCATGTTGAAGATGAACTCCTGCATCGCCTGTTTGACTTCGGCGTAGCCGAGCTTGTCGTAGCGGATAAAGGGGGCGAGCAGGGTATCGAAGCTGGCGAAGGCCTGGGCGCCGGCAGCCTCCCCTTGCAGGGTGTAGAAGAAGTTCACGGCCTGGCCGAGAGCGGTGCGGAAGTGGGCGGCCGGGGCGCTCTGCACCTTGCCGTAGGCACCGGTAAAGCCCTTCAGCAGCAGATCCTTGAGATCCCAGCCGCAGCAGTAGACCGAGAGCATCCCCAGATCGTGCAGATGGAAATCCCCCTGGCGATGGGCGTCGGCGATGGGCGCGGGATAGATTTTATTGAGCCAGTAGTTGCTGGTGATGTTGGCGGCGATGTGGTTGTTGAGCCCTTGCAGCGAATAACCCATATTGGCGTTTTCGTTGACCCGCCAGTCTTCCTGGGTGAGGTAGGAATCGATCGAGGCGATCGACTCGCGCATGAACTCCCTGGTTTTGCGCAGGGCCTCGCGCTGCTTGCGGTAAAGAATGTAGTTCTTGGCCACCTTGGCGTGACCGTTTTCGATGAGGATCTTTTCTACCAGATCCTGAACATTCTCCACCGTCGGCACCTGGGCGTCCTTGTAGAGCACCTCGAGAATGCCGACGACCTGACGGGCGATACGCCCGGCCTTGTCCATGTCGCTACCGCCGACAGCGCGTACCGCTTTCTGAATCGCGCCGGCGATCTTCTCTTCCTCGAAAGGAACGAGGCGACCGTCCCGCTTGCGAATGAATTCCAGCATTTTTCCACCCTCCCGACAGTATTCAAACAACGGGAGAACCTTAGCACAGGCCGTGATCCAGTCAAGGACAAAACCCCATATATTGGCAAAATTTTTCTTTCCAGCCACAACATCTTGTGAATATCCCGTGGACAAAGCTGTGGATGAAAATGCCGACGGCGAGCGCCGCCCGGCGTCGGACCGGGCTTCTCTTTTTCCGGCGAATCAGCCATAATGAAAGAAATTTTCATCCTCTTAAAGGAGATTTCATGTTTTTTGCCACCACCCTCGCCGGCAGCACCGAGCTGGCGATCCTGGTCAAACTGCTTCTCGCCGCCCTGGCCGGGGCCATTCTCGGCATCGAGCGGGAAAAGCACGGACGCCCCGCCGGTCTGCGTACCCATCTGCTGGTGGCCCTCGGTTCCTGCCTGATGATGGTCGTCTCCGAAGCCTTTTTTCTCAAGTACGGCGACCTCCCCGGCACCGGCGTAGTGCGCCTCGACCCGGGGCGGGCGGCGGCGCAGATCATCACCGGCATCGGCTTTCTCGGCGCCGGGGTCATTATCAAGGAAGGCTTCACGGTGCGCGGCCTGACCACCGCCGCCTGCCTGTGGGTGGCAGCCGGTGTCGGCATGGCTTTCGGCATGGGGCTCTTCATCGCCGGCACCATCGCCACCATTCTTTCGCTCTTGGCCCTGATCTTTCTGAAACAGCTCGAACCCCTCATCCAGAAGGACCGCTATCTGCACCTGAGCATCACCGCAAATTCCGAGCCGGATATCTACCCGACCCTGGAAAGGCTCTTCGCCGAGCGCAAGCTGCGCATTTCCGACATCGAAGCGGATCTTGATCTCACTACGCAGTGCATCCGCTACCGCTTCATCATCACCCAGCACAAGGAACGCATCGGCCGCGAACTGAGCCAGATCATCGCTGAAATCGACGGGGTAAAGAAGATCCATTACCAGTAAATCCGCCCTCACCCGCCCTGCGGGCACCCTCTCCCCAAAGAAAAGGGAATGAAAAACGAACGCCCCGCCGGGAGATTCCGGGCGGGGCGTTCGCTTTTTTGCGGGTGGTTCTTTCTATTTCAAGCCGCCTCGGGCCATTTGAGGGCGGCGGCGGGGCAGGCGGCGACGCATTCGGAGCAGCGCAGACAGTCGCGCTCGGCGACCACGCCGGTCGGCTTGTGCCGCACGATTTCCAGGTTCATGGCGCAGACCTTCTCGCACTTGCCGCACTCACGGCAGCTCGAGGCAATCTCCAGGGGCTGCTTGTGTCCGCCCAGGGCGTTGGCCGAAGTTCCCACCGGGCAGAAGGCGCACCAGCTGCGGGGATGGTAGAGAAGGCCGAGGATCACGGCGATGCCGGTGGTCAGGGCGCACATGGACCAGAAGACTGTCCCCCAGTGCTGCCAGGAGGTCGGGTCGAGGCTGAGGCGCCAGGCCATGAAGCCCATCAGCAGGGCGAAGACCCCCCAGCGGAAACGCAGGTTGCGAAAGAGCGCGGGAATCGGCCGCTCGCCGCCGACGCGGGCGAGAATACGGTCGATGAAGCTGCCGCGCGGGCAGAGATTGCCGCAGACATAGCGCCCGCGAAAAAAGCCGCCGATCATCCCCACGGCCATGGCCACCGGAACGATAAAGCCGAGCAGGGGATATTTCCAGCCGAGGGCGACGGTCAGGATCATGACCGGGGCCAGCAGCCATTGCAGGCGCCGGCGGCTGTTGATGTCGGGGAGGGCGTGACGGATCGCGTCTTCCATGAAAATCCTCTCTTTGTCATTGGGTTGTCATATATTTAAATATCTATATATATGACAACCCAACTTCGGGTCAAGGAAATTCGTCCCGTCGTCCTTCGCCCTCACCCCTGTTTAACTTCGTCTTTCGGGTCACTCGAACTGAGCCCTGAATTCCTCGATTTGCCCCTTGATGCTTTCCAGTTCGGCCCGCAACGCCGCGACTTCCGCTTCCAGCGCAGCCAGCCGCTCGTTTTCCGCCCGCACCCGCAAAGTCGCCGTTTCCGGCGCGGGCGCCGCCGGCTCGTCGCTGATCTCCGGCACCCCGGAAAACAGCTGGGCATAACGGCACTCCTTGCGCCCCGGCTGGCGGGGCATCTGCATGACCAGCGGCTCCTTGCGTTCGGCGAGGTGCTTGAGGATGATCTCCACCTCTTCCAGGCTCTTGAGCGAATGCATGCGGTCGGCGCGAGCACGCAGTTCGCCGAGGGTCTGGGGACCGCGCAGCATCAGCTCGGCGAGCACCGCCAGTTCTTCCGGTTCGAGATAGAGCTTGACGCTGAGGGCGTGCTTGTAGCGGGGCACCCGGCCGCCATCGCCGGCTTGCATCGCCAGCCCCAGGTGACGCAGCCGGTCGAGGGCGCGGACCACGGTCGTTTCGTCGAAAGCGACCACCGGATCGCGGTTCGACTTCTGGTTGCAGGCGGTGGTCAGGGCATTGAGGGTCAGGGGATAATACTCGGGGGTGGTCATCTCTTTTTCGATGAAACAGCCGAGTACCCGCACTTCGTCTTGGTTGAGCTGGTTGGTCATCGCTGGGCCTCCCTGGGCTGGTCGAGAATGGAGGCGCACCATAGCATGAGAGGGGATTAAGACGAAAGATTTTTGTGGCGGGAGTTGTCAGGGGGGAAATTCAGGGCGTAAACGTCACGGGCCGGAATGGCTTCCGGCCCGGGCGCTTCATAACCGTTCTTTAGCCCGCTTCGGAAAAACTCGCCAGCCAGTTGTCGAGCTTTTCCGTCAAGGCATCCTTGGTCTTATAAGAGATCTCCGGCAGCTCCCCGCCCCAAGCCTCCTCGGCCTGGCGATAGCCATCCTCGATCCCTTTACGGATGGCGTCGATGCGGTTCGGGTCGTTGCCGGCGATGCCGATGGCGAACTGGAAGATCCGCTCCGAGGTCTGCTCGACGCCGAAATAGCCGTCCTCGCCGATGAGCGACTGGGCCTCTTCCGGGCTGAGGCTTTCCAGATCGAGGTCCCCCTCCCCCGTCGCCACCCGGGTTGCCACCCCCTGTTCTTGAAGATTGCGGGCAACGAGATCGCGCAGCAACCGGAAGGCCGCGCCGATGTCCGCCTCCTTCACGGCGGGTTCATAACCGACCCCTTCAGCCGCTTTGTTCCCCAGGGAAACCCGATCCCCACCCCGCGCAGGTTTCGCCTCGCCGCTTTCGGGCGCCGCTTTTTCCCTGCGGGATTCTTCCAGCAACTTTTGCGCTTCAGCCTGGAAACGCTCCAGGGCTCCGCTGCCGACACTCTTAAGCATGTTCCGCCTCCTTTCTTGCGTTCCGGCAACGGGAAAGTTCCCCCTCCGCCGCCTTTTCTTTCACCATAGCAGAAGTCGCGAAAAAATGATGCTTGCGCAAAAAGCATCAGGGGCGGTCCCGAGGTCCGCGCCGTCCCCGGGATCGGTCGCCGAGCCAAAGGAAGAAACGGGCCAACTCCCCCCAGAACCATTCCCGAAGCCGCCGCCCCCAGGAACGGCGGCGCCAATCGGCGGCACGAATCTCGACACTCTCGCTGAAATTCTCCTGAAAGAGGGCCGCGACGGTTTCGCCCAAGGCCGGGGAACGAATTTCCTGGTTGGCTTCCAGGTTCCAGCGGTAATTCCAGCGATCGGCGTTGCTCGAACCGATGCTCAGCCAGTTGTCGCAGAGCATCGCCTTGGCATGGATGAAACGGGGCTGGTATTCGAAGATGCGCACCCCGTCCCGCAACAGGCGCTCATAGTAGCGGCTTCCGATATGCCGAACCTCGGGGTGGTCCGAATGGGGCCCGGGCAAAAGCAGGCGCACGTCGATGCCGCGCAAGGCGGCGCGACGCAGGGCGCGGCGCAGCTTCCAGGGGGGGATGAAATAGGCGGTGGCCAGCCACACCCGGCGCCGGGACTTGGCGATGTGGCGCAGATAGGAGCGCATGATCTCCGACGAGGCGAGATTGTGGCCGTGCACCGCCACCCGCCCCGGGAACCCTTCGGCAAGGGGAACCGTCGCCGGGGGGGAGATTTCCGCCATGGGGATTTTCGCCCAGCGCCGCCAGGTTTCGACGAACAGGGCATGCCAGTCGGCGACGCAGGGGCCGTGGATGGCGAGCATCCCTTCGTGCCAGTAGCGGTCCGGGTCGAGTTCCGAGTCGAAGGCATCGGTGATGCCGGTGCCGCCGGTGTAGGCAATCTCGCCGTCAACCAGCAGCAGCTTGCGATGGTTACGAAAAAGGTTGCGCCGCCCTCCGGTCAGGCGCAGGGCGTTATAAAGAGCCAGATGCACCCCCGCCGCCGTAAGCCTTGCGCGGTCCCGGCGATGGAGATAGTACGAGCCGAAGGCATCGAGCAGCAGATAGACCTCCACCCCGCGCCCGCGAGCCATGATCAGGGCTGTGATGAAACGGTCGGCGACCTGCCCTGATTCGACCAGGTACATCTCCAAAAAAATGTAGCGGCGGGCGGTATCGATACTCTCCAGCATGGCGCCGAAGAAGGCCTGACCGTCGACCAGCATCGCACAGCGATTCCCCGAGCGCAGGGGGAAACGATATTTGCGAGATTTGGAAAGGGGAGCTTGCATGCCTTTTCATCCTGGGAATTTTAGGGTTCAAATAGCCATAAACCCGGAGAAAAGGCAACCTTCATGCGGATGAGGCTTTATGCGAAGCGGGAAATCCTGCTATAAAACCAGCTCAAATCACCCAAGGAGGCGCCATGAACGCGGCACAAGCGATGGAATTTATCAACCGGCCGGGGTCTTACGGAATCCTGGCCACCGTCGGCCCCGGCGGCGAAAGCAACGCCGCCCTCTTCGCCTCGGCGCGCATGCCCGATGAACAAACGTTGGTTCTCGGTCTCAGTGAAAATCGCAGTCTGAACTATTTGCGCGACAATCCCCACGCCTGTTTCCTGGCCTTCGAGCCGGGAGACAATCCCCTGCTCTGGCGGGGCGTGCGCCTTTATCTGCGCCTGGAGGAAATCAGCGATTCCGGCCCTCTCTTCGAAACCCTTGGCGCCGGGGTCAAAGAGCAGGCCGGCGAAACAGCCGCCGGCGCCATCCGCGCCGCCGTCCGCTTCGCGGTCACCACCGTTCGCCCCCTCATCGACCTTCCCCAACGCCGCCGGCGGCGCGGGGTGAAAGAGACTTCGACAGAACCGTAAGGCCGGTCGACACTCCCGCCAACCCTTGAAATCGTCGACAACCCTTCAAAAAAACAGGAAAAAATTCTCCGGAATAGATACATCCCACAAAAAAATCCAAATCAACCGTCGGATTATTTTACAATTCCCCGTTGAGCCAAGAAAAAACATCAATCATTTCAATATTTTACATATGGTTTATTTTTTGCATATCCAATTCAATCGTTCGTATGCCGAAACCATCAGCGTCTTTTTATCCGGAGGGACCATGAAAAATTCATTTGCCGCAGCATTGGGCCTGATCCTGTTTCTGACGTGCTTTATCACGTCGGGACACGCCACCCTCATTGCCCATTACTCTTTTGACGATCAGACCCTGGCGGACAGCAGTGCATCGGCCGAGACCTTCAATCTGAACGCCGTCGGATCGTCGCCGGAGCTATCCAGCGGAGCCTACTTTTCCGACGGACTGGCCGCCAACTACCTGCAGCAGATAAATGGCCCCGGCGGCATGGACGACTGGACCCTTTCCCTGTGGGTGAATACCTCGGTAACCGACCAGGGTCAGTTTAAAGGATTATTCAGCAACAACACCAGCTCGACTGCGGACTACTCCTTCCAAATCGACAGCTACGACGGTCAGTATCGACTAGTTTCGATTAATTTGCCGACAGCCAAGATCATCGGAACACCAACCCTTGATCTTTGGGAGAACATCGTCGTTCAGAAATTTGACGGCAACGACGCCCGGCTGTACTTTAACGGCAAGTTTATCGGCACGGCCGGTGTCAACCCCGGTGGCTTGCAGATGCTCCGCCTCGGGATCAACCGCAATACCAACAATTCCTTCTTGGGCTATCTCGATACCATCCAGATCTGGGACGACAGCCTTCAGGATGCCGCCGAGATCTATGCCGCCGGCGTGGGCAACAATGCCTTTACCGCCGTACCCGAACCGTCGACCTGGATTCTTCTCGGCGGCGGGCTGATCGGCCTCGCAGCGGTTCGCCGCCGCATGCGCTGACCTCAGCGCAAAGACACACATCAGTAACTTATTGACAGCGCCCGGTTTTCCGGGCGCTTTTTTTTGCCAACGCCGATAACGGGCTGCCCGCACGGAGATCAATTTGTCTGCTCCGGGGCATCTGAGGCAAATCCCGCCTGCCTGTTGCGACCCCTCCCTTGACATTGCAGAGTGAATCGATAAGAATTCAAAGGGCATATGGTTATCACACGGCGTGATAACTCTCCCTTCGTCCATCCGCCACGTCGATTCGAAACGCACAGGAGGCGTCATGCCAAAGATCATCCCCCTCTTTGCCGCCCTCCTGCTGACCCTTGCTTCCATCGCCTCCGCCGAAACGTTGAAATTCGCCCCCCTGCCCATGGAAAAACCGGAAACCGTGGCCGGCCAGTGGAAACCATTGCTGGAATATCTGCAAACGGCCCTCGGCATCGAGTTGGACATCGACTATTCGGACAGCAACGAGCAGGTTCTGGACAAATTCGAAGCAGGCAAGCTCGACCTCGCCTATCTTGGCCCCCTTCCCTACCTGCGCCTCAAGGATCGTTTTCCTGCGGCGCGACCCCTGGTCATTTTTCATGAATCTGACGGCCAACCCAGCTATACCTGCGCCCTGGTCGTCGCCGCCGAGAGCGACCTGCGTCTCGAGCAGCTGACGGGCCGCAAGATCGCCTTGACCCAGCCCCTTTCCACCTGCGGCTTCTTTTCCATCTCCGGCCTGCTGCAGCAGGCCGGAATCCGTCTCGAAGAAACCCGTTACCGCTATCTTGGCCCCCACGATGCCGTCGCCCTGGCGGTGGCGGCGGGGGAGTTCGACGCCGGCGGGCTGAAGTCGGCCATCGCCCGCAAATACGCTTCGTTGGGCCTGCGCATCATCGCCGAAACCGCCCCCATGCCTGGCCTGGCTCTGGTCGCCAACGGCACCCGGGTTTCGCCGGAGCGGATCGAGGCGATTCGCCGGGCGCTGCTGGCCGCCGATGAACCCACCCGAAAAACCTGGGGCGACAACATCCGTCACGGCCTCAGCGCCGCCACCGATGAGGACTACGCCGAGGCGCGCAAGCTCCCCTACCGCGCTCCCATTCCCGACCAGGGCAATTTCTGATGCGCCTCTTTGTCGGAGCCCTCCTCTTCCTCCTCGCCTGGGGACTGTCCGCCCTCTTCCTCCACGACAACCGGCAGGACAAGGAGCGGCAGCATCTGGCCGAGAACAACGTGGTCGCGGCCACCACCTACCAGGCGAGCGTGGCGACCTATCAGCTGGCCACGGATCTGCTCTTCGCCGAAATTATGGAGCACGACAATGTCCTTGACACCTTCGCCGCCGGGGTGAAGGCGGTCGGCCCCGAACGCGACCGCCAGCGCGGCAAACTCTACCGGCTGCTCGCCCCAACCTACGCCCAACTCAGGCAGCGGGGGATTCGTCAGCTGCATTTTCACACCGCCGACGGCCACAGTTTTTTGCGCTTTCACGCCCCCCATCTCTGCGACGACCCTCTATTCGACGCACGCCCCACCATCCGCCTGGCCAACACCGAACTCCGCCCGGTGACCGGCTTTGAGGCGGGCAAAAATGTTTCCGGCTTCCGCTACGTCCATCCGGTCTTTCGTGGCGAAGAGCATCTGGGGACCGTGGAAACCAGCGTCACCTTCCGTTCGATCCGCGCAGCCATGACCGGCATCGACCCAACCCGGGAATATACCCTGGTGCTGCGCCGGGAACAGGTCGAAGCGGTTCTTTTCGACGAACAACGACCGCTCTACGAAACGGCCCCCCTGAATGACGATTTTCTGATTGAAGACCCCCATCTGCGACTCCCCGACTCGGCGCCGCCGCCCAGCGACAGTGTGCGCCGCCTCGACCGCCTGCTCCGCGAACAACCCCGGGTTCAGGCCGGCATGAAAAAAGGAGAGGCATTCACCGTCCCTCTCTTCACCGAAGCCGAGGACTGGGCGGTCAGCTTCGTTCCGGTTCAGGACATCCTCGGGCGACAGGCCGCCTATATCGTCGCCTACGCCAGAAATCCCTTTTCCGCCACCCTGCGTCGTGACTTTTATCTCAGCCTCGGGCTTACGACCCTCTTTCTCGGCGCTTTCGCCTGGTTCACCTGGGGCCTGCTCCGCTCCCGCGGCCGACTCCGCCGGGAAAAGCGGCAATTGCAGACTATCACCGACACCATCGGCGA
This sequence comes from Desulfuromonas acetexigens, assembly GCF_900111775.1. Classification (NCBI taxonomy): domain Bacteria; kingdom Pseudomonadati; phylum Thermodesulfobacteriota; class Desulfuromonadia; order Desulfuromonadales; family Trichloromonadaceae; genus Trichloromonas; species Trichloromonas acetexigens. The sequence continues at coordinate 234,183 of NZ_FOJJ01000034.1, read as the reverse complement.
CGGCCTCTACGTCATGAACGGCCAAGGGGTGATCGAGCGGGTCAATCCTACCTTCGGCAAACTGCTGGGCTATCGTCCCGATGAGGTCGTCGGGCGCATCGGTCACGGACTCTTCCATGTGCGAGAAGACGGCGCGCCCTTTGCAAACCCGGCGGAATGTCCGATCTGCTCCGCCATGGGTCGTGGGGAAGGCTATGTCGGCGAAGAACTCTTTCGCCGCAAGGACGGCACCCTGATGAACGTGGAGGTCTCCTGCCAACCGATCCGCTCCGGCGACGAGGGGACCGGGGTGGTGGCGGCCTTCCGCGACATCAGCAAACGCAAGGAGAGCGACGAACGCATCCGCTACCTGGCCGAATACGACACCCTGACCAACCTGCCGAACCGGACCCTCTTCCTCGACCGCCTACGGCAGGCGATCGTCGCCGCCCAGCGCGAGGGGGAAATTTTCGCCGTCCTCTTTCTCGATATCGATCTCTTCAAATCGATCAACGATTCTCTCGGCCATCCCGTCGGCGACCGGCTGTTGCAGGAGATGGCGCGCCGCCTGGTCGAGTGCATGCGCGCCAGCGACACCGTCAGCCGCCAGGGCGGGGACGAATTCATCATCATTCTGCGGCAGATCCGCGAAGCCGCCGACCCGGCCCAGATCGCCCGAAAAATTCTCGCGGCCATCAGCGAGTCCTTTTTCATCGACAACCAGGAACTGCGCGTTTCCGGCAGCATCGGCATCGCCCTCTATCCCGCCGACGGCGAGGACGAGGCCGCCCTCATCAAAAATGCCGACGCGGCCATGTATCATGCGAAAAAACTCGGACGCAACAACTACCAGTTCTTCACCGCCGATCTCAATGTCCGCGCCCGGCAGCGACTGGAGATGGAAAACAGCCTGCGGCTCGCCCTCGACCACCGGGAGTTCCTGCTTCACTATCAACCCCTGGTCGAACTCGAAAGCGGCCGCATTGTCGGCGCCGAGGCCCTGCTGCGCTGGCAGCACCCCGAACAGGGGCTGGTTCCGCCGGGGGAATTCATCCCCCTGGCCGAGGAATGCGGACTGATCGTCCCCATCGGCGAATGGGTGCTGGGCGAGGTCTGCCGCCAGAACAAGGCCTGGCAGGATGAGGGTCTGACGAAATTGCCGGTGGCGGTGAATCTTTCCCCCCTCCAGTTCCGTCAGCGCAATCTCGAAGAGGTCATCCGCCGGGCGCTGTCGGAAAGCGGTCTGGCCCCCGAATATCTCGAAATCGAAATCACCGAAAGCCTGCTGATGAGTGCCGAAGAGCAGACCATCGCCCTGCTTTATCAGCTCAAGAACCTGGGGCTGAACATCGCCATCGACGATTTCGGCACCGGCTACTCCTCCCTCAGCTACCTCAAGCTCTTTCCCATCGACAAGCTGAAAATCGACCGCTCCTTCGTGCGCGACGTTTCCAGTGACCCGGACGACGCGGCGATTATCAGCGCCATTATCGCCATGGCCCACCGCCTGCGCCTGCGGGTGCTTGCCGAAGGGGTGGAGACCATCGACCAGCGCAATTTCCTCATGCTTGAAGGCTGCAATGACGCCCAGGGCTACCACTACAGCCGTCCCCTACCCGCCGAGGGGATGAAGACCCTGCTGCGCAAAGGGCAGCCCCTGCCACCCCTGCCGGAAAATCTCGACCCCGTCTAGCCGCCCGCTTCGCTGGGCAAACAAAAAACGGGAGTCCCACCTGGGGACTCCCGAAAAAAATGACGGCGACGACTAGTATTTGCCGAACTCGCCATCGTCGAGGGCAATGCGGGGAACCGCCGACTCCCCGGCCGCTCCCCAGACCCCCGTCGGCGATGCGGCGGCAACCGCGGAACGGGGATTACGGGCCGGTGGTTCTTGGGCCTTGCAGCGACGCTGATCGACCCGGAAACGTTGCAGCAGAGCTTGCAGCTGCCGGGCGTGATCCGCCAGCACCGAGGCGGACGCGGCACTCTCCTCGGTGTTGGCCGTCGCCTGCTGGTTGACCTGATCGATCTGGGCGAGCCCTTGGTTGATCTGCTGGATGGCCTGGGCCTGTTCGTTGGAGGCCGCGGCGATTTCCTGGATCAGGTCGCTGACCTTGGCCGATACCGTCACGATTTCCTTGAGGGAGGCGGCGGTGCGGTCGGCGATCACCAGCCCGCGTTCGGTCTTGGCCACCGAGCTGGCGATCAGCTCCTCCGTCTCCTTCGCCGCCTTGGCGCTGCGCCCCGCCAGATTCCGCACTTCTTCGGCGACCACGGCGAAGCCCTTGCCGTGCTGCCCGGCGCGGGCCGCTTCCACCGCCGCGTTGAGGGCCAAGAGGTTGGTCTGGAAAGCGATTTCGTCGATGACCTTGATGATGCGGGAAATGTTCTCGGCGGCGGAGCTGATTTCCCCCATGGCCGCCATCATCCCCTCCATTTCCTCGTTACCCTTGCCCGCAAAATCCAGACCCTGTGCGGCCAGGGCATTGGCCTGCTTGGCATTTTCGGCGTTCTGCCCGGTCTGGGAGGCGACATCCTGCATCGAACTGGAAATCTCCTCCAGCGCCGCCGCCTGACGAGTCGCGCCGTCGGCCAGGGCCGAGCTGCCGGCGGAAATCTGGCCGGCGTCGGCGGCGATCTGCATGGATGTCGCCTGCACCTGACAGAGGATGTCGCTGAGATTGCCGTGCATCCGCGCCATGGATTGGCCAAGCAGATCCCGTTCGGAGAGGAGTTCCACCCGATGGGTGAGATCGCCGTCGGCGATGCCGAGTGCGACTTCAGAGCGGGCATTCATGATTTCGGCGAGGCGTTTCATCGCCAGCCCAAGACTGTCGATCTCCCGGCAGACGCTCCCGTGCACGGCAATCTGGGTATCTCCCTGGGCCAGTTTGCCTAAGGCCGTCATGAAGGAATGCAGGGCACCGGTGAGACTGCGCGACATGCCGATGACCAGTAATGCCGTCACCAACACCACCGCTCCGAGGAGGCCAAGCGTCGTTTTCAGCACATGGGCGAGACTCGCCTCGACATCGTCGATGTACAGACCGTTGCCGATGATCCAGTTCCACTGGGGAAAGAGCTTGACGTAGCTGATCTTCGCCACCGGCTCGTCGAATCCGGGCTTGGGCCAGAAATAGTCGACAAAACCGCCCTCCTCTTTCCGGCAGACCTCGACGAATTCCACAAACAGCTTTTTACCGTTGGGATCGGCGGACTGGGAAAGATCCTTGCCGTCGAGTTCCGGCTTGAAGGGGTGCATGATCATCGCCGGCTGGGTGTCGTTGATCCAGAAGTAATCCTCGGAACCATAGCGCAACCCCTTGATCGCCACCTTGGCCCGCTCCTGAGCTTCGGCCTGGGTCAATTCGCCGCGACCGGCGGCAGCGGCGAAATACTCCAGCACCCCGTAGGCGGTCTCTACCTGGTTCTGCACCTTGAGGCGCCGATCCCCGTACTGGCGCTTGCTGCTCTGGGCATAGAGCCAGGCAAAAGCGAGACAAAAGGTCAGAATGATGGCCAGACACATGCCGGCGATCTGAACGGACAATTTCAACTTGGAATGGGCGAAGAGCATGAGCCAAAGTCCTTTCTGCTGGAGGAAAACGAAATCACACCCTGTAGGGGGAAAATCAGGAATCGAGACAAAGCGATGACACTCGTCAAAAACTTGACCGGAGGATTCGACACTTTTCTGAAAAAGCGACATGAAACGGGCAGCATTGCCCGAAGAAAAGAAACGTCGTTTTCTTTTCGCAAATATCGGTCCCAAGAAATGGGATAACAAGATTCTATTGGGCGGACTTCGAAAAGGCGAGAAGGGTGGCGAGCAGTTCGGGAAGGGCGGCGGCGACGGCCGGGGAGAGCCCGATGCCGGGTGCGATCCGGGAGGGCTGCATACCGAACAACCACAGGGGCGGCAGCAGGCTGAGTTCGTGACCAAGCCGCAGCGCGGGGAGGACGCCGGCAGCGTGCCAGGACAGGGGCAATGCCGGATCGACGGAAAGAAGGTCGGGAAGAGCGAGGCGCACAACGGTACCGGGCGCTTTGCCCATGTCGACGGCGTCGACGAGGATGACCCGTTGCGCCCCTTCGAACAGTTCCAGCAGGGTCAGGCCACCGGTACCACCATCAATCGCCTCGACTCCGGGGGGCGGCTCCATCTGCCGCAAGCACTCGACGGCGACGATGCCGAGGCCGTCATCCCCCATCAGCGGGTTGCCGATGCCAATGACCCTAAACAATGTCCACCCGCAGCAGATGGGTCGAGCAACTGATGCAGGGATCGTAGGCCCGCACCAGCATTTCCAGGCGACGAGTCAGCTCCTCGCGGGAAAGATCGAGCAGGGTCGGCACCAGCGCCCGCAGGTCGGCTTCGATGTTGGCCAGGTTCTGGGCGGTGGGAATGACGCAATCGGCGCTTTCGATGCAGCCGCCGGCATCGTAACGGTAGGCATGGAACAGGGTACCTCGGGGGGCTTCGATCGCCGCCACCCCCTGCCCTCCTCCGTCGGGAACGGCGATTGCCGGCTGTTTCAGACCGGCGACGAGGACATCGTCGATGCGATGAATGGCCTCCTCGAAGCAGTGCACCACCTCGACCAGCCGGGCCAGCAGGTTGAGATAGGAATTGACCGTATCAGCAGCGAGGCCGAGCGCCGCGGCCACCTTGCGAGCCATGGGCGAAAGCTTGTCGAAGCCGGTTTTCAGCCGCGCCAGCGGTCCGACGGCATAGGTCTCCCGGGTCATCCGGGCGAACTTGGCACTGGAGTGGGGAACCAGGTATTCCTCGATCACGCCCTTATAGTCGGCCGCCATCGCCCGGACCCCGTCGCTGGAGACCAGAGTCTGAGAAAGCAGCGGGTAGCCGTCATCGGCACCGAGGCTGACGTACTCGGTTTCCCGCTCGAAAACGGGGAACTCGAAGGTCGCGAACAAGGCCACCGTCGCCTCCAGGTCAGGAACGGCCGTGACCAGCCGACGACGCAGTTCAAGCAGATCCTGGGCGGCCGGCAGGGCCGAGAAGCCCCCCACGCAGGTGGTGACCGGGTGTACCGGCCGGCCGCCGACCAGGTGGCAGATGTCGTTGGCCAGCTTCTTCAGCCGCAACGCCCGCAGCACCAGCTCGCGACGGGACTTGGCCAGCGGGAAGATGCTGTTGACCCCGAGGAAATCGGGAACCGCCATGAAATAGAGCTGCAGCAGGTGGCTTTGCAGGATCTCGCCGTAGGCCAGCAGCCGGCGCAGGTTGCGGGTCTGCTCGCTAATCTCGACACCGAGCGCTCGCTCGGTGGCCGCCAGCGACACCAGGGTGTGGGAATTGGAACAGACCCCGCAGATACGAGCGATGATCGGTGCCACGTCCCGGTAGTGCCGCCCCTTGAGCAGCCCCTCGAAAAAGCGCGGCGACTCGAAGACCTCGAGCCGACACTCCTTGAGCTCGCCATTGCTGGCATCGACCACCAGCCGGGCATGCCCCTCGATGCGGGCCAGTGAGGGGATCTCGATCTTCATCGGCGGCCTCCCCGTCCCGGGACGTTAAAGGTACGAAACTCTTCCAGAATATCTTCCTCGGTCAGACCATGCTCCGCAAGAATACGGTAGTAGGGACCACTGCGTGGATTGTCGATCAACCCCCGGCAACCTCGGCAACGGTCGCCGGCCGCCAGGCACAGGGCATCGCAGCCGGCGCGGGTCACCGGCCCGAGGCAGACCTGATCGCGCTCGAAGGCGCAGGGCAGCTCGGCCAGCTTGCACTCGACGCAGACCGAAAAAGTTGGCAACTGCGGCGGCTGGCCGAGCAAAAGCGCCTGCAAGACGGCCAGAAACTCCCGGCCATCAATGGGACAGCCGGGCAGCCGATGATCGACCGGGACGATGGCGTTGAGCGGACGGGGGATGTCGGTCAGCGCCGGCGGATGCTCGCCGCCATAGATCTCCCGGCGCAGCTCCCGCAAATCGCGGAAATGACCGAGGGCGTTGACTCCGGCGGTGTCGGCGCAGGCCCCGAGGGCGACCAGGGTGGTCGCCTTGGCCCGAATCGCCCGTAGCCGCTCCGCTTCCCCCGGCGTGCAGATGCTCCCCTCGACGAAAGCGATGTCCAGCCGTTCGCACGCGCCGCTCATCACCTCGCGGAATTCGACAATCTTCACCAGTTCGAGCAGTTCCAGGAACTCGTCCTCAAGGTTGAGGACCGTCAGCTGGCAGCCTTCGCAGCCGGTGAAGTCGAAAAAACCGATCCGGAGCTTATTCATGACGGGCGCCATCACCGTTCAATCGCCTCCCGCAGATGCCGCACCCGGCTGTAGGGAAAGATCGGCCCGCACTCGCAGACACAGACATCGTTGATCCGGCACTTGCCGCACTTGCCCAGGCCGCACTTCATATGCCGCTCCAGGTTGAGAAACAGGCGTTCCTCGTCAAGCCCCAGGCGCAGCAGCAGCGGATTGACGAAGCGGTACATGCCGGGCGGTCCGGAAACCGCCGCCACCGTCTGCTGCGGCGCCAGATCAAGATCGCGGAAAAGGTAGGTGATGTCGCCACGGACTCCAGTCCATTCCTCCGTTTCAGAGAGGACGGCAAAACGGCAATCCAGTTCCCCCCCGCGATGCCAAGCCAGCAGATCCTCGCGAAAGAGCAGGGCCTCGCGGTCGCGGGCGCCGTAGAGCAACGACACCCGGCCGAACTCCCGCCGGCGGGAGAGGATGGTCAACAGCAGCGAACGCAGGGTGATCAGGCCAAGCCCGCCGGCCACCAGCAGCACATCGCGCCCGAAAAACTCCTCCAGCGGAAAACCCTTGCCGAAGGGGCCGCGCACCCCCACCCGATCCCCGGCTTTGAGCCGGTGCAGGGCCTGGGTCAGCGCGCCGGCGGCACGCACTACAATCTCGGCCTCGCAATCAGGGGAAGGAGGCGAAGCGATGGTAAAGGGGGCCTCGCCGAGACCGAACACCGACACCTCCAGAAAAGCTCCGGGCTCAAAGACCAGTGGCGTGTCGAAGCGGAGGCGGAACGATTTTTCCCTCGCGGTCAGCTCCTGCACCTTCATAATCTCAGACAATTGCGGTCGATATTCGGCACCGGGTACGGCCGAAGTTTCAGGTAGTGCCCGTTCCGCGAAGAGCCCGTTGAGTACCTGCCGGGGATCGATGCGGCCAAGACATTCGCGGCTGCAGCGGCCGCAGCCGACACAGGCGGTGCGTCGATGTTTTTCCCAAAGATATTTGTATTTACGGAAGAACCGGTGCCGCTGTCGGTCGGCCTGATTACCCCGGAACTCCTCGCCGCCGGCAACCCGGGTGAACTGATCAAACTGGCAGGAATCCCAGGTCCGCACCCGCGCCCCCCCTTCGAGGTCGAGGTCGAGGCGATCCTGGACGTTGAAGCAATAGCAGGAGGGACAAAGCAGGGTGCAAGCGCCGCAACCGAGACAGCGGTCCCCGATTTCCTGCCAGAGGGGATGCTCGTAGGCATCGCCGAGCAGCGGCGCCAGGGACTCCACGGAAAAACGCAAACCCACCTCGCACTGTTTGGTTTGCAACGGCAGGGGCGGTTCACCCGGCCGGACGGCCACCAGCGGGGCGTGCCGGGCCAGCATTTGCTCGCCCTGGGCGCTGCCGCAGCGCACCAGATAGCCATTGTCGAGGCGGTGCAGAAAGAGATCGAAGCCGCCGGCGATCCGGTCGGTTCCCATGCTGGTGCAGAAGCAGTGCTCGTCGGGAAGGCAATCGACCCCCACCAGCAGGGTAACGGCGCGCTTGGCCCGGTAGGCGCTGTCGGCCTCCCCCTCGAACAGGCAGTCGTCGAGAACCCGCACCGCGTGCAGGTCGCAGGGATGCATGCCGAAAATCACCCGCGGCGGCGCCGCCGTTTCCGCCTCCAGCAGCACCGAGCCGCCAAGACGGAAGCGAAACAGCTGCTCCCAGTTGGGGAAAAGGAATTTCTTCGGGGAATGGACCCGGGGGGGGAATTCCAACCGCAGCAGGGCCGGATCGTCGATCCGACCCATTGTCAAGCGCCCGTGCGACTCCTGGACGCCAACGACTTCGTAGGCGCTCGCGAGGGACCGTACCAGCTGTTCGATCTCGGCACGGCTGATCGGCCGCCAAGAACTGGCTTCGACGGAATCCTTCGGCTGGAAAGGGGTCATGGCGTGCTTCGTCGGGAAAGATCGACCTGCAAAAGGAGGCCGAAACGTGCGCGGCATACGAACCAGACTAGTCTAGGCGAGAGGGGTTCCCGGCGTCAAGAGAGGGATTAACCCGGCGAAAAGCCAAAGCCCGCCTCGCGGCGGGCTCGGGCGGACAAGCCTGAAAAACCTCAATGATGCTCCTCGGCCTCGAGAATCGGCAGATAATTCACCGCGATCTTGTACAGCAGCACGCCGAAGGCGATAAAGGCGAAGGTGACGGCGAACTCGCCCACCGAGGGAAAGTAGTTGAAACCGGGCGCCATGTCGACGCCGATGAGAAAGACGTTGAAGCGGTTGAGCACCACGCCGCAGATCACCGACAGGGCGCAGAGGAAGAGCTTGCTGCCGTGCATCCGCACGCTCTGCCGCTTGAGCAGGAAGTAAGGCACCACGAACAGCGCCAGCTCGATCAGGAAGGCATTGCCGGCCACGCTGCCGTCGAAGGCCTGGGCCAGCACCCCGCGGTAGGCCAGATCGCCCAGGCGCAGCAGCAGGTAGACGCCGAGAAAGAGCGGGATGTACTTGGCGAAACTTCCGAGCAGCTCGGTCTCGGGCTTGCGGCCGAAGAACTTGGAGGCCAGGGTTCCTTCGAAGATGACCATGCAGGGGCCGACGCTGACCGCCGAGGTCAGAAAGAGCAACGGCGACAGCGGCGTGTACCAGAGATCGTGCAGCTTGTAGGGGGCGATCAGCATCATCGTCCCCAGCGAACTCTGGTGGCCGAAGGAAAGGACCACTCCGGCGATGACGAAAAAGGCCAGGGTCTTGCGGCAGAACCAGTCGACCTTGCCGAGCATCCAGTCGGCGGGACGATTGAACAGGGCCAGGGAGCCAGGCAGGTTGACGTTCCCCTTGAACTGCTCGACCACGTTCGGCAGGTTTTCGATGCCGAGCACGGTCAGGTAGAGCATGACGCACCAGGCCACCTCGAACAGCACCGAGGTGCCGTTCCAGTAGATCAGCGCGTGCCAGATATTGTAGTACTTGCCCAGGTCGAAGAAGACCGCCAGGCCGACCAGGAAATAACCGATGAAGGCGGTCAGGATCGCCGGCCGCACCAGGGCGTGGTATTTCTCGCGACCGAAGATCTCGACGATCGCCGCGGTGGTGAAGCCGCCCGCGGCCAGGGCCACGCCACAGGCCACGTCGAAGGCGATCCACAGCCCGAAGGGATAGGCCGGGTTGAGGTTGGTCACCGAGCCGAAGCCGTGGAAGAAACGGAAATAGGCGAACAGCGCCCCGCTGCCCATGAAAAAGAGCAGGATCGCCACGTTGGGGGTAAAAAATTTCTGCCGCAGGGGCAGGGCCTTAATACTCATCTTCGCCTCCTTCGATGCCGGCGTTCTTCTTGCGGCGCTGGTTGTACGCCATGATGCCGCCGAGAATGCTGTAAACCGCGATCGGGGGGATGAAATACTGGAAAATCCGGTGCTGGATGCTCTCGGTCAGCCCGGAAACCGCCTTGTACTCGAAATCGGGCAGCCCCAGGGCGGCGAACTGGACGTTCTTGCGGGTCAGGTAGAGGACGTTGGTACCGCCGATCTCCTTCTCGCCATAGATGTGATCGAGGTAGCGCTCGGGCTCGGCCTTGATCCGCTGCCGGGCGATGCGCAGCAGCTCCTCGCGCTTGCCGAAGGTGATCGCCCCGACCGGGCAGGCGGTGGAACAGGCGGTCGGCTCCCCTTTGGTCAGCTTGGTTTCGTTGCACAGGGTGCACTTCTTGATCGACGGGATCGCCTTGTGCCACTCGAACTGGGGGACGCTGTAGGGGCAGGCGACCATGCAGTAGCGGCAGCCCATGCACATCCCGGCGTCGTACTGAACCGCCCCGGTCGGTTGCTTCTTCAGCGCGCCGACGATGCAGGCCGACTGGCAGGCCGGGTCGACGCAGTGCATGCACTGCTGCTTGACGAAGGTGGCCTCTTCGGCCTTCTCCCCCTGGTGCAGCTTGATCAGTGTGTAGGTATGCTCGGACAGGCCCCGGGGCGAGTCGTAGATAGCGTTGCCGAATTTCTCCTTGTCGTCGAGGGTCGATTCGAGTTCGAGCTTGTTCTCCTTCTTGCAGGCGACCTGACAGGCCTTGCAGCCGATGCAGCGGGTGCTGTCGTTGAGCATCCCGTACCAGTTGGGATCGGGCTCCCGCCGCTCCCGGGCCTGGGCCGGGGTCGCCGTCGCGCAGACGGCGGTGCCGCCGGCGACGGCGCCGATCTTGAGAAATTTTCTGCGATCGAGTTTCATCCCTTACTCCTTCCCTTCGCTGTCCTCATGCCGAGCAGGCTTCTTCTTCAGCACCTGCGCCCCGACCACGCCGGCGGCCACGCCGGCCAGCGCCGCGTAGGCCGGGGTGACGTCCACCGACTTTTTCAGATCGGTGACGATGGGAGGATAGAGGGACGGCGGGGTGGCGTCCTTGATCGGCACCGTCCCCCACATCGTCTGGTCGAAGGGATATTCCGGCTCGACGCAGCCCTGGCAGGGATGGCCGTTGTCGATGCACCAGTTGGTCCCCGAGTTGAAACGTTTTTCCGGGCAGTTGGCGTGGGCCACCGGCCCCTTGCAGCCGAGCTTGTAGAGGCAGTAGGGGTCGCCGAACTTCTCGGCGAAGCGGCCGGCGTCGAAATGGCCGCGCAGCGGGCAGTTGTCGTGGATCAACTTCTGATAAAACATTTCCGGCCGGCCTTGCGCGTCGACCTTCACCGACTCGGGGCCGCCGAGCAGCACCGCGGCAACGGTGCCGATGAACCAGTCAGGGTGAACGGCGCAACCGGGGAGATTGATGGTCGGGGTGACGATTCCCTGCTCCTTGAAAACCGCCATTACTCCCTTGGAGCCGGTCGGGTTCATGTTGGCCGCCGGGATGCCGCCGAAAGCGGCGCAGGAGCCAATGGCAATGACCGCCTTGGCCTTGCGCCCTAAACGGGTGACGTGTTCCAGGGAGGTGATCCCGTGGCCATCCTTCTCGCCGATTTCACAGTGGCGACCGCCGTCGGCGGTGGTGATCGAGCCTTCCACCACCAAAATGAAAGGTTTTTCCTCGGTGTCGTACATAGCCTGCATGGCCAGGTCCCCGGAGGCCGCCATCACCGTCGGATGAAAGGCCAGCTCTAGGTGGTGTCCAGGGAGAATCTGATCCAGCAGGACATCCTGGATGCGCGGCGACAGGGAATTGAGCAGCGACACGCTGCATCCGCTGCACGCCCCGGCCGCCAGCCAAATAATGGGGGTTTCCTGAATGGCACTGGCGAAAGCCTTGCGCAACAACGGATTGCCAAAGAGACTGACCCCCAGCACGGCGGCGCCGCTGGCGGTAAACTGCAAAAATCTACGTCGGGAAATGGGCATGGATCTCTCTCCTTGTGATCAATCGTTAGAATCCGTATCGGATTCGAATCTGTCGATTTCCTTCAAAACCAACTCGGCGGCCCTGCCGACAACCTTTTGCACCTCCGGCGACAGCCCGATACCAACGCCGGTGTCGGCCGGTTGCACACCGATCACCACCGTCTGCAGGGGTTTGCAGTCGATCAACTCCCCCAGCTTGAGAGTTTCCAACAAACCGACCTGATGCAGCGAATTCATCGGCAGGGCCCCGCTTTCCACCTCGTCGGGACTGAAGCGATAAAGGGTACCGGGGGCCTGGCCGCCACGCACGGCATCGATTACGATCAGCTTGCGCCGACCGTTGAAAACATCCATCAGGTCGATGGCGCTGGTTCCGGCATCAAAGAGTTCAACCTGCAAAGGCAGATCCCGTCTCGCGAGATTTTCCAGGACAGCGCCAGCAAAACCGTCGTCCTTGCGCAGAAGATTTCCCACCCCCAGAACCAGGATCGGCAGCCGCTCGGGGACACCCCATAACGCGGACCCTTCCGGCCTCATGCTTCTCCTCCGACCACGAAGTGCCCAAGATCCTCGCCCCTGGGGGTAACCACGTGCACCGCGCAGGAGAGACAGGGGTCGTAGGAGCGGACGATGCGCACCAGCTCGAAGGGGTTGTTCTTGTCCTTGACCTTGGTGCCGATCAGCGATTGCTCGATCGGGCCGGGCTGCCCTTGGCTGTCCACTGGCCCGGCGTTCCAGGTAGTCGGCACCACCGCCTGGTAGTTCTTGGTCTTGCCGCCTTCGATCACGATCCAGTGCCCCAGGGCGCCGCGGGGCGCTTCGTGCAGGCCCATGCCGCGACTGGTGACTTCCAGGGGAAAGTCGGTGAAGGTCGGCTGCCCCGGCTGCAGCTGCAGCACCCATTGCTTGAGCTTTTCCGCAACCAGCTTGCACTCGATGGCGCGGGCCGCGTGCCGGCCGAGGACCGAGAACAGCGCCTCGGGGGAGGCATTGAACTGCTGGAGCACGCCGTTGACCAGTCCCTGCACTTCCTTGTCGCCGCCGGCGTAGGCGGCCAGCATGCGGGCCAGCGGGCCGACTTCGAGCACCTCGCCGTCGTAGCGGGGCGATTTGACCCAGCTGTAGGCGCCGGCCTTGTCGCGGTCGGGGACGGTGCTCCCCTCGTAGGGATGGACCGCGCCGTGGTTGACGAACCAGCTGCTGTCCACCTCTTCGGTGATCTTGTCCGGATCGAGACGGCGCAGCTTGAGGTCGGCGCCCTTGACGATCCCCTGGGGGAAGTAGCGATGACGCTTGGTCAGGTCGGGATCGCTGTCCATGTCGAAGACGCCGAAGGACAGGAACTGCTTGCAGCCGGCACCGATACCGAAATAGTCGCTGTAGCGGCCGGCCACCAGCAGCACGTCGGGGAGGTAGCAGGTGTCGATGAAGTCGAGCAACTGGTCGATCTTCCAGAGGAAGGCGGTAATCTTATCCACCGAGGGGGCGGCGGTGACCCCGCCGGCGACGATCGACATGTTGTGCGGCATCTTGCCGCCGAAGATCGCCACCGCTTCATGAGCCAAACGGCGCATGTTGAGGGCCTCGACGTAATGTGCCACCGCCGCGCGGTTCTCCTCCTTGGACAGGCGATAGTCCCCCTCATAGCGGGGAACGAAGGGACCGAGGTGGCCGCGACCGATGAAATCCTTGACCTTTTTCAGGGTCGGATCGCTGCCGCTGTAATCGGCGCAGGCGGCCACGTCGACGTAGTCGAGGGCACCGAGCTGGTAAAAGTGAAGGATATGGGATTGAACGTAGTTGGCGCCCTGGATCAGGTTGCGCAGGATGCGGCCGTTGTCGGTGATGCTGCCGGCCACCCCGTAGGCCTCGTCGAGGGCGAAGGCCGCCGCCAGGCCATGGGAGGTGGGACAGACGCCGCAGATGCGCTGCATGATGCGGGCGGCGTCGCGGGGGTCGCGCCCCAGCAGAATGTTTTCGAGCCCACGGTACATCATGCCCGAGCTCTTGGCTTCCTTGACCACACCATCGTCCACCAGAACCTCAATCTTCAGGTGTCCTTCGATGCGGGATACCGGATCGATCACAATCTTCGTTGCCATCTACTCTCTCCTGAAAGGGGTATGTTGATCCCGGGCAAGCCGGGAATTCGGTCCTACGATCATGAGAAAATGGCAAGGAGCGTGCCTCGTCCCGAACAAGCCAGGGAAAAGCAATCATAACGTATACTTAATTGAGAATTTGCCAAAGCAGGACAAACCGGTCCAGAGGGACAAAAGGACACAAAAACCCAAAATGTGGCATTTTGTCCAAAATGCCCCGTCAGCTGGGGGAATGCTCAAGGGGCACAGAGGACTGAAAAATTTTTCGGAACGAAGAAAAAATTGGGATGGCCCCTCCTTGGCCAAGGAGGGAATTCAAGGGAGGGGGGGCGGAAAAGAAGGGGTCAGGAGCCGGATTCGGCGGGGGCTTTGTCGATGTGATACTGCCGCAACTTGCGATCAAGGGTTTTACGTGAGATATCGAGAATTTGGGCGGTACGTACCTTATGAAAACGGGTCTGGCGATAGACCTGCTCGATATACATGCGCTCAACGATGGCCAAGGACAACTGCTCCCGGGGCAGCGAGAATGCCGCCGGCCGTTCCTCGGCCACCTTGCCCGGCAATTGATCGGGTCCGATCACCCCGCCGTCGGCGAAAATCACCGCCATTTCCATAACGTTTTCCAACTCTCGCACGTTGCCGGGCCAGTCGTAAGCCTGCAACCGCGCCAGTGCCTCGGGGGACACGCGCAAGCCGCCGCGAGGCGCGAACCTGCCGAGGAAATGTTCGACCAGAGGCGGGATGTCCTCGCGCCGTTCGCGCAACGGCGGCAGGCGCAAGGTGACGACGTTGAGACGATAGTAGAGGTCCTCGCGGAAGCGGCCGGCGGCAACCTCGGCTTCGAGGTCGCGGTTGGTGGCGGCGACGAAACGGACATCGGCATGCTTGACCCGGGTCGCCCCGACCGGCATGAATTCCTTCTCCTGCAGCACCCTCAGCAGCTTGGCCTGCAGGGCCGGGCTGATGTCGCCGATCTCGTCGAGGAACAGGGTGCCCCTGTCGGCTTCCTCGACCAGGCCACGCTGGGTCGCCACGGCGCCGGTGAAGGCTCCCTTGACGTGGCCAAACAACTGGCTTTCGAGCAGGGTCTCGGTGAGGGCGGCGCAGTTGACGGTGAGATAACGCTGTTCCCTGCGACGGCTGGCGTAATGCAAGGTCGAGGCGATCAATTCCTTGCCGGTGCCGCTTTCGCCGAGAATCAACACACCGGCGTCACTCGGCGCCACCTTATGGGCCAACGCGAAGACGTTCTTGAAAACGGCGCTTTTGAAGACCACCTGGCCGGGATCGAAGTTTTTGCGAATCTGAGCCTTGAGGGAGCGGTTCTCCTCCACCAGACGCCTTTGCCCTACTTCCTTGGCGACCAGCGCGGTCAGTTCGTCCACCAGAACCGGTTTGGGCAGATATTCACAGGCCCCCAACTTCAGCGCAGCGGTGGCGCATCGCACAGTGGCGAAGGCGCTCGTGACGATGACCGCCGCCGCCGGACGCAAGGCTTTGATCCGCCGCAACGGCTCGAGGCCATCGGGGCCGGGCGAACAAGCATCGAACAACACCAGATCGGGCCCCTCCTCGGCACTCTCGGACAAGGCTTTCAACAGGGCCTCACTGCCGGGAAAAGCACGGATGTCATGGCCGTGACCACTCAGCAACCGTTCGTAATAGTTTCGAGAATCCGAATCCTCATCACAGAGGTAGATCCGACCCTGTTCCATTCCCATAAATCCTTATAGCTCGGCACTGTCAGCCACGATAACAGAGGGGCTCATTGTCGGGCAATTTTTTTCCTTGCGCCCATCACTCGGAACTGGCCTTGATTTTGCTAAAGTACTGCACCTATAGTGAAGCCTACATCCTTACCCCGAACAGGGCCATTATTCATGCACGAAGTCGCCATCACCCAAAATATCATCGACATCTGCGAGACAACCGCCCGCCGCCAGGGGGCAACCACCGTTCGCAGCGTGACCGTGGCGATCGGCGAACTTTCCGGGGTGGTGCCCGAAGCGGTGGAATTCTGTTTCGAGGCGTGCAGCAAAGGCACACTCCTTGAGAACGCTTCCTTGCTTATCGAAAGAATTCCCGGCCGGGGCCGGTGCCTCGCCTGCCAAACCGAATTCCCCCTGGACAATTACAGCTTCGCCTGCCCGGCCTGCGGCGAATTCGCCCCGCGCCGGATCACGGGGGAGGAACTCAGCGTCATACAAATGGAGATCGACTGACTATGTGCCTTGATTGCGGCTGCTCGCCGAACGACCCGCACCACCATCAACACGATCATGACCACCACCATCCCCCTGATTACGGCCGGGGCAAGACCGTCACCATCAAAGAGGATCTGCTCGGCAAAAACAACCGCCTGGCCGCCGCCAACCGCG
Source organism: Desulfuromonas acetexigens (assembly GCF_900111775.1). Lineage (NCBI taxonomy): Bacteria > Pseudomonadati > Thermodesulfobacteriota > Desulfuromonadia > Desulfuromonadales > Trichloromonadaceae > Trichloromonas > Trichloromonas acetexigens. The sequence continues at coordinate 218,188 of NZ_FOJJ01000034.1, read as the reverse complement.
CCCGTTTCGCCGCCCACCGGCTGCTGGTCCTCAACCTGGTCAGTTCCCCCGGCAGCGGCAAGACCTCGATCCTCGAACGGACCCTGAGCGACCTCCAGACCGAAGTGCGTTTCGCCGTCCTCGAAGGCGATCAGCAGACCGCCAACGACGCCGAGCGCATCGCCGCCACCGGCGTTCCCGTTCACCAGATCAACACCGGCGCCGGCTGTCACCTCGACGCCCACATGGTTGGCCACGGCGTCGATCATCTCGATCTCGCCGCCTGCGACATCCTGATGATCGAGAATGTCGGCAATCTCGTCTGCCCGGCCGGTTTCGACCTGGGCGAGGACCACAAGGTCGCCGTGCTGTCGGTCACCGAAGGGGAGGACAAACCCCTCAAATATCCTCAGATGTTCCAGGCCGCCGATCTGCTGCTGATCAACAAGCTCGACCTGTTGCCCCATCTGCGCTTCGATCTGGAACAGTGCCGACAATTCGCCCTCCGGATCAACCCGCGCCTGGAAATCATCGAACTTTCCTGCCAGAGCGGCGAAGGGATGGAGCACTGGTACGATTGGCTGCGAGAGCGGGTAAAAAAGCAAAACCAGTGATTGGTTATTAGTAATTAGTTCAAAGCCTTAAACCAATCGCTAATCACTCGGGGGTTTTATGTGTCTCGGCATACCAATGCAGGTCAAAAGCATCACCGGTGAAACAGCGGTCTGCGAGATCGATGGCGTCAAGCGCGAAGCCAGCCTGATGCTGGTGGAGCATGTACGGGTGGGAGATTTCGTGCTGATTCACGCCGGTTTCGCCATGGAAAAACTCGATCCGGCCGAGGCGGAAACGACCCTGGAGCTCTTCCGGCAACTCATCGCCGCCGCGCCGGACGCGCCATGATCGACCTCGCCCTTTTTCGCGATCCTCGGGCGGCTCGGGCGCTGGTTTCGGCCCTCGGAGAGGCGGCCGATGCGGCATCTCGTCCCCTGACCTTCATGGAGGTCTGCGGCACCCACACCATGGCCATCCATCAGCACGGCATCCGCTCCCTTCTGCCCGAATCGATCCGGCTCATCTCTGGCCCCGGCTGCCCGGTCTGCGTCACCCCCATCGCCTACGTCGATCACGCCCTGGCCCTGGCCCGGCGGCCGGACACCTTGATCGCGACCTTCGGCGACATGATCCGGGTTCCGGGATCGAGCAAAAGTCTGCAAGCCGAAAAGGCCCGAGGCGCGGACATCCGCATTGTCTATTCCCCCCTCGACGCCGTCGCCCTGGCCCGGAAAAATCCGGAGCGCGAGGTGGTCTTTCTCGGCGTCGGCTTTGAAACGACGACGCCGACCATCGCCGGGGCGATTCTCGAAGCCCGCCGCCTGGGATTGACCAACTTTTCGGTGCTGAGCGCCAATAAAACTATGCCGGCACCGATGGCGGCGCTCACCGCCGACCCGGATCTGGCCATCGACGGCTATCTCTGCCCAGCCCATGTCGCCACGGTGATCGGCGCCGAGGGCTTCCGCTCCCTCGCCGAAAACTACGGCATCCCCTGCGTCATCACCGGCTTCGAGCCTCTCGACATCCTGCAAGGGCTACTGATGCTCACCCGCCAGGCCCGGGCCGTGGAGGCGCGGGTGGAGATCCAGTACAGCCGCTTCGTCCGCCCCGAAGGCAACACCAAAGCCCGGGAAATCATGGCCCGGATCTTTGCACCCGGCGACGCCGACTGGCGGGGGATCGGCCCGATTCCCGGGAGCGGCCTGCGCATCCGCGACGAATTCGCCGACTACGACGCTGCCCTCAAACTGCCGGTGATCGTCGAACCGGCGCGGGAACCGGCCGGTTGCCGCTGCGGCGAGATCCTCAAAGGTAAGCTCGCCCCCCGCGCCTGCCCCCTCTTCGACGCCGCCTGCACCCCGGAAAACCCCATCGGCGCCTGCATGGTCTCCAGTGAAGGAGCCTGCGCGGCGGCCTATAAATACGGCTGTTAATGCAGTGATTGGTCCATTTTTTTCCCATCACCAATTACCAATCACAAATCATGGAGTTTCAATGAACAACGACATCATCCTCCTCGGATACGGTAGCGGCGGCACTTTGAGTCACCGACTACTCGACGAGTTGATCATCCCGACCCTTTCCGGCGTCGCCGAGCGGGAGCAGAACGATTCGGCTATTCTCGCCCATGGCGGCGGACGTCTCGCCTTCACCACCGACGGCTATGTGGTCGATCCGATCTTCTTTTCCGGGGGGAATATCGGCGATCTGGCGATCAACGGCACGGTCAACGATCTGGCCATGGTCGGCGCGAAACCGCTGGCCGTCGCGGTCGCCTTTATCCTCGAAGAGGGGTTGGCCCTGGCGGAGTTCAGGAAGATTCTGGAAGCGATGCGCGCCGCCGCCGATCTTGCCGGGGTGCGCATCGTCACCGGCGACACCAAGGTGGTACCACGCGGCAAGGGGGACAAAATCTTCATCACCACCTCCGGCATCGGCGTCTTTGCACATGCCCTGGAGATCAGCGGAGGAGGCGCCCAGGTCGGCGACAAGATCCTCATCAACGGACCTGTCGGCGATCATGGATTGGCGGTGCTGGCGGGACGGGAGGGGCTGGAATTGGAGACGGATATCCGCAGCGACAGTGCCCCCCTCAACCATCTGGTCGGCGCGCTGCTCGACGAGTTCGGCGATGCCGTGCATGTCCTGCGCGACCCGACCCGAGGGGGCGTCGCCACCACCCTCAAGGAAATCGCCCGCCAATCCCAGGTCGGCATCCGTCTCGATGAAACCGCCCTACCGATCAATCCGGCGGTGGCCGGAGCCTGCGCCCTCCTCGGTCTCGATCCTCTCTATGTCGCCAACGAAGGCAAGCTGCTGGCCCTGGTCGCGCCGGAGGCAGCCGACGCCCTTCTCGAACAAATGCGCCGTCATCCCCAGGGGCAAGGGGCGGCCCTCATCGGCGAAGTGACGGCAGGGCCGCCCGGCCAAGTGCAGCTGCATACCTCTATCGGCGGCCGCCGCGCCATCGAAATGCTCGCCGGCGAACAGCTGCCCCGCATCTGCTGATTTAAGTCATTTCACCACGGAGGCACAGGGAACACAGAGCAAAGAGCTCCCCTATTCAACCAACGCAACACACATGAAAAAAGCCGGTCGAAACCGGCTTTTTATCATCACCCTCCCATATCTCCGCCGCCGTTCTCCGGTGGCGGCAATTGCAATGGCTGCTTCCGAAAGAGACGCGCCACGGCATTGAGCACCGCCTTTACCCCCCGCCAGATTTTCGGCAACAGCCAGACCATCAGCAGGATGAAAAGGATCAGCGCCCCGACGAAGATCCAGGGAGAATGGAGGGCCGTCCACAGCCCGGCGATGACCAGCACATCTTCGCCGAGGGAAGCGAACCAGTTGCTGAACGGTTCCGGCGAGGTGTTGATCATGATCCGCGAACCGGACTTGGTCAGATGCGTTCCGGCGGCCAGCCCGCCCCCGACCAGGCCGACGGCGATGGAGAGCGCCGGGCTGACCTCGCCGATGGCCCCGGCCGCCAGGACCGCGCCGGCGGGGATACGGATGAAGGTGTGAATGGTATCCCAGCCGGTATCGACCCCAGGGGTCTTATCGGCGAAGAATTCGATAAAGTACATCGCCCCGGCGGCAAAGATCACCATCGGATCGGTCAGAACTTCAAGCCCCGGCGGCAAGGTCATGTTGCCGGTGGCCCCGAGCACGCCGAGGGTGAGGATAGCAGCATAGAGGTTGATACCGCTGGCCCAGGCGGCCCCCATGCTCAGGGCGATGGTATGGATCAACTGATCGAGATGTTCCATGCAGGGCTCCCTTCTTCAATAGTTGCGTGACCCCGGGAATAGGATAATCTTTGATACAGATTACGGATTTATTGGACCCATCATACATCTTTTCCCCCGAAGAGTCAGCCCGGGACGAATTTTACCGGAAGGGAACGGGACGCGGCGCTTTCGCGCTTCTTCGCAAAAAATTCCCTTCCGTCCGAAAAAAGACCAAAAAGATCCTTGACAGGTGCTGCCGCAGAAGGTAGAAGAGACAAAAACGATCTTTTGGGTTTTAATTTATGATGGGACTGACCCGCAAGGGTGAATACGCTATTCGCGGCATGGTCTACCTGGCTCGCCAAGAGCCGGGGAAGCTTATTCTTGTCAACGAGATCGCCGAAACCGTCGACGTTCCCCAGAGCTTTCTGGCGAAGATCTTCCAGGGGCTCACTCGTCTCGGCTTGGTGCGTTCCAGTCGGGGGGCGGGAGGCGGCTTCGCCCTGGCCAAACCGGCGGCGGAAATCAGCCTGCGCGAGGTGATCGAGGCGGTCGAAGGGCCAATCTGCGCCAACCGCTGCGTCATCGACGCCTCGTTCTGCGACCGCAGCGGCGACTGCACCGTGCATCCGGTCTGGCACCGGGTGCAGAATCAGGTGCGCAGCATCCTCGACGGCGTCAGCCTTGCCGAACTGAGTAAATAGCCCTTCAGGAGTTTTTCCATGCTGAAAAAGATCTGGAACTTTTATCGGGACGGCTTCCGCTCCATGGTCCTGGGACGCACCCTGTGGAAGATCGTCCTGATCAAGGTGGCAGTCCTGCTCGTCCTCGCCAATTTCATCCTGCCCAACCATCTCAACCGCAACTTTGATAATGCCCAAGAGCGGGCCGCGCACGTTCTCGATAATCTCACCGAACCCGGCATCGCCGCCGGGGAATAAATTCCCACCAGGAGGCTCCCGTGATCGAATCGCTCGACCTGTCGATGGTCAACTGGGCACGGGCCCAGTTTGCCCTCACTGCCATGTTCCACTGGATTTTCGTCCCCCTGACCCTGGGGCTCTCGTTTCTGCTGGCCTTCTTCGAGACCCTCTATGTCCGCACCGGCAACGAAGCCTGGAAACGCATCACCAAGTTCTGGATGTCCCTCTTCGCGGTCAACTTCGCCATCGGCGTCGCCACCGGTATCATCCTCGAATTCGAGTTCGGCACCAACTGGTCGAACTATTCGTGGATGGTCGGCGACATCTTCGGTGCGCCCCTGGCCGCCGAGGGAATCTTCGCTTTCTTCATCGAGGCGACCTTCTTTGCCGTGATGTTCTTCGGCTGGAACCGGGTCTCCAAAGGCTTTCACCTCTTTTCGACCTGGATGGTCGCGGTCGGCTCCAATCTCTCGGCCCTGTGGATCCTGGTCGCCAACGGCTGGATGCAATATCCGGTCGGCATGAAGTTCAACCCGGAAAGCGCCCGCTTCGAGATGGAAAACTTCTTTGAAGTGCTGCTGTCGCCGGTGGCCATCGGCAAATTCACCCACGTCACCAGCTCCAGCTTCCAGCTCGCCTGCCTCTTCATCGTCGGCGTCTCCTCCTGGTTCCTGCTCCGCCGCCGCCATCAGGAAATGGCCAAGCGCAGCATCATCGTCGCCTCGATCTTCGGCCTCTTCGCCTCCGGTTTCGTCGCCTTCACCGGGGACGAGTCGGCCCACAAAGTCGGTCAATTCCAGCCAATGAAGCTGGCGGCCATGGAAGGCCTCTACGACGGCGAGGTCGGCGCGCCCCTGTTGATCTTCGGTGTCCCCAATCTTGAAAAACGCCCGGGGGATGATCTGCCCGCCTTCCACGAGGCGGTGGGGATCCCTTACGCCCTCTCCTTTCTGACCAACCGCTCTTTCAACAGCTTCGTCCCCGGCATCAACGACCTGCTCTACGGCAACGCCGAGCATGGCGTGATGGGGGTCACCGAGAAGATGACCCTCGGCAAGCAGGCGGTGGAACAGCTCGCTCTCTACAAGGGTGCGAAAAAGGTCGGTAACGACGCGGCGGCGCAACAGGCGCTGGTCGGTTTCGAGCAGACCAGTCCCTACCTCGGCTACGGCTACCTGAACAGCGCCGAGGAAGCGGTCCCCCCCATCGCCCTCAACTTCTTCAGTTTCCGCGTCATGGTCGGGCTGGGGATGTTCTTCCCCCTGCTCTTCCTCGCCTTTCTCATCGCCACCCTCTACGACAAGATCGCCGAGCAGAAATGGCTGCTGGTCACCGGCGTCGCCTCCCTCTTCCTCGGCTACATCGCTTCGGAAGCGGGCTGGGTCGTCGCCGAGGTCGGCCGCCAGCCCTGGGCCATCCAGGGGCTGCTGCCGGTGGGCGTAGCCCGTTCCAACCTGACTGCGGCGACGGTGGCGGGAACCTTCTTCATGTTCCTGTTCCTCTTCACCGTCCTGCTGGTCGCGGAAGTTCGCATCATGCTCAAACAAATCGCCATCGGTCCGGAGGAGAACTGATATGATCGGCAGCCTGGAACTCACTCAACTACAGCAACTCTGGTGGATCATCTGCTCCCTGGTGGGCGCGCTCTTCATCTTCATGAACTTCGTCCAGGGCGGGCAGACCCTGATGTTCTCCCTCGCCAAAAGCCCCGAGGAAAAGACCCTGATCATCAACTCCCTGGGGCGCAAGTGGGAACTGACCTTCACCACCTTGGTCCTCTTCGGCGGGGCGCTCTTCGCCGCCTTTCCCCTCTTTTACGCCACCAGCTTCGGTGGCGCTTACTGGGTGTGGATCGCCATCCTCTTCACCTTCATCATCCAGGCGGTGAGCTATGAATTCCGCCGCAAGCCCAACAACTTTCTCGGCGCCGGCACCTATGAAGTCTTTCTCTTCATCAACGGCAGTCTCGGCCTGTTGCTCATCGGCACCGCCGTCGGCACCTTCTTCACCGGCTCGAACTTTTTGCTCAACGATTACAATTTTGTTAAATGGCAACACCCCCTGCGCGGCCTGGAAGCGGCCTTCAACCTCTTCAATGTCTCGCTCGGCGTCTTTCTGATCTTCAACGCCCGCACCCTGGGAGCCCTCTACCTGGCCAACCATCTCAAGCATGACGAACTGGTGGAACGCTGCCGCCGGGCGGCCTTCGTCAACCTGCTCTGCTCGCTCCCCTTCCTGCTTATCGTCCTCGGCGGCCTGCTGACCATGGACGGCTACACTGTCGACGCCGCGACCGGCGCGGTTTCGCTCGAAGCCGGCAAGTATCTGAACAACCTGCTCGACATGCCGGTTGTGCTGCTTCTGCTCCTCGCCGGGTTGCTGCTGGTGGTCGGCGGCGTCTACCTCGCCCATTACCGGAAAAGCACCCAAGGCATCTGGTTCTCGGGGCCGGGAACGGTGCTGGTGGTGCTGGCCCTGCTCTTCATTGCCGGCTTCAACGGCACGGCCTTCTACCCATCCAAGGTCGACCTGCAGAGCAGCCTGACCATCTACAACGCCTCCAGCAGCCATTACACCCTGACCGCGATGAGCTACATCGCCCTGGCCGTCCCCTTCGTTCTCGCCTATATCGCCTATGTCTGGCGATCAATGGATGCCGGCAAACTCTCCCTCGAAGACGTAGCCAAGGACGGCGAAAACGAAGCTTACTGAGTCCTTGGAGAATCGGAACCTTTACCCAGGAGATTTATCCCATGATTTACATTATGATCGTTGGCTGGTTCGCACTGATCATTACCTCCTATGTCGCTGCTGAAGGAGTATTGCGCCTTTCCGGAAAAATTTGATCCGCGTCCCGAAACGAAAGACAAAACGCAAAACGGCTCCCCGAATTACCGGGGAGCCGTTTTGCGTAGGTCTATGTCCAGAAAGGATTAGATTCTGGTGACGTTGGCGGCCTGGGGGCCTTTCTGCCCTTGAGTCACCTCGAAGCGAACCCGGTCCCCTTCGGCCAGGGATTTGAAGCCGTCGCCCTGGATCGAGGAAAAGTGTACGAATACATCGGGTCCGTTGTCCTGCTCGATGAAACCAAACCCTTTTGCGTCATTGAACCACTTTACAGTACCTTCAGCCATTGTCTTCTGACTCCTTTTGTTCCGATACGGATACGTTGTACGTTGCACCAAAGAGGCTTGCCCAAAAAAAAACCGCCAGCCAAAGGTCTGCGCGGTTGTTCAAAAACTGACTGACGATCAATCGGTCCGGGTTCCGCTTCAGTACAACTTTTATGCTTTCGGACTATCGCACGCCCTCCGAAAAAAAATCAAGCATTTTTTTAAAACAGTGGTTTTAGCCCTGCGGCAGACGATTTCAAGCCGTTTTAGGCAGCCCCACCAGCACCCGGGTTCCCCGCCCCATCCGGCTTTCGATCTCGACGTGCCCGCCATGGGCATCGACGATATGGCGCACGATGCTCATGCCGAGGCCGGTCCCCTCGACGGCGGTATTGGAGGTATCGGCGCGATAGAACTTGTCGAAAACCTTCCCCACCTGCTCCGGGGTCATGCCGATCCCCTCGTCTTCGACACAAATCCGGTATTCGTCGGCCTCCTCGTGCCCCGTGACCCGAATCACTCCACCCCGAGGGGAGAATTTGACGGCATTGCCGAGAATGTTTTCCAGCACCTGTTCGATCTTGCCCACATCCACCGCGAGCAGGGCGGACTCTTTGGGCACCTGCAACTCGATACGATGCCTGTCGGTCAACTTCCCCGCAGCGTCGACCGCCTGCCGCAACAGGGCGTTGAGATCGCAGGGCGTTTTTTCCAGGGGCAGGGCATGCCCCGATTCGATGCGGCTGACATCGAGGAGTTCATCGACGATCTTCGACAAGGACCAGGCCTTGCGATTGATGTAATCGAGGGATTTGCGCTCCTCCTCGCCGAAATGTCCCGACTGGGAGAGCAGCAACTCCGAGTAGCCGACGATGGAAGAGAGGGGGGTGCGCAACTCGTGGGCGGCGGTGGAGATGAACTCGCTCTTCATGCGATCAATACGCCGTTCGCTGGTCACGTCGTGCATGATGATGATGGTGCCGACGGCCGCCCCACCCTGCCGGCGCACCAGGGAGGTGCGCCCTTCGAGAATCCGGCCGGCGGCGCCGCCGGTCCCGGGCAGCTCCACATCGAAACGCGCCCCGCCCTCTTTCTGCTCCAGCGCGGCCAGAAGCCGCCGACGCAGGGCGGGGTCGACGACGACCTTTTGCACAGGGCGGAAACGGGCCTTTTTCAGCGAAATACCCAAAAATTCTTCGGCCGCCTGGCTGAGCAGCAGCACCCGGTCGCGGGCGTCGACGGCGATCAGGACATCGGTCACCGAGTTCAGAATGCTGTCCACCCGCAGGCTGATACTCCGTGCCACCAGGTACCCAGCGGGGATCGACAGCAGCATCATGATCAGGGCGCTCCCCCCCAACCAACGCCCCATGTCGCGCAGCGCCTCGACCATCCGCTCCTGGCTTTCGCGCAGGTCGCTCTCGTAATAACCGGCGCCGATCACCCAATCCCAGGGGGCGAAATAAGCGATGGCTACCGCTTTGTAGCGGGGTTCGATATCTCCGGGATTTTTCCAGGGATAGCGCTCGAAAGTGACCGGCACGTTATCTTCGCGCTGATAGAGGGGCAGGGACAGGGCCTTGCCGATGATCGACTGGATGAAAGGGCGCCCGTCGCTGTCCTGGGAAGCCCAGAGGTTCTCCCCGTCCCGTTCGCCGTTCTGGGAGATGATGTAGCGCCCCTGCTGTTCCCCCTTGCCGCCGAGCACGTAGACGTAGCCGGTCTTGCCGACCACCATGTCCATGATCCCCTGGCGCAGACTTTCGATATTCTCCTGCTTGACCCCGACGTAAAGGGCGCCGATCACCCGGCTTCCCCCGTCATCGAAAATCGGCCGGTAAGCGGTGAGGTACCAGTCGTTGACTACATAGGCCCGCCCGCTGAAGGGTTCACCCCGCAACAGGGCCTCAACGACCGGATTGGCCGTGCCGTCGGGATTGACACTGGGGACGTAGGTGCCGATGGCCCGCCGCCCGTCCGAATCCTCCACGTTGGTCGCCACCCGCAACATATCGCCGGCATCGTTCATCCGTTGAAAGACCGTCGCCGTTCCCCCGACCAGGTCGCGAATGGCATCGACTACCGGCGACGGCAGGGCGGCATCGTCGTTTTTCCCCAACCACTGTCCCCCCACCAGCATCGGCGGCAAGAAGACATCTGTCACCTCGCCGGTGAACTGGTTGCGCGCCTCCCAGCGCAGACTGTCCCGGCCGAGGCTCACCTTGCCGGCACGGGCGAGGATATCCCCAGCGACCCGCAGGTTGGTGTCGACCGTTTTCTGCACCGACTCTTGGGCCGAGCGGCACATGAGATAGACGGCCTGGGCGATCTTGCGCGCCTCGTTCTGCGCCTGGGCCTCGATTTCGTGACCGAAAAAGGTTTCGAGAATCCCCTTCTGATAGAGGCCGACGCCGAAAGCGATAAGCGCCGTCAACAGAATGGGCAAAATCGCCAGAATGGTGATTTTCAAACCGACTTTCACGGGCAACTCCAGGGGGGAGGGATGTTTGGCTGAAAGAAAATTAATTCTGCTTTATGTGGCGGGAAAAAGCAAATACTTTGGGCACAAGTAAAGGGAGGGAAGGGTCAGCCACGGTTGTCGTCAGGACGGTAGCGGCCATTGACCTGATAGACGAAAGCGAGAATTTCCGCAACGGCCTGATAGAGCTCGGGGGGGATATCGTCTCCCACCGGCAACTTCGCCAGCAGCTCCACCAGATCGGGATCTTCCATGATGTAGACACCGGCTTCACGAGCCGTCTCGACGATCTTTTCGGCCAGCACGCCGCGACCACTGGCGACGATTCGCGGCGCGTCCCCCTGCTCCTTGTCATAAAGAAGGGCAACCGCCTTGTCGACCGGTTTATCCTGGGCCATAAAAGACTCCGCTGCGAAAAAAGCTCTTCCGGTGGCATCGCCGCCGTCGGGGAAATTCAATGCGGTGGTGGGTCGCTTCAGTATTTTCCCCTAAAGACCACCTCGGAAACGGTCGATAAGAAGGCAACCAAAGACTTTCTGAGGAGTACGCCATGCCCCACACCGCCTTGATTATCGACCCTTCTCCGGTAGCCCGCAAGACTTTTGCACGGCTGACGGCAACCCTGGGCCTCTTCGACGATCTGCTCTTCAGCGGCAATCGCGCGGAAACCGAAGACCAGCTACGCCAACAGCCGGTAGAGATGATCTTCTGCGGCTGGCGTTCCGAAACGGTGGAAGCGCAATGTGACCTCCTCGACAGCCTCGGGCAGAGTGAGGCATGGGCCGACATTCCCGTCTTCGCCTTCGCCGACGAAGAGAACCTGGCGGAAAAGATTCTGGCCCTGGAACACGGCGCCGCCGACTATCAATCCTTCCGCGCCGACCAGCGCGAACTCGAAGCCCGCATCCACCGCCAACTGCGCCAGCAGGAGCGGACCCGGAAACTGCGCGAGGAAAAAGACCTGCTTGCCCGGCTCGCCCGCACCGACGCCTTGACCGGACTGCACAACCGGGCCCAGCTCGACGCCTCCCTGGAAATCGAACTTTCCCGCAGCCGCCGCAGCCGCAACCCCCTGTCGTTGCTGATGATCGACCTCGACCACTTCAAACGCATCAACGACACCTTCGGACACGCCGTCGGCGACCGGGTTCTGCGCGCCGTCGCCGAAAGTCTGGGGCAAATCACCCGCTGTTCCGATCTGGTCTGCCGCTACGGCGGCGAGGAATTCGCCGTGATCCTGCCGGACACCACCCCCGCCAACGCCTACGCCGTCGCCGAAAAAATCCGCCTGTCGCTCATGGCGTTGAATCTGCGCGAAGGACAGGCGACCCTCCCGGTCACCGCCAGCATCGGCATTAGCGGCACCCGGCCGGAAGGCTTGACCCAGGCCGCCGAACTGCTCCGCGAAGCCGACCAGGCCATGTATCTGAGCAAGCAGCGCGGGCGCAACCGCACGGAAATGTTCCGTCCGCTCCGGCCGGCCAAACCAGGCAAACCCCTGCGCCCGTATCTCGCCTATCCCCGCTCCGCCGTGGCCTTTGCCTGAACCACACCGCCCAATACGAGAAAAGCGCCGGCGAACAACCGGCGCTTTTTTATATCGTATCCCAAAAACAATTTCACCACCGAGGGCACAGAGAACACAGAGTAAAATCAGAGGGTTAAAACCTTAAACGGAGAAGAGTGATTTAACCTGCCGAGCAAGGTTTCTCTTAGGATCTTTTGGCTTCTCTGCGATCTCTGTGACTCAGTGGTCGTCAAGATCCACTCTTAAAAATCATTCTTCCGGCGGACGCGGCTTGAGCAACGACCCGAGAAACTCCACCCGCTCGCACATCTTGCGGAACTTGAGGCCCAGGCAGAACTCGGAGAGGCGATTGAGCTGCTCCGACGCCAGTTCGGTGAACTTCACCACCACCTCATGCCCCTGCCCATCCTTCCGCCAAACCCCGACCACCCTTCCGCTCGCCGAGACGGGAGCCTCCTCCGCCCCCGGCAGACCGATTTCCACGGCCAGCAACTGCCCCAACTCGAGAGGCGCCGCCGTGGTGAAGCGCATGCCGCCGTTACTGAGATTCACTTCCAACGATTCCCCCGCCGTCGGCGGATTGCCGCCCACCGGCCAGAAACGCAGGTTGACTCGGGTGTCGACCCGGAAATGATGGCGGGTATCACCGTGACTGCTCCCCCCCTCGATGCGCAAGCGCAGCAGATGTTCATCGAGCACCTTCTCGACCCGCGCCTGGATGGAAAAGGTCGATAGCCCCGCCTCGCAGAAAACCCGTAGAAGGGATTCCGCAGCGAGGGGGATATCGGCCAGTTCGCCAGCGAGGAAGCGGGCTTCGAGCCCGTCGGGGGGCAAAAAACGGATCGCGCACTCCAGCGTGCGCTCCCCCTCCGCGGTCGGCAAGGCGACCCGGGCGACGCGAAAATCCTCCAGCAATGCCAGCACATCCGGCGAAAACATGGCTTACCTCATCCGACCCTTGGAACCCATTCAACGCACCTTGACCCGCATACGCAGCTGCTTGCGCTGCTCGGCCAGGCAGAAACGGATAATTTTGTCCTGTTCGGTCTCTTCGATCTCCACCAGTTCAAGGGAAACCTGCTGGGCGCCCTCTCCCTGATCGACCAGACGCACCACCCGCCCCACCCCCTGGGCCACCTCGCCGTCGACCTCGGGCAGTCGCAGCTCCAGGCCGAGCAACTGGCCGATGTGCAAGGGCTGCTCGACCTCGAAACGCAGGCCGTTGCCGCTCAGATTGATCTGTTGCCGCCGCACTTCCTGCTGACCGGGGGTTTTGCGATCAACCAGCCAGATTTTGAGAAAGACCTCGGCATCGATCCGGAAGAACTCCCGCTGCTGGGGACGTTCCTCGACCTTGACTGGCTGCAGGCGCAGATATTTTTCCCCCAGGGCCTCGACCACCAGGGCGTGCAAGAGAAAGACCTGCCCCGACCGGTCGCAAGAAAGGACGGCCTCGACGCCGGGGGCGAGTTCCGCCAGGGTCAACTGATGGGGAAAAAGCTCCAAAGCGAATTCGGCCTCGTCGACCTTGCCAACCTTCCCTTCGAGAAAGACCGAACCCGTAGGGGTCGGCAGCACCACCTTGACCATCGGCAAGGCCCCCATGTGGGCCAGAAGTTCATCCACGCGCATCGTTCTCCCCTTTCCCGGCTGCACAGTTTCTCCTTTTGTATACGGATTTAGCGACGTCGCGCAACCCATTAGTTCAGAATGCCCCGGTCGCCGAAGAAAACATCCCCCCGGTGAGGACCGGAGGGATGGATGAGCTGTTCAAGAAGTCGGAAGCGATTAAGCCATGCGAACCCGCACCCTCTCCCGCAGGGCCTTGCGCTGTTCGGCCAGGCAGAAGGCGATAATGCGGTCCTGATCGCGAGGGGCGAGGGTATCGAAAGAGAAGGCCGCATGCTGTGCGCCGTTTTCGGCGGTGAAGAGGCGCACCACCTCGGCGAGGCAACGCACCGGCGCCGAGCGGTCGGAAAGTTCCAGCTCCAGCCAGGCTTTTTCCCCGACCTGCAACGGCGGGGTGATTTCAAAACTGATGCCGCCGCCGCTGAGATTCACTGCCAGCCACTGCCGCTCAGGGCTTTGCCGGTCGGCGCGCAGCGGGCGGTAGCGCACCGCGATTTCCGTATCGATGCGAAAGAAGGCGCGCTCGTCGCTGGGCTCGTAACCCAAGGTCGGCGTGGTCGCCTCTTGGCTGAAAGCAAAAGAAACTTGCGGGGATTTTTTCGGCAGGATTCTCGGCAGTGCGAACATAACAATTCTCCTTGGTCAAAGCAGAAGCCAAAGATCTCTTCTTGCTTGTCTTATCGACCAAGGAGACGATTTTCTTAAGGGAAAAAGCCGGAGCCTGTCGCCGCTCCGGCTTTTTTCAGTAACTTCCGCTCAAGCCCCGCCCGCGACTTTCCTCGGGCAGGCGATAACCGGCCAAGGCGGTCTGGTTGCCCTTGAGTTCGGCCAACTCGGCGGCCACCAGCGCCTGATGCACCCGCGCCCGCTCCAGCAAAGCCTGGTTGCATTCGGCCGCCTGCTCCAGCAGTTCCCGATATTCCCTCCCCAAAGGTAGCAGGTGGGTCGGCAGTCCCTGACGGGTCACCTGCGCCATCAGCGCCGCATCGAGCTCCCGCACCTCGGCCTGACAGGCTTCCATCGCCGCAACCCGTTCTTCGATCAACTCCCGCTCCCCCCGCGCCAAAGGCCCTTCGAGAGAGGTGAAAATCTCCAGCAATTCGCGGTATTGTTCCACGGTCCGCCGCAACAGTTCATCCACGCTGGTCATGGCGCCCCCGTCCGGTTAGAGGGCGACGGCCAGGGGGCGATATCCCGCGGGCGCCGCCTCAAACTTTTTTGCGACGCTCTCGGACGCCTCGGCGGCCTGCTCGGAACGTACCTTGTCGATGGCATCGAGCCAGGTGTCGCGCATCCCGCTCAGCATTTCCCGTACCTCGACCAGCTTGCTCGCGTCGTCCTGAACGTTCGCCGCCAGCAGGGTGCGGATCATATAATCATAAAGCGATTCCAGGTTGGCCGCGATCTCGCCGCCGATCTCATGATCGAGGGTTGCCGAAAGCTCCGAGAGGATGGCGATGGCCTTGCTGATACGCTCGCCGCGATAGGCGATTTTCTTGTTCGCCATCGCCTCTTCGGCTTCGCCGACAAAACGGATTGCCCCGTTGTAAAGCATGATCAACAGCTGCTCGGGGGAAGCCGTATTGACCTGATTCTCGAAATATTGATTCATATAGGCAGCGGACATCTTTCGACCTCCTTGTGATTTTACATGTTTGCCCAGATCGCGGCTTGCTGGCTGAAATAATTCCCTTGGGAATTCATCGAACTGACCAGTTGTTCCATGGCGGAGAACTGGGCGGTCAACTGTTCCTCGTAAGCCGTCAGGCGTTCTTCTCCCCGGGCAATCTCTTTATCGAGACTGCGGATGGAGCTTTCAATGATCGACTGCCGGTTGGCCAACACGCCGGTGGTCGGGCTGGTGAAACTGACGAGGGATTCCTTGAGCAGGTCGCCGATCCCCTTGACCGTGAGGTCGTCTCCGGCCAGAAGACTTTTGACTCCCGCCAGGTTATCGCTGATCGCCTTTCCCAGCTTCGTGGTATCGACAGTCAGGGAGCCGTCCTTCTCGGTCTTGACTCCCAGTTGGTATAATCCCGTGGCATCCGTGGTGTTGTATAGCTTGCCCCTCAAGGTTCGCATGACCACCTGGATTCCGCCGTCGTTGGCCAAGGCTTCATCCTGGGACGCTTTGAGCAGATCGTTAAAGGCGGAAACGAAATCCTCGACCTTTTTCTGGATTCCGGCATTGTCCGTGGTCACGGTAATGTTCGTCGCGGTCACGGCATTCCAATCCGGTGCGCCGGAATCGAACCCAGCGGCGGACTGCTTGAGGTCCAGGGTCACGCCGGGAATTGCTTCGGTGAGGGTGTTGCTGTCACTGCGAATGGTCACCCCGTCCACCTGCACAATCGCCTGTCGAGCGGCACTCGATACGGCGGTATCCTTCACTGGTAAGGCGGCGCCACCAGTCAGATTCGAGGCATCCAACGTAATGTTGGCATCCTTCACCGTCTTGCCGGTCAGCACCAGCCGGTAAGGCGTGCCGCTGCCGTCGTTGATGATCGAGGCGGTCACGCCGCTATCAGCACTTTTCGCATTGATAGCGTCGCGCATGCCTTCAAGGGTGTTGTTGCTTTCGTCGATGGCGATATCGACATAACCATCGGGATAAGCAACCGCGTCGAGCCCGTCGTGACCCAGGCGAAGGGTTCCCGTGCCGAAGGTCGTGGTACTCTTGTCCGCCACTCCCTGATAGACCGCCTTTTCCACCTGGGCCAACTGACCGACTTTGACCTGGTAACTGCCCGGCGTCGCCGAGCTATAGGCCGTGGCCGAAAGATTGGTTTCGGAGCTGGCGGTCGCTTTGTTGGCGAGCAGATCGCGTCCGGTTTCAAGGCCATCGACCTTGGCCAGCAGGGAGTCCAGCTTGGTATCGAACGTCTTCAGAGCGGTAAGACGGGCATTAGCTTGCGTCTTACGCTCTTCCATGCGCGTGATGGGAGTCCGTTTGACCCCAACCAGCGCTTCGATGATGGCGCCGGTATCCATTCCCGATGCAAGTCCACCCAAGGTTAAACCCATGATTTCCTCCCCGGATTCCGCATCCGCACCTAGCCTTTGTCATCGACCAGCAGGCCGCGATAATTGCGTAGATCCTTGGCCGTCTCCAGCACCTCTTCCGCCGGGATCTGGCGCACGAGTTCGTCTGTCTGGCGATCATAGATTTTGACCACCAGCGCCTGGATATCCTTGTCCATCTCAAAGCGCACACTGTGCGTTCCGTTGTCGGTCAAGGCGGTGATCTTGTCAAGAATCTCTTCCGGAGCGACTTTTTTTTCGTTTTTGGCTTCAACGGCCGCCGCACCAGAACTCCGTTCCCGTTGAATTTTCTCGGGAGCGGTCGCCTGCTGCTGCACCGTGTTGCCCGCGGGTGAAAATGATCCGATTTTCATGGCGAAACTCCCTGGCCCGGCTTCCTGGTTTCAGTAGAGGCCGGGCTGAAAAAGCCGGGAGACGGGAGATCCGTCCCCCGGCATACTCCGGGTTACTGAATTACTGGAGCAGAGAAAGAACGACTTGCGGCGATTGGTTGGCCTGGGCCAGAATCGAGACCCCCGCCTGTTGCAGAACGTTCGCCTTGGTCATTTCCGCCGTCTCGGCCGCGATGTCCGCATCCAGAATCTGGGAACGGGCGGCGGAGAGGTTCTCGGCCAAAGCGGCCGAGTTCTTGGCGCGGGATTCAAGGACGGTGATCGCCTTGCCGAAATCCCCCCGGGCCTTGCTGACGCTGTCGATGGCCGCTTCCACGGTGCTGGCGGTGGAGCCGGCGGCCACCGAAGCGGTGGCGACGTTCAGATTATAGGTGTCGGTCTCGCCGACGGTAAAGCTAACATTGAGGCCACTCAGAAGTGAAACGCCGTTGAACTTGGTGTTGGTCTTGATGTTGTTGATCTCGGTCTGCAGCGACGTCATTTCGGCGGTGATCGCCGATTTGTCGTTCGCGTTCAGAGCGCCGTCGCCCTTCTGGTTGACCAGTTCGCGCATCCGCTCGAGCATGTTGGCCACTTCCGCCAGGGCGCCGTCGCCGGCTTTCGCCATGGAAACGCCGTCGTTCGCATTACGTACCGATTGGTTCAGGGCGCGGATCTTGCCCCCGAGCCGGCTGGAGATACCCAGACCGGCGGCATCGTCCTGTCCGCTGTTGATCCGCTTGCCGGTGGCCAGACGCTCCATTGATTTCGCCAGCTTGCTCTGGCTGCCGGAAAGGTGACGTTGCGCGTTGAGGGATGCCATATTGGTGTTGATTACCATTGCCATGATGTTCCTCCTTGAGGTTTGGTGACGGGCTTCCTTGCCCTTCGGGTTGTGTGTTCAAGAAGATTTCGCACGTTACGCCTGATCGAGTCACCCCCTTTCCCGGCAGTCTGGCGATCCCTTCCCTCGATTGTCTTATCGACCGACCCGGTCGAAAACTTTAGAATTTTTTTCACATCCCGCTAAATATTTTTAACTTCAATATTTTCAGAGTCTTAGAAGAGAAAGGAGCAAGACCTTCCTCACTCCTAACCCCTCACTCCTCACCTGTTTTTACCCTTGCAGCAACGACAGCACCACCTGCGGCGACTGGTTGGCCTGGGCCAGAATCGAAACCCCGGCCTGCTGCAGTACGTTCGCCTTGGTCATTTCCGCCGTCTCGGCCGCGATGTCCGCATCGAGAATCTGGGAACGGGCGGCGGAGAGGTTCTCGGCCAAAGCGGCCGAGTTCTTGGCGCGGGATTCAAGGACGGTGATCGCCTTGCCGAAGTCTCCCCGGGCCTTGCTGACGCTGTCGATGGCCGCTTCCACACTGGTGGCGGTGGAACCGGCGGCCACTGATGGAGCTGGGACATTCAGGTTGTAGGTATCGGTTTCACCAACAGTGAAGGCGATGTTGAGGCCACTCAGCAGCGATACACCGTTAAACTTGGTGTTGGTCTTGATGTTGTTGATTTCGGTTTGCAGCGAGGTCATTTCGGCGGTGATCGCCGATTTGTCGTTCGCGTTCAGAGCGCCGTCGCCCTTCTGGTTGACCAGTTCGCGCATGCGCTCGAGCATGTTGGCGACTTCGGCCAAGGCGCCGTCGCCGGCTTTCGCCATGGAGACGCCGTCGTTCGCATTACGTACCGATTGATTGAGAGCGCGGATCTTGCCCCCGAGACGGCTGGAAATACCCAGACCGGCGGCATCGTCTTGTCCGCTGTTGATCCGCTTGCCGGTGGCCAAACGCTCCATCGATTTCGCCAGCTTGCTCTGGCTGCCGGAAAGGTGACGCTGGGCATTGAGCGATGCCATGTTGGTGTTGATGACCATTGCCATGATGGGCCTCCTGTGATGTGCGGTCGATGAAGAAAAATCGGCTGAAAACAACCGTTGTCGTCTCGTTGACCGTCTTTTCGACCGGCAGGAGGGGAAACTTTAGATTTTTTTGGGAAGGAAGGGGGGAAGGGGCAAGTGAGGGGTGAGGGGTGAGGGGTGAGGGGTGAGGAGGCCGTAAGGGCGCAGCATGCTGCGCCCCTGCATGTGACCGAGCGCGCATCATTCATCATTCATCATTCATCATTCATCATTCCTTTCGTCGGTCAATTCGGCTATAGTTTTCGGGTATTAACCAAGACAGGAGGTTCGCTCTTATGGTCAACACCGAAGCTATTCGCAACGCCGTGGGCAAACTTGCCGTCGAATTCGATCCGGAGCGGATTATTCTTTTCGGGTCGCAGGCAAGGGGCGATGCCGACCTTCACAGCGATGTCGATTTGTTGGTCATAACCCCCCTTCGCGGCAACCGCCGGGCGATGATGGTCGCCATGGATCGCACGCTGCGCGGAAGCGGTTTCGCACGCGACATTATCATACTGACCCCCGATGAATTCGAGCGCGACAAAGAAATCCCCGGCACCATCGCGCGTCCGGCCTGGAAAGAAGGGGTAACCCTCTATGTCCGTCACTGAGCGGGATATCTCCCGTAAAGTTCAGCAATGGCTGGATTATGCCGATGAAGATCTTGTTTTGGCCAAACACGCCCTGACCTTGAAATCTACCGTACCTTACCGGCTGATTGCGTACCATGCGCAGCAATGCGCCGAGAAACACCTCAAGGCCTATCTTGTTTTCCGACAAGTAGACTTCCCCTTCACCCACAACCTTGCTCGTCTGGTCGAAATAGCCGAAGGACTTCGATCATGGCCCGACACCTTTCGCGATGCGGAAGAGTTGACCCCCTTTGCGGTGACCACAAGATACCCGGGGGAAGATGAGCCGGTAAGCGGAGAAGAGGCGCGAAGATCTATTGCGATCGCAGAGCAAACCAGGCAGATAATCATGGGTGTTTTGACGGAAGAAGGATTTTCCCGAAACGTGTTACCTCAATAATCCGGAAGCAATCTAATCGCCGGCAAGTCCGGTCAACTTCATCCGTACTTTCAGATCGGAAAAAACCGCGCGGCTGGCAACATGGCAGGAAGTATCATCCATCTCCATTGCCGAAAGAACCAGGCGGAAAAAATACCGTTCGTCCACCGGCGCGTAGAGGATGTGGCCGGTCACGGCGGCGGCGGACTTGTCCACCTCGATCCGCACCCGGCGGCGGGCATCGCCGAGTTCCACCACCCCCGAAGTGACTCCCAGGCCGTGGCTGGCCGAAACCAGGGCGGAAACCGGCGCCAAATGATTGACCGGCTCATTATGAAGAGGAAAGGTCTCGGCGACGTCGCCGCCGTTGTGGGTGCGATAGAAGAGACTGGCTTGCTCGAACAGTTCGGGATTGAGGGTGACGTGGCCCAGACGCAAGGTGCCGTTGGGACAGGTCGGCCAATGGAAATGGTGGATGATTTCGAAGCCCGGTCGATCGCGGGCAACCAAGATTTCCTTGCGCACCGGTCCAAGGCTGGTTGAAATTTCGGCGGAAACCTTCAATCGGCCATCGACAACCGCCCAACGTGGGTCGACGCCGGCCAGGTCGGTGATTTTGTGCCGGCAGGGAATCTCCAGCACGAAATGGCCGGTGTAATAGTCGGCGCCATAATGAATATCGTCGTAATAACCGTGAGGCAACGTCCCGACCAACGATTGCTCCGAGAGTGCCCTATCCCACCAGCCGTCCACCGCCAGACCCCGGCGACAGTTGAGGCGCAGCCGCTGAGAATCGGTTTCGATGTCGAGAAAGGCTCCGTTTCGTTCCACCCGGAATGTCTCGGCTGGAACCTCGCAAGCCTCGGAAACAACCCTGCTCGGAACCGGCTTGAGGCGCTGCCGCAGGGCGGACAGCCGTTCCTGAACACCTTGCCAGCGCCGGGCCGTGATATGTGTCCGGAAATCGCTGCCCCACAGATAACAGAGCTCTTTCCAGTCGGTTTCGAGCGAATCGGCATCGGCGGCCAAGGCTTCATATATCCTCCAACAGAGAGTATTCAGCCCGAGATCGTCGCGCCCGGTCAGCGCCCAGCGCATGACGTTGTATTTGGCCTGCTTCTTCACCGGCACCGGCTGCGCCGCCGATTCCAGGTGCAGATGGTTACCGGCGCCGGGCCGGTCGAGAAAGGCGAGGACCTCGCTCGGCCGGATCAGGTTGAAACGGCCATCCTCCCGAACCGCGGCATAGAGACGGGCGATTCTCCCCCACTCGCTTTCGCCGCCCATCGCCGCCTCGGTGTGAAACCGACCGGGGCGAAAATCGAAAATTTCGGCGTCGTTGCCGTATAAGGAAAAGGTGCGCTCCTCACTCCCCACCCGACTGCCGAGAAATTCCAGGTATTCGGACAGTTCCATTTCGCCGTGCACGTAGCGCTGAAATTTCTGGAAGGGGATCGATTTATTCCAGATCACCGGCAGGGCCGAGCCGTCGGCGCCCAGCGCGTACTGGGGCAGATAGCGCCAATGGGGCTGCCACCCCGGGCGGGCGCTGCCGGGGTTGTCCCACTCCATGATGAGCGCCCGGTAGCCGGCCTCGCGATAGATCGGCACCAATCCCGCCGAGTAGGCCTGCTCACTGACCAAAACCAGTTCGGGGCGGAACCCGAGTAACTCCTCATAGACCCGTAGGCCGATGCGCTGGTTGGCGCGATTGACCGCCGCCGGCACCAGCGGCCCGATCAGCTGGGCATAGCCGCTGCCGATGAATTCCGCCAAGCCCCGGGTACAGAGTTCCCGCAGTTCCGCCACCCACTCGGGATCCAGCCGGGAAATTTCCTCCAAGGTGTAGCCCGACGCCTCGATCCCCAGCGGCAGGCGCTGCTCGCGGATCAGGCGCAGCAGTGGCCAGTAGCAGCAGCGAATCACCTCGGGACGCGCCTCCTCCTCGATGGAGGAGAAGGCAAGGTTGAGGTGGAAGAAGGAGAAGAGCTTAAGTAGCCCCATGCCGCCCCCACAATTGATCGCCAGGGCGCAGTCCCGCCGCGCCGGCCGGGATTTCCGGCCCATCATCCCATTGCACCTGGGTCAACAAAACCGTGCCGGCGCCGCTGCCGACCAGAACCCCATGGGGGAACACGTCGACAACGCTGCCCGGTTGCGCCATGCGCCGATCCTCCGACTCGCGGCAGGCCCAGACGAAAAGCTTCCGTCCGGCGAAAAAAGTAAAGGCTCCGGGGTAGGGCCGGGTCAACGCCCGCACCCAGTTGTAGATTGCACGCTTTTCAAGAGACCAGTCGATAAGCCCATCTTCGGGGCGGCGGCGCGGCCAAAGGGTCGCGCGACTGTCGTCCTGGGCGATCCGGGGCGGTTGGCCGCCCGCCAGCAACGGCACACATTCGACCAACAGGCGCGCCGCGACCCTGTCGGTTCGAGCCCCGAGGATGGCGGCAGTATCCTCATAATAGACAGGAACTTCCGCCTGACATAAAAGCTCGCCGGTATCGGCCTCGGTCTCGCACCAGAACAGGCTCACACCGGTTCGTTCCAGGCCCTTAATCAGTGCCCAGGGGATAGGCGCCCGACCGCGTCCCTCGGGCAGCAGGGTCGGATGCATGCCGATAAAACCCTGCCCGGGCACTGCCAAGAGATCTTTTCCCACCAACTGAGAAACCCCGATCACCATTCCCACCTCGGGCCGGCAGTCCTCCGCCCAAGCGAGAAGGTCCGGATCGTTCAAGGAAATGAAAGAGCGGGCGTGGAGACCGTAGCCCTCGATCAGATCGTCAAAGACGCAATGCGCCACGGTAATTTCCGCCTTCAGATCATCCAGATAGAGCAGACCGACGACATTCGCCCCCGCCTCCAGCAGCGCTTGCAGGCATCCGCGACCCACGATGCGTGCGCCGACATACAGGATACGCAACGGCTCGGCGCTCGGCTTTATCATAAAATCTCCCGCAACAGCACAAAGGGTTCCGCCGCCGGGACGCCGACCTGACACCCCCAGGCATGGGCGCGCGCTTCCAGGGACAGGAACGAACGCGCATGGGGAAAGGGCCGCGACTCCCCCCGATAGGCAGACATCGCCTCGATTTTGCAGGCCAGGACGTCACCGATATTCACATAGACATTCGGCACGAAGGGCTGCGCCGGGTCTCCCCAGCCGGTAGCGGAAGGAATCTCCATCGCCAGGATCCTCCGCACCGAACTCCCCGGCAGGGGTCGACAGGCGGTAAGAGTTGCCATGGCGGTGCGTTGATGATCGATATTGAGATCCCCCGGATGATGGGTGTAAACGACCTCCGGCCGGACCTCGTCAACGATTGGTTCGATGATTTTGACGATATCGAGAAGATCCATCCGGTCGAATCGGTTGTCGGGCAAATCCCTCAAACGCAGATCGCGAACCCCGAGAATCGCCGCCGCCTGGCGGCAATCTCCCTGCAATGCCTCCTGGTCCTCCCGCATCAGTTGCTCGGGACAATCGAGTCGCGACGAAAGACCGCTGCCCAGAATAACCACCGCGACATGGTCACCGTCCCGAAGGTGCCGGGCAATCGTGCCTCCGGCGCCCAGGACTTCATCATCGGGATGGGCTACGACGACGAGAATATTCATACCGGCTCCGTTCGCACCCGGATGGTTCGAATGGCGGCCTCGGCGCGCCGCGCCGCTTCATCGCGCTCCTCGGCCACGGCGATCACCATGCCCGCCGAAGCGTTGGAATCCGTCGGTTGAACCACAATATCCCCTGGGCGCACCGCGACCCGGACCATCGCCACCCCCGGCATGGCGCGGGCCGACTGCTCCCCCTCGATGGCGATTACCCGGCCGGGTTGGGGGAACAGCAATCGCAGGGCAACTCCGCGCTCATAGCGGGGCTGCAAGCTGGAGGCCGTCACGGGAAGCCCGAGAGAAAGGCGAATGACCGCGAGCACGAGATCGACGCCGACATTAAGGGGAATCTCGTGGGTACAGAACCACCCTCCCGAAAGCCGGGCCGCCAACTCGATCACATAGGGCTTGCCGGCGCTGACAACCAGATCCCCCTTGACCACTCCACGGGTCACGCCGAGGCTGGCGGCCGCCTGTCGCACCAGATCGAGAACCGCCTCCCGCGTCGACCCCGGCAGACAACTAGGCATGGTGCCCCCATTTTCGATGAAATTGGGAGCATAACGGTCGATGAATTCGTAATTGCGATCCGCGAACCCAGGGGTGTGACACTCTCCATCCAGAATGATGCTTTCGGTACTGATCTGCGGACCGGGCAGATAGCGTTCTACCATCACCCGACTGGTGGGCGAGTGTCCCAAGGCACGCGCATATGCCGCTGTCAGATCGACATCCGGAGTCAAGCGTTGCACGCCGCGCCCACCACGGCTGTCAACCGGCTTGAGAACCAGCGGCAGCCCCTGCTCCGCCACCAACTCGTGCAAATGACGGGCGGAATCGGCCGGGGAGAACCACGGAATGGCGACTCCATCCATGGCGAACTGCCGTTTCATCGCCAGTTTGTCCATGGCCCGCGCCGCCACCGCGACGGGAATGCCGGGCAGTCCCAACTCGGCGGCGACCGCCGCCACGGTCAGGGGAACATCGGTCGCCAGACACATAACCCCATCGATCCGTCGGACCTCACGGTGATAGCGCTTCGCCACGGAGAGGGTGGTCGCAACGTCGTAGGTACTCGCCACCAACTGGTCATGGGCCGCCAACATCCCCGGTGCATCGGGGTTCAGGTCGCTCACCACCACATGCAACCCCAGATCCCGAGCCTTTTCGATACCCGGCAAGGCTTCCGCGCCCCCGCCGACAAAAAACAGCGTTTTTTCGGCATACTCAGACAAAAAACATTCCTCCGTTCACGTCGTGTGTGCTTGCCATGACCAAACTATCCGCGACGAGAGTTCTCGAAGCCTTCGGGCTCCCATCACTCACCACCACATGGAGTCCCATATCTTTTGCCCGGCGGATTCCCGGGACCGCCTCAGTTCCGCCGCTGACGATCCAGATGGTCTGTCCTCTCATGGCTTTTTCTCTACAGCATCACGGGGGATCGCAGAATCAGCTGCCAAATCGATTTTTGCCACCTGCCCGACAACGACATCGAGTTCAAGTCCGGTGAAGAAGCACTTTGGATCGGCCAGTGGTTGCTTGCACACAAGCATTTCTGGCTTAATTACTGTCCCAGCAGGGATTAGCTCGGATGAGCAAACGGCAACGTGGTATGCGTACTTAGCAGCTTTTTCGGCTTCATGCAGCCCTTGGGCAATTCCCCGAGCTGCCTTCAACCGTCGCACTTTGAGTGCCATTTCCGCGAATTCAGGAGGTTCGAGACTGATAGGTTGATCCAATCCAATCATGGCTCGGTTTAGAGTGAAATGCCGTTCAATCATACAAGCACCGAGCAACGATGAAGCTACTGAAAGGTCAATACCAACTTCGTGGCTGGAAAATCCGACTGGCACGCCATAACGCTCTCGCATGTGCGCGATAGTATCCAGTGTTGCCATTGTATCTGGAGTTGGATAAGAACTTACGCAGTGTAGCAGTACAAGAGGATTATCATGCAGAATATCCAAGGATTTCTCTCGCTCTTCAATTGTTGTACCTCCAATGCTTGCGATGACTGGAAGATTTAACTCAGCGATTCGTTGCAAGAGAGGGCCGTGTGTAAAACAATGACTTGCAATCTTGATTATCTGAACTCCCGCATGGAGCAGAAAATCTAAACTGGGCAAGTCAAAGGCAGAAGCAAAGAAAACTAATCCCAAACTCTCTGCATACTCTCGTAGGCGCTTATATGTCGACAGAGGGAGCTCCAATCGCTCACGGACTTCCCTCTGGGTTCGTCCCATTGCAGGACATTTTTCGAACGGAGCATCGAGAAAATCAGCTGTAGCGAGATCTGCGGGAGAACGTTTCTGGAACTTAACGAAAGTTGCGCCGGCAATTGCGGCCTGACGAATCATGTCTCGCGCAAGCTCTTCGCTTCCATTGTGATTGAGACCAATTTCGGCGATCAGGTGCGTTGGCAGTCCATCGCCAATTTCAATGGATCCGGTTGCAGTAGGAAAAACGGTACGAATAGTCATTTTGCAGGCTCCTCCAGATATCTATGATTTCTCAGCCACTGCTGGCAGGCGTTCCAAATTTCGTCAGGGAGGGGGGGGTTAGGGGTCGCCGCTGCCTTACCTGGTAGCACAGGCATAAGCTTGCACCAGCTGGGAATGACAGGCAGGGATGGCAACTTCTGGCCGCCAGTAGTTTCATAGCTGCCGTTGTCAAGGACGTAGTAATACAGGTTGGGCACAGGCATTAGGCTCCAAGCAGCCAATCCCATGAGAGCATTGCCGTCACCCTCAATAACTACTATCTCAAGACTAGAACATGCCTGAGAAAGACCTACGCCAACTGCCAGAGCTTCCCCCATGGCATGCAACAAATAGATGCACCGATTTTCTCTATGAAAATATGCAGCCTCCCGTGAGGTAAGGCCGTTACTGAAAACAACAAAAGCATCGGGGTGCGCATCGAGTATGGCACGTATTGTATCTGGCCGGTTATTCATCTAGATTCCCCCTTTGCAGTATAAGAGAAACAATGATTCTTTCCTCTTCAGCCTGACTAGCAGCCCGCTTAAGCCCTTCAATCCCTTCTTGGTTAAAATCGATTTGTGGTATGCAAGCAGCTTTGAGAAGGTTTTCGGTAATTAAGCCCCAATCTCTATGCTGAACCTCTTCCCATGGTAGTACCCCCCTGTTTGAGACTACGAGCAACATGCCCTGCCCGAACAGCCTAAAAGTGCCGAGGAGCGCGTCGAGACAAAGGCCAAGCCCGCTGTTTTGAATAAGGACCGCTGGCCTCTTTCCTCCGAGACGAGCACCAAAAGCCATCGCAACAGCGTGATTTTCTCTGGGGGAAAAATACCATTGTGGGAGTGCAGGCAATACCCGTCGAAATACGCTATCAGGAACGCCACTAATCCAATCACAGTGACCGGTAAGTGTCGCAGCAAAAATGGTCGCCGTACATTTTTGATCAAATAGTTCACGTCCAAACTCATCCCTGCGCATCCGCAATCCTCCAGACCAATCTTGTTAAAGATTCTTCGTCGATCGGGCCATGGCTAACTCCCGGAAGGCCACGATCTTGCAGTAATCTTTCTAGAACCGCAGCCTCATGGGAATGGATGGTTGCAGCCAGCTCACAGGATGAAAATCCAATAAGACCGACCACCCAATCTTCCAGGCACTGACATGCGTCAATATCGTCCTTGATGGGAAGCCCGCTACAGCGACTAACGATTTCTGCCAGCTTTCCGTTATAACCAGTAAGGTTATGCTTGAGAGCAAATGGAAGAAGCTTTGCATTAAGAAGGCCGTGCGGTGTATGACAGAATGGCGCTAGAGCCACCGAGAGAGTATGGATAAGGCCTGTCCTGCTGTGAGCAATGCTCAAACCACCAAAAAGAGAAAGACGCGCCAAATCTTCAAGTAGTTCGTTCGTAGGGTGATCGGTGGCGGCGTGCTTGAGAACGCGCCAACCTATTTCCATCCCTGACTCGGCAAATGGTTCGACCAGTCGCGCATCAGCGCGCGTCAGGATAGCCTCCAGACAGTGAATGAATGCATCGAGGGCAGTGACGAGTCGTGCTTGACCAGGCAATGTCTTTAACAAGAATGGATCAATTGCCGCTTGAGTTGGCTGAAGTTTAGGATGCCCTATCGTGAATTTTCGACCGGTATTGCTATTGTTTATTACCGCGTAAGGAGTTACTTCGCTTCCGCTACCACAAGTGGTTGGTGCTAGATATAAGGGAAGTGCTTGTTCAATTTGGCGGTGGCCGAATTCGTAGTCTAGAATTGAACCACCAGAACCACTCAATAACGCCAATGCCTTAGCGAAATCAAGAACACTTCCGCCCCCAATCCCGATAACTGCTGAAACATTCTTCGGTAACGTCGAATAACATTGATTAATATCCGCAGAAATTGGTTCACCTACGGGTTTTTTAAATAACAGAACTTCATTCCCAGCACACTTTAACCGTGCCTCAAGCGCTAATTTTAACCTTTCCGGTAACGACGGACTGACAACTAACAGTATAAGTCCGTTGTAAGGATCGAGTTCATCAATAGCTCCAATGCCGAAATGGATAGAGGTTGGTATGTGCAATCGTATTGACATAGTTCCTCTGGATCAGTAGATAGCGTAGTTGTCGTGTATTGTATTATGTGTTAGCATTCATACGTAAGCACACATCGTGAACCCAATCAAAAGTTGATTTAGCACCTTCAAACAAGAATTCACCCACCTTGTCCCCAATGTTTTCAGCAATTTTTTCACCTGCTGCCCCGGCGACCTTCTTGCCGAGTTGACTCAGCACACCAGAAATGAGACTGCTGAGGTCATCGCCCTTAATTCCTTGTTTCTTCAGTTTCTGCGAGATGATCTGCTGTTCTTCTTTCGGGATGAGGTTTTCTATTAAAGCACTTAGAGCAGCTGTCGAAAGTTTGGCAACAGATGAAGAAAAGCTACCATCGCTCAAAAACCCGAGTTGGCGCACTCGCTGGCGAAGATTGTCCATCATAAAAGGATCCGGAACCTCGATATAAATCTTGTCGTCTTCTTTGAGAACGCGAGGGTTACTTAACAGTTTGCGCAAATTAGCATTGATTGACCCTGCATCTACTGGTTGACGGAGAGCGGATTGATACAATAAATTTCGGGCCTTTTGTTTGGTGATGCGCAGGGACATTACAAGTTCAAATTCGTCCGGGGTTTGACTCAGAATCTGAAGCTCTTGTAATGCTCTTATCGCGGCAACTTCGTGCTCTATGGATTTTGCAGAGCCAAATACTGGTGTGGTGTGGGGACTTAGAAGTAAAAGAAGTGCTTTTGTTAATGATGATTGGTCTGCTTTATTTATTGCTTTTGATAATTGGTCAATTTTCATGATCGTTGCCCTTTGGTTGCGTAGCGCGAATCAGGTTCTCAAATGTTTGCATGTGCACTCAAAGAAGAGCTGACATATAAAACGCTTTCATGTAAGTGTTGTCCATGGTGACCAAAATAAAAATTACCTTTAGGGTAATATTGTTGAAGAAAGAGGGGGATTTCCCACAAATCTTCTGACTTATGATAAACACAAATCTGTAAACGTGGATGTTTGGTGGAAAGTATATTGCTGGCACCTTTCAATGCCTCGATTTCAGCACCTTCTACATCCATTTTTATGAGACTGAAATCAATATTGTTTGTGATTGAAAAAGTATTCAAGCTAGTAAGCTGTATTGCTTCTTCACCATGCTCATCAAGATAAAACCCTTGGTCGAAACCTGCCTGTGTATTAAGTCGAAACTCCTTTTCAATATCCCAAACTCCCATGTGGACAGGTATTACAGCATCTTTTACACTCGCTTTTATTATCTCAAGTTTCATATCGTTGATATTGCCGACAGAAGGCTCAAATGCATAAATCTTGCATTTGTTTTTTAAATACCTAGCAAAGTCAATAGAAACATCACCTTTCCATGCTCCTGCGTCAACTATGACATCATTTATCTCGGGCCTAACTTCCGGATGATAATATTGTGGATATGCAGAAATCTCCAGGAAGGAGGGATCCATTGTTAGCCTATATTTGAGAACTCCAGAGAACACGTGTTTTGACTCGTCATCCGCCAATGATTCATAAACTTTGTCGATCTGTTCCGAACTTTCTCTAATTAACGAGGCGTTGAAGTGGTCGCCCCATATATCAGATTCAATCCCGCCAGGTTGGTATAGGTACACTATATCAGTAAAGTCGTAATAACGTTTCACACCCAAGGTCTTCAATTGGAGAGCAATATCTCTAGACCACCCTGAAGCTATAACAACGACCAAGTCCGTATTGTTGCGAAGTGCTTCTGGAGGCATGATTTTAATGCTGTCAAGCTTCGCCCCTTCTTTGTTTTTACTGTTGTCGCAGAAAAAAAGCACTTCTTTGTTGTTATCCTGTAAATACCGGCATGCATGCTGCCCGGCACCACCTGCCCCAAAAATAACAGCGCGGTCGAAAGAATCTAGGGCCTCGCGATAAGAAAGTACCCTGTTGCCCAGCATTTGAAAAATATCGTTTGTCATGCGGGTTGTACTCCCTTGTACTTAGAAACCATATGATGAAGAATTGGTGACATCTTTACTGAGGCCAAACACCTGAACAGAAGGGGTAATCCATTGTGGAACCATTTCAAGAATCTCTTCCTCGAACGCAGGTGCGCAGATTAATACAATATCTGGATCTATTTCGGCTATTTGATGTGGCGCATAAATCTTCTTTCCGTTAATATTCTTACCCCATTTTTCATTGTTTGTATCGACAAAGCCGACGATATTGTCCCCGCTGTAAGTATCCAAATATGCCTGCAAGAAAAAACTGCCGGCCATGCCGCTGCCCCACAATAATGTTTTTCTCCCCGCAATTAGTTCGTGGGCTCGTTCGGTGGTTATTTTACGTGTCTTGTTAAGTCGCATTATGGATTCATCGGCAAAAGCGTGACACCTTGTGAGCATTTCCGCTTCGCTTAAAGGTTCGTTGAAAAAATTATAAGCGTAGTTATCTGCGAGGTTATCGGCGTAACAGTAGTCAATGCAGCTTGATGATGGGCATATGGTGGGACCGATTAACGGACTGAATTGTCCAGTATAAATGTTGCCAATTTTTTGGTGGACACCCTCGCACCGATTGATTGCCCCTGTTTCCGCATGGATTGAGAAAAAATTGGCACCAGCAGTGCACATGAATCCTGATGTAACCAAGCCCTCTTTATGCGTAAGAAGTCTCACAATATGACCTGGATACAGAACTAAGGAAGGACGCTCAAGCAGGAAATCCCTAACATCCTGGTCGTAATCGCGAGGATATATCTTACCTAAATACGGGCCAGCCAAGGGGAAAAGCGAAAAAGGAATTTCTAATGCTGTGCACTTTGCAGCAATTCGATCTATCTCGGGTATTCTTTCAGGAGTTGCCACCAAAACCATAGCCGGATTAAAGTCTGCTTCTTTAAGAAGTCTAAGTTTGTTGAAGAAATCCGATTCTTTTTCAAGGTTGTGGAGCGTACAACGCACTGTTAAAATTCTTTCGGAAGATATCGATCTGAAAAGACGGTCAATATCAAGAGACAGATTGGTATAGACACTTATGTAATGATTATGTGACAATTTATTCGATAAGTCGTAAAACCGCGGATGAATAGATGCTTCACCACCACCGATAACAATATGCCAAGTTTTATTACTGTTAAAAAAACTTACGATTTTGTCTATATCTTCGCAGGTGTGCCCACGTCTTAATACATCTTCTTCTTCTCTACCCCTCCCATTAGAGCAATAAGCGCAATGGTAATTGCATGATGTCGTAAGTTCCAATACACCTTGATAATCTATATGTTCTAAATTTCGTAAAAACCAGTTTCCCCATTTTGGTTGCGCCATTAAAGACACCATCTAAAACCTCCATTTTGACATACGGTCAAATTGTTTTATAAACGCTTCTAAGGGGGAATTTTGTGAAGTGCCGCACTGGCATTGACTCCGAAGCATTTAAAGCAAACAAATTGTTTTTGGGATCAATATACTCTGGCAGGATAGAAAGGGCAGATTCAAAGTAATCTCTGGCCTTTGTTAGATCGCCGAAAATTGCCCAACAAACGCCTTGGTTATTCAGAGTTTCTGCTCGAAATGATTTACCTTCAATTTTTTGCAAAATTTCTAAACATGGCTCAAATAACTGATTCAGATAAAGGCAAGTCGCATATATAAAATAAACGTTGTCTTTTTCTTCTTCGTCAAATTCGCTTATACGTTCATGCGCCGATATTATGTAGTTAAGTGCAGATTCAATGTTTTCGCGCCATAAATTCGCCTTAGCCAATGCGTAGTCAATTACCACCTTAGAATATCCTGCTTGTGTGTAAAGCTTGGCTATGTCTACATCATTATGTTTTTTGTATATTTCGCAAGTTGAAGTAGATTTTTTTGATAACGATTTAGATACTTGGCGGAATCTATTCTGGGGATTTGATAAATAATATAATTGAGGCCTTCGATACAACAATCTCAGAAAAAAATCAGCATCCTGGTTTCCTATCTTTATGTTATCGTCGAATTCTAATTTGTTGATTATATCCCTTCGCATGAACATAGCCCATGTTGGGATGTAGCTTCTCTCAAAAGCTCTGACAAAAAATGGATTATTTGTTATATAATCAGGCAAAGCCGTTTTCGTTCCCAAAGGGGAGCCGTCTTCAGAAATGTATTCAGCAATGGTTATGACGCCATCTAATTCAGTATTGTTTTCTAGAATTTCGACACAAGAAGATATTTTGCTAGGAAGCATAACATCGTCGTGGTCATGAAAAGTTATATATTCACCTTTACACTGAGATAAGCCTACGTTGGTCGAGTGTGATACGCCTTGATTTGTTGTGTTGTAAAAATATCTAAATCTAAAATCTGATTTGACGAACTTTTCGATTATTTCTACAGAGTTGTCTGAAGAAGAATCGTTTATTACCAAAACTTCAAGATTATTATATGTTTGGCTTTTGATGCTGTTAAGGGTTTCATTTAGAAACCGTTCAGCATTATAGACAGGCACAATAATCGATACTAAAGGACATCCCATTTAATATCTCCTTACACGCATAAGTTCAGCCGTTTCTGATATTGCTCTGGCAATGTTTTGTGCGCCCGGAATATGAAACAGTTTGCGAGCTTTATTGTGAACTTTAGAACCTCTCGCAGGATTTTGTAAAACTTTTGAAACAGTTTCTGCCAGCATTGCAGGTGCTACATGGAAGGCTTCTCCCAAATTTATCGCTAATCCAGCACTATCTAAACATTGCGCTGATTCGGCATGATCTTCGGTTAAGCCGATCAAGATCGTCAGTACCCCTAGTGCTGCCAATTCATATGCCGTTCCCCCGAATGCTACTATTCCAAAGTCAACGGTGGCTGCCACTTCTGCAAGCCCGGGCAAATTCCGGTAAATTTCATAGGTTTGTTTCGACTTACTGAGTGATGCGGAGATCTCCGCATCATGCGCGAAAGCCGGACCAAGCACTAACGCGACGACAACCTTGTCTGGGACCAGTTCTAATGCCTCGATGGCCAGAAGGGTGAGATTGGCAGGGTCGCTTCCGCCCATCGTCACCAGAATCCGGGGAGTTGAATTTCTCGGCGATGGGTGCGGTTTGTAGTAATCCTCCTTAATCAGAATCCATTCCCATCCGATCAGTGCTCGGCCCGCGTAGTGAGGCCATTGGAGGCGGAAAGCTTGCGGGACAGGTGGGTAGAATGCCAAATCCGACACTAATCTCCGGTCGCTGTTATCATCCAGAACAATAATTATAGGGCCTTTTCCCTTTAGACGCTCAAGGGCATTTCTTCCTAAATCAGTACGAATATCGAACAACAAAGCGTCAGGGTGCCGGTCAATTACCAATGATTCCAGCCAGGCGTCTTCTGATATGCCATCGGGTTTGATGGTGACGGGGAAGAGTTCCTCTCGTACTCTGGATACTCCAATAGTGCCCGATGACACAGCGAACAGAACCCCCCATGAATGGTGATTCCGCAGCTCATGGGCTAGTACGAGGCAACGCGTTACATGCCCTAACCCAATCTGACTATCGCCGTCGCATCTGATAATGATAAAACGGGATTGGTCAGTGGCATTTTTTTGGCGAACGTGGCAATTGATCTCTTTCAGCTTCGGTTCTTGTTGGAGAAGTTTGACGGCTTGGCGGAGTTCTAGCTCTCCAGGGGCGAACCGAAGTCTCTGATAGAGAATTTCAAGAAATTCCAAATCAGCAGGTGTATCGACTGAAGTGCGAACGCCCTCTATTTCAAATCCTTTTGGGAGCGGTACTCGTGCGATTTTGATAAAATCAGGATGAGACTTGAAATACGCCGTAACATGTTCACGAGCCACAGGATCGTCAGATACATCCCGCAATAGCTTGTCGAGTGCTCGTCGCGAGAACGGATCAAACCCCTCATGGATAGTCGGCCGTTGCGACTCTCCAAGGCAGTAATCGGCATTTTGGCTGATCATTTCCCGGACCAGTAAATCAATTGTTTCAGGGTCAATTAAAGGTGCATCACCGGTGACGCGAACTATGTAATCCGGATCGAGTTTTTCTGCTGCCAAGGCGTAGCGCTGCAGTACATTATCCTCGGGGCCTCGAATCAGTTCGACTCCTTCGTCGCGGGCAAATTCAACGAGGGGATCGTCGCAAAGCTTGTCGGACGTAGCTATGGCAACCACATCCACCATGCGACACTTGCGCAAACGGTGAACGATGTGCCAGAGCACCGGTTTACCCGCCAGGGGCATGAGCACCTTGCCCGGTAGGCGGGTGGAGCCCATGCGAGCCTGGATGATGGCGGCTACCCTTGGCTTAGCCATGCCAACTCTCCCGTATATGCTTGAGCGGCCGTAACCCGTCCGATGGGTCCGCTCGCCATTCCCGATCGGGAAGTTCGGCGGCGGCGGGCGTCTTATCGCCGCTGCCATCGGCGGCGAACCCGGCCTCGGTCATTTTGATGACGTGTTCAATCTGCTCCGGCAACCAGCAATGACCGGTCTTGAATTCGTCCCCTTCCCCCTCCAGATCCAAATGAAATTCAACCATTCCTGCATCCCAGCGATGCACGACCCGATAGATGACTGCGGGCGAGACACTATGATCTGACCAACCCACGGAGCAGGAAAAACGCTGGGCCAGGGTCCGGATGGCGGCCAGGTTGCATTGCTCGACCGGCGCGGGATAACCGGAGACGCAGTGCAGCAGAGTCAGATCGGCACAGCCGGCAGCTCGCACCGTTTCCACGGCCCCCTGAATTTCCTCTAGAGTGGCCATGCCCGTGGACAGGACCAGCGGCTTGCCGGTACGGGCGCAGGCGTTCAAGAGGTCGGTCCAGAGGAGTTCGTAGGAAGCGATCTTGTAGAAATCGACATGAGGGAGAAGTTCTTCGACTGCATCCAGATAGAAAGGGGTGCAGGAGAATTGGATTTTCCGCTCCCGGCACCGAGCCGCCAGTCGCGGGAGGAATTCCACGGGAAGCTCCCAGTCTTTTCGTGCCCGGTGCATTGGGCTTTTGGCCAGAACCTCCGGCGCGAATAGCTCCTCGATCCTGAATAACTGGAACTTGACGGCACCGCAACCCACAGCCGCCGCCGCGTCGATGAAGCGAAAGCAGCGCTCCAGGTCGCGGTGGTGATTGCTGGAGACTTCGGCGACGAAAAGAGGGGGGGGATTCCTTCGAGGTGCGTACTTGCCACTCCCTCGGACGGAGATAGTCGTGGTGTTCATTGCCTTCCCCTTACAAACCTTGAAAAAAATCCGGATAGAGACTGGCGAGAATAGCTGACTCAGGCCGTAGGCAGGGGATTCCACACAGCACCGGATAGACAGCCAACGCCTCCGGGCTGAACAGCATCCCCCCCAACTCTTGGAGAGGGGTCTTGAACCGGGGACAGGCCAATACATGAGTTGGACGCTCTCGAGGTTCATCCTTGCGGATCACAGTTATGGCCGTAGGGTTGAGGGGGTTGGCGGTCAGGGGAAACAACTCATGTCTGACCACATCATACCCGAGAACCCGACAAGACTCAGCAAGCCCACGACAGTAGCCGAAGCGTTCCATGCGCCGCCGAGCTTCATCGCCAGCCAGTTCATAGCCAGGCTCCAAAAGCACCAGCCATTGACGGGTCACCCGGTAGAGTTCGCGCAGAATCTGCTGTTCCTGGCCGGCATTCGGCTCAATAGCGTGTGAGGTATAAACCACATCAATACTGTTGTCGGCGAAAGGAATCTGCAGCAAACTACCGGTACAGAGCCTAACTTGAGGAAATTTCTCATCGGTAAGCCATTGGCGAGCAACCGCAAGGCGCGACCAAGAGATATCGAAGCCGTAGGCCTGAGAAGAGTCCATGGCTAAGACACCAAGCACTCCGGAAAGCGTGGTAGCCTCTCCCACTCCGGCCTCAAGCAGCGAGGTCGGGGTGGTGAGCCGGAGGATCTCGCGGGCAATCGCAGCGGTGTACTCGCCCTTGTGGCGTGCCATTTCAGGATTCTCCATGGCGGCGATGTAACCGCCGGCCTGGAGATCGTAAGCCACCTCGATGATTTCTTCACTATTCTGTGTGCGGCCTTGTGCCTCGCGCAACAGTTCCGTGATATTACAACCCTGACGATAGGCTTTGAGCAAATCCTTGGGTGTGGGTACTGGCATGGGAACCTCGGTTTTTATTAATCTCAGTATCAGCTCTAGTCACTTCCCGACTACCGAGCGCAAGGTTTCAATTACGCGCGTCTGGTCGGCTTCCGACAGACCGGCGTAGAGGGGCAGGGTGATCGCGTCCCGATAGTAGCGTTCTGCCTCGGGAAAATCGCCGCCAGTGAAGCCCAAGGCCCGATAATAGGGCTGGATATGTACCGGGATGTAATGCAGGTTCACCAGAATCCCCTGGGAACGGAGTCCCTCGAAAACTTCGCGATGACTCTTGCCAATTCGACCAAGATCAAGGCGAATGACGTAAAGATGAAATGCAGAGTAAGTATCCGGATGCTGCCAGGGGCAGGTGAGGGGTAAATCAATCAGCGCAGCGTCGTAGCGTTTCGCCAAATGGTCTCGCCGCTCGACAAATTCGGACAACCGCGCCATCTGGCTTACCCCGAGAGCCGCCTGGATATCAGTCATCCGATAGTTGAATCCCAGTTCGATCTGTTCATAGTACCAGGGACCGTGGGATTCTCCCGTCATGAGCGCCGGATCACGGGTGATGCCGTGGCTGCGCAGACGCACCAAATTCTCGTGCAGTTCCGAGCTGTTGGTCAGCACCATCCCCCCTTCGCCGGTGGTGATGATCTTGACGGGATGAAAGCTGAACACCGTCATGGCGGAATGCCGGCAGTTGCCGACCGGTTCATTCTTGTACCGTCCACCAATGGCGTGGGAAGCATCCTCGATGACGGTGAACCCATACCGTTCGGCGAGACGGGCGATAGCTTTCATGTCGCACGATTGCCCCGCGAAATGGACCGGAATCACGACCTTCGGCAGCAACCCTTGCCGCGAGGCACACGCCAGTTTCTCTTCCAGGCGCTCGACGCTCATGTTGTAGGTACGGGGATCGATGTCGACGAAGTCCACCGAGGCACCGCAATAGAGGCCGCAATTGGCGGAGGCGACGAAGGTGTTAGGGGAGGTCCAGAGGATGTCGCCGGGGCCGAGCCCGGCGGCGAGGCAGGCGATATGCAGGGCGGAGGTGGCGCTGTTCACGGCAACCGCGTGGGCGGCGCCACAATAGTCGGCGACGGTCCGTTCGAAGCGCTCTCCCGTCGGACCTTGGGTGAGCCAATCGGATTTGAGCACATCCACGACGGCCTGGATGTCGGCGACACCGATGCTCTGGCGACCATAGGGAATCGGGAGACTACTCATGCGAAGTCGTCCTTGCGGCGGTTGATGTCCGGGTTGAGGTGGGCATAGATCAGCTCCCGCAACTGCTCAACACTCAGCCATTCAGTGTTCGTGCCGCTGTTGTAGGCAAAGCCTTCGGGGCAGGGACGGCCTTCGCACTGAGTCTTCCATCGTTCGGTGTTCCACAACTGCATGGACGGTAGAATAACGTAGTAATCCTTGAACTCGATGGTGTTCAGGGCGTCGGTGGCAGTGATCATCTCCTCGTGCAGTTTCTCGCCGGGACGAATACCGACGATTTCGATACGGCAGCCCGAGTCTACGGCCTTGGCCACATCCATAATCCGATAGCTGGGAATTTTGGGGACGAAGATCTCCCCTCCCCACATAACTTCAAGCGCCTTGAGTACCAAGCGAACCCCATCTTCCAGGGTAATGTTAAACCGAGTCATCCGCTCGTCCGTGATCGGCAGCACCCCTTCCCTTTTCTTTTTCAAGAAAAAAGGAATGACGCTGCCGCGACTGCCCATGACGTTGCCGTAGCGCACCACGGAAAATTTTATGTCGCGCTTACCCTTGAAATTGTTGGCCGCCACAAACAACTTGTCCGAACAAAGCTTGGTAGCCCCGTACAGGTTGATGGGAGCCGCAGCCTTATCGGTACTGAGAGCCACCACCTGCTTAACATCGGCGTCGAGACAGGCATCAATGACGTTCTGCGCCCCCAACACATTGGTTTTAATGCATTCGAAGGGGTTGTATTCCGCCGCCGGAACCTGCTTGAGGGCGGCGGCGTGAATGACGATATCGATGCCTTCGATTGCGCGATGAATACGCTGCGTGTCACGCACATCGCCGATGAAATAACGAATCTGCGGATACTTGTTCCGAGGAAAGTCCTGCTCCATCTCGAACTGCTTCATTTCGTCGCGGGAAAAAATCACCAGACGATTCACCCGTGGAAACTCACGCAGAACGGTCTCCGTAAACTTCCGACCAAATGACCCGGTTCCACCCGTTATCAGAATTGACTTTCCGTTGAGCATGGTCGTTTTCCTCGCTGTCGTTATTGTGAACGCTAAAGATCAGCCTCAAGCGTTTCAGCCCATCTCCTCCAACAACATTCGCGCAACCCGATGTTCTGGTACCGCGTCCAGAACATGTTCAAACATCAAGCGGGCCCCCTCGGCAATCCCCATCTCCCGATAATAGCACCCGAGGTTGAGCATGGCGGCATAATCTTCAGGAACCTGTTCCAGATACTCCGCATAGACCTCAAGGGCCTCTTCCACCCGCCCTAGGACCTTAAGGGTATCGCCATACATCAGCAGATAAACGGGAGAGCGCCCGGATAGATGTTCCAACGCCAACAACGCGTCTTCCGTCGCACCGGTCTTTAGGCAGAGAGAGGCAATTGACCGCAAGGCCTCTTCCTGAAGATGTTCATCTTCCGCGTCGAGAGCCTCCTGATAATGATCGAGAGATTCCTCGCTCCGGTCATCCAATTCCGCGAGATAGCCCCGGGCCAGAGAAAGCAGGGGCTTGGCCTTGGCTGAAGAATTCGCGGCAAGGGCCTCGGTCATTTGTTCCAGTTCGGCCCGGTCTTTTTTTTGATAGACGGCCATCAACCGGTGCAAGGCGCCGGAAAGAAAATAGTCATGATATTTCGCCTCGACTTCCCCGTACCCCGTAAATCCGATGTAACCCCTCTTCAGCAACCAATCGAACTGGACCTCGATATCTTTCAACAAGTTCTCGCCCTCATCGCCAACAGCATCGAGCTTGTCCCCATGCCGTTCACGCCAGACCAAGGCGCGCCCGGGCTGGGCATCCTGTCGCCATTGCCGCGCAAGCCGATGGATATCGGGAACGGGCTGCTCTTCCTCAAGACGCGCCTCGATTCGGCACCGCGCTTCCCCAAGCAAAAGCAACAAGCGCTCACTACTATCCCGATAGGCCTGGTAATAAATTTGACCCAGGTTTTCCAGTTCGACCTTTTTCATCCGCTTCTCGGAATCGGGGTGGGACACCTTGATAAAACTGGGGATCCCGAAAAGTTTCACCAACGATGAAAAATGACCATGCTCACCGGCCAGGGAATTTTCAATTTTCTCAAGCCGGTGCCGGTATTTAAAATTCATCTTTCCGCCGGCATTAAAAAGTCGCGCGTTGGCCTCAAGGGCCGACACCGACAGCTCCCGGATCCGGGTCAGGGCGGTTTCGGCGCGCTCTAGTTCGGCGAGAACCCGTTTGTAATGCTCACGGCGGGAAACCGTCGTATCCGGAGGCAAAACCCGGGAAATCCTATCGCGAGCGGCTTCTCCAATGGGTTCAAGCAGCAGATGGTCCAGGTCGACGTGCAGGACATGGCTCATCCGGGCCGCTCCGGGCGCCGGGTTGAAAATCCTGCATCCTCTCTGAAGAGCCCGTTGCGCCTGCCCGTCAAGCTCGCCAACCGCCATGGCATAAGCGGGATGGGTATAGGCCCGCCAGCCGCCATAGGTTTCCACCTGCACATCGGTGTTCATGAAACAGGCTCCGATGGCATGTTCCCGGGAGGCCTGTGCATGGGTATACCCCTCCCGGCTGTAGCAGAGGTCCACGCCGGCCAGAACGATCTGGGAAAATCCCATTTCCACGGCGGTGTCGAGAGCCATGTTGGTCACCGTCGGCCCCATGGTAATTGAAGTATTGGCGTTCAGGGGAGAATTCCAGGGAAAGGCATTGCCCCAAAAAACACTCTTCCCGCCCCATTGTCCCAACACGTAGGGACAGACATGATAACTGTTAACCAGCAGCGAGGTTTTCGAAAACTGAAGCATCTCGTTGCTGACATCGAAATTGGAGGGGTTGGGATCGACGGAAACAAGGAGATCCGGAGTGATCCCGACTTCAAGCAACCACCGCGACACCCTGGACACCGCGATAACGACAACCTGGTCGCGGTGGGCCAGGAGCCAGGGGAAGATGTCATCCAAGGAGGGGCCACCGGCCAGCAGCACCGCCGTCTTCCCCTCGAACAAACCCGTCAGGATGTTGGCCGAAACCCGGTTTTCACCGAGATTTTCCAACTGTCGCCGAATGAAGACCTCGAAGCCAAGGGAGGATTTAACCTCCCAGAGATAGCGGTTGACGGTTTGCCTTAGAGTTTTTGCCGCATCCCGATAG
This sequence comes from Desulfuromonas acetexigens, assembly GCF_900111775.1. Lineage (NCBI taxonomy): Bacteria > Pseudomonadati > Thermodesulfobacteriota > Desulfuromonadia > Desulfuromonadales > Trichloromonadaceae > Trichloromonas > Trichloromonas acetexigens. The sequence goes on along the minus strand of NZ_FOJJ01000034.1, from coordinate 177,764 downwards.
GCCTCCCAAAAGATGTCCTCGGCGGCGCAACAGTAAATAATTTCTACCTTGTCGATAAAAATATATTCGTTCAGGTTGAGCGACTTGGCCGACTCCAGGCATTGTTCCGGGGTTGCGTAATCGATCCGCTCGATCGACTCACGATCAATCCGCTCGAGAATTTCGGGGAGTTCGACAAAGAGGTAGCGACTCCCCTCGGGAGGCCCCTTGTGTGCAACATATTGGGGCAGCAAACCGGAATCCGTTCCGACAATGATATAGAAGGTGTCCCGATTAAACAGGCTTTTTCCGAACCGCTGATCGAAAACCACCTCGGCGCCGAGTTTGTCGAAGCGCTCGCGGTTGACGTTGATCAGGTAGCGGTCGCCGAAGCGGTTGATGCGAAAAGGCCCTAAATCATTCTGAACCGAACTTTCCACCCGCGACCTCCCAGAATCCGGATTCCCTCGCCTAGCTTATGTCAAACTATTGACACGGGGAAGATGAATAACGAATTTTCTTTTCCTGAAAGCTATACCTGCAAAGCCCCGGCCAAAATTCCGACACCGGCGATTTTGCCTGCCGATCCATAAAAAAAAGGCCACTCCGCGTCCTTCGCGAGATGGCCTTTCGATCCGTTCCGTTGGCGCCACGCCCTTTACACCTTGGGCAGGGGCATTTTGGTCGAGTAGTTGCTCTGTTCCAGCACCACCTGGATGGCGCGGTTGGGACCCGGGGCGTAGAGGATCGGCGCGAGCAGGTTGAAGGTGAAGTCGCTGCCCGAGTTGACGGTGACGACGACCAGGGCGTGACAGTCGTCGCCGTCCTGCATTCCCAGCTTCTCTTTCTCGTTGTCGTCGGGGGCGACCCGGTAGTCGACGAAGAAGTTGGTGGGATCGGTGAGAACGAAGGCGATCTCCGGGTCTTCGACGCTCTGGATCCAGAAGAGGGGCCCGCGCTTGATGTTGGGCATGACGATGAACTCGCGCAGGTTCTCGAAGCCGATCAGGCCGCTGGGGAAGTGCAGGGTTTTGGCCGGATCGTATTCCACCTGCCCGAAACGGGTATTGATGACCTTCATTTGACCTCCTTGAGAGTGGGCAGGCCGGCGCTCAGGCTGTCCAGATCGGCGATGACCCACTGGGTGGCTTCCTTGTTCTCTTCGAGGATGCGATCGTAGACTTCCTGACGGTGAATTTTCACCGTCGACGGCGCCATGATCCCGAGACGGATGCCGCCCCCCTTCATCTCGACGACGGTGATGGTAATGTCGTCGCCGATGCGAATACCCTCGCCGACCTTCCGTGTCAATACCAGCATCTGGCCCTCCCTGGCGTGTAATTTATTTTTAGCGCAGATAATCGAGGATCGACAATTTGCTGAGTCGTCCCGTCACATCCATCGCTGCTTGCAAGGCTTGTTCCTGTTGCATCATTTCGGTGATCGATTCGATGAGATCGGCGTCCTGATAGCGGGACAGCACCTCTTCGAGGTCGAGTTCCATGTCCTGGATATTTTCGTTGGCGCGATCGATGCGGTTGGCGACCACCCCCATCTGGCTGCGGTTGATACTGATCTGCTCGAGGGCGACGTTGAGATCGCCGAGCTGCGCCGTGGCGGCTGAGGAATCGTTGTTGCGCAGGGCTTCCTCGATGCCGGTCATGACTGCGAAAATATCGACCCGGCCGGGATCGGTGACGCCGTCGCCGTCTTCATCGCCGAGAAAGACGGCGCTGCCGGTGAAGTTGATCGTTTCGGTCTCGCTCGGGGAAATTTCCAGCTGTTTGCGCCCCTGATCCCCCTGATAAAGCATGGGCGGCTGGGTCGGATCGAGAGCATGGGCCGGATTTTCGACAAAGGGGGGTGTCAAATCGTTGAACCCGGCAAAGAAATATTTGCCGTCCATCTGCCCGTTGGCGAGGCTCACCATGGAGTCGCGCAGGTCGCCGATCTCGCTTGCCAGAACTTCGAGCTCGTAGCTGCTGTAAGTACCGTTGCCGGCGGAAACGGTCAGTTCGATGGCGCGGTTGATGAGGTTTTCGCCCTGCGCCATCTGGGTGTCCTGGGCCCTGAGGCGGTCGATGGCGGCGAGGTTGTTTTCGTAATGATTCTCGGCGGACATCATCCGCGAGCGGGTGAGCAGCACCGGCGACACCCCGGCGGGGTTGTCGGAGGCGGCATTCATCTTGCGCCCGGTGGCGGTGGCGACCTGGAGATCCTGCAGTTTGGAGGTGGTGCTGTTGAGAAACAGCATCATCGAGCGATAGGTGGTCGAGTTGCTCGCTTTCATACGCTACCCCCGGATGGCCAGAAGCTGACTCATCACCTCGTCGACGGTGCTGAGGTATTTGGCCGAAGCTTCGAAACTCTTCTGGAATTTGATCAGGGAAATCATCTCTTCTTCAAGGGAAACCCCGACGGTGTTGTCCCGCAGATTGGCGACCTGGGTCAGGGCGTCGCGATTGCCGGCCAGTGCCAGCTTGTTGCGACTCGCTTCGACACCGACGTCGCCGGCGATGCGGGCGTAGTAACCGACGAAGGTTTCGCTGCCGTCCATCACCCGGGCGGTGCCGAGGGCGCTGAGGCGCAGGGCGTTGGTGTTGTCGCCGGGGGCGTTGGAGTCGCCGGCGGCGACTTCCCGGTAGTTGCCCAGGTTCATGCGGATCATGGCGGCGGCGCCCGCTTCTTCGCCCAGGGGGGCGAAGAAATCGCGACCGGTGATGCCGTCGAGGCCGGTTCCGGCGCGATGCAGGGCGTTGACCTCGGTGATGATGCCGTTGGCGAGTTTGTCGAGATCGGCGACTTTCTCGGGGATGAATTCATCCCGCAGATACATCAGGCCGCGCATTTCGCCGCCGACCCGCTCGGTGTTGAGCTCGTATTTGTGGCTGCCGAGGTCGAGGCTGATCTGCAAGGTGTCGCCGACCCGCTCGGTGAGCACCGGCATGACCGTGGCGTCGGAAACCAGAGGCAGGCCGTTGGGCAGAAAGATCGAGGCCATGCCGGCGGCGTTCTCGGTATTGGTGCCGCCGACCAGCGAGGTAATCTTCTGCAGCAGCAGGTCGCGCTTGTCCCGGTCGGCGAGGGCCGGTTGGCCGGTCGATTCGATGGTGGAGATGCGCAGGTTGAGGCTGGCGACCTCGTTGATGCTGAGGTTGAGATCGTCGACCCGGGATTGCAGCATGGTGTTCATGCTTTCCGAGAGCTTGGCCAGTTCGGAGACCGTCGCCTGGAAATCCTGCGCCAGACGCTCGCCCGATTGCAGCACCAGGTCACGATTGACGCGGCTGCCGGGATCGCCGGTGAGATCCTGCCAGGAACCGAAAAAGTTGTCGATGGAGCCGGAGAGGCCGTTTTCGGAGATGCTGATGATGCGCTCCATTTCATCCAGCGGGGTGGACTTGGCATCCTCTTCCCCCAGGGCGGAGCTTTTTTCCTGCATCATCTTGGCAAGAAAATTGTTGTACTCGCGATCGAGGACGTCGATCTTCGACCCCCGCCCGACCATGAAGCCGTTCATATTCAGGGTGGGGAAGTCGGTAAAGACCGGAACCTGACGCGAATACCCTTCGGTATTGACGTTGGAGATGTTGTTGCCGACGACCTCGATCGCGCGCTGACCGTCGAGCAGACTGCTTTTGCCGATATTCAGAGCGTTGATGAGGCCACTCATACTACACCTTCCCCGTCAGAAACATGCCGCTGCCGGTCTGTTGCACCAGCCCGCCGGCGGAACCGTAAGAGGCGGGCTGCGCCACCTGCCGGTTAAAGAAACCCACACTTTCACGGATAAACTTGAGGGTTGCCCAGAAGAGATAGGCGTTGCGCCGGTTCTCTTTCTGGATGACTTCGGCCAGGGCGCGAACCTCGGGGCTCGCATTGTTGACCGGGCGCAACCGTTGCAGCAGGGCCTCCTTCTCCTCGGTGACGGCCATCAGCTCGTCGACAGCGAGGGTCTTGGCGCATTCCCGCTCCCGCAGCAGCAGCTCGTGCAGCCGTTCCAGGTCGGCCCGAACACCGTCGGCGGCCATGATCAGCCCTCCTTGCCGATGAACTTGAGCAGGCTTTCGGCGACCTTCTCCAGGTCGGGCCGATAGGAACCGTTGGCGATCTGGCTTTTGAGCGCCGCGATTTTCTGGGCACGTTCCGGGCTCTGCATGGCGCCGGCCTCCTTGGCTTTACCGACTTCCTGCAACACGGACGAAAAAGCGACCCGATCCGTCGCGCCCTTGCCGGCCTCGGACTTGGCCGTTTCGGCCTTGCGCGGCACGCTCGGCGCGCCAATCGGTCCGATTCCTTTGCCGAAGTTGATTTTCTCTGTCATGACGGTCACCTTTTTCATTCATGGAGGTCTGTTTGGGGCTTGACCGGGCACAGACGAAGACCCGAAAGGTTCTCTTCTTGCCTGTCTTATCGGCGGCGCCGAGGGAAAACTTTAGTTTTTTTTCGCGACGTTTGCGGCAGGAAAAAGCGGAAACGAACGGGCGGGAAAGGGGGATTTTCGGGGCTGGGCGGCTATTTTTTCCACATCCCCCGGCCTGCGTCCCGTGCCTCTTTTTCGGCGGCCAGAAACTCTTTCTTTAGCTGAAAATCGAAGCGCCGGTAGACGGCGGCCAGCCCCTCTTCGAGGAGCAATCGGTTGAGGTTGCGGCCGTCGGGGAGGATGACGTAGGCGAGGGTGCGGCCGTGGCGGTCCTGGCGGTCGCCGTCGAAGCGCAGGCGTACGGTCTTCCCCTTGGCTTCGTCGATGACGAAATGCAGGGCCTTTTTCGCCGTTTGCCGCTGGATCGGACTGGAGACGCCTTGCCGGCGCAGATACCGGTCGCGCTCGGAAGCGGCCGTCTCCGGCACATCGACGCCGATCATCCGCACGGTGCCGATGCCGTCGACCTTGAGGGTGTCACCGTCATGGACCCAGCTCACGCGGCCGCCGACTTCCCCCTGCCCGGCATCGGCGCAGCCGAAAAAGAGCAGGAGCAGCAGGGGAAAAAGGAGGATCCAAAAGAAGCGGAAAGGGGAAAATGACCTCATCCGCGTCCCCAAAGCAGCCGGGCGAAGACGCCGAGGAAAAATCCCCAGACCAAGTTGTAGAGGATGACGAAGAGCGGGGTGGCGGCGCCGAGGCCGAGACCGAACCAGCCGGCTTCGGTGAAGCGGGGAAAGAAGAAAAGGAGTTGGGCGAGGGTAGGGAGGAGGCTCAGCCACAGCCCCTTGCGCACCCAGCGCCGCCGCAGGTGCAGGTAGCGGATGACGAAGAAATAGGGCAGCCCCCAGAGGCCGCCCCAGACCAGACGGGGATAGAGCCAGGCGCGGGTGAACTCGGGAGCCATGTCGACCCCGAAGAGGGCGGTAATCCCCCAGAGGCCGCCGAGCCAGGCAGCGATGCTGTTGCCGAGGGCGGCGAGCAGCCCGGCACAGAAGCAGACGGCGATCAGGGCGCTGGTGCGTTGCATCGGATCCCTCCTTGGATGATGAAGGCCGGACCGGTCGCTAAAAATACCGACCTTCTTAAGGCTGATCAAAAATGCCCAGGTGCAAGGCGCCCGAAGTTCGAGGAGCGAGGCGTACCGGCCAGGTACGTCGTAGCGACGAGGACGAGGGCAACGCCGCAGATGGGCGTTTTTCATCAGCCGTTCAGGCGGCGACCTCGTTCATGCTGCCGCTGCGATACCCCTGCAAATCGAGGGCGACGTAGGTGAACCCGGCAGCCTTGAATGCGGCCACCACCTCGGCCCGCAGGGTGTCGTCGCCAAAGCGGGCCAACTCTTCCGGCGCGACCTCGATGCGGGCGATATCGCCATGATAGCGCACCCGATAGTTGCGAAACCCCCGCTGCCGCAGGAAATCCTCGCAGCGCTCCACCTGGGCCAGCCGCTCGGCGGTGATTTCCGTGCCGTAGGGAAAGCGGGATGCGAGGCAGGCGAAGGGCTGTTTTTCGGCGGTGGGCAAGCCGAAGCGACGGCTGAGCTCACGGATTTCTTCCTTGCCGAGCCCAGCTTCGAGCAGGGGCGAGCGTACCCGCAACTCGTCGGCGGCCTGACGCCCGGGGCGGAAATCGCCGAGATCATCCAGATTCGACCCGTCAAGAATCTCGGCGAAACCGAGTTCCAAGGCCTTGGCGCGGCAGAGGGAAAAGAGTTCTTTCTTGCAATGGTAGCAGCGGCTCCGGTCGTTCTCGGCGAAACCGGGGATCTGCAGCTCGTCGCTTTCAACCACCAACTGTCGCACCCCGAAGGTCGCGGCCAAGGCGCAACTCTCCTCGAACTCGTAGCGGGGATAGGTCGGCGAGGTCGCGGTCAACGCCAGCACCTTCTCGGCGCCAAGAACCTCCACCGCCACGCGCAGCAGCAAGGTCGAATCGACGCCACCGGAAAAAGCGATCAGCACCGAGCCCAGACCGCGCAACAACTCCTGCAAACGCAGATATTTAGCATCCAGATCCGACATGCGATCCTTTAATTGCTGCAGGCTGAAGACTGAAGACGCCTCATTCCTCATTCCTCATTCCTCATTCCTCATTCCTCGTCCCTCACGCCTCAGTCGTAAATCCCCGTCGACAGATAGCGCTCGCCGGTATCGCAGAGGATGGTCACGACATTCTGGCCGGGCTTGAGCCTACGGGCCACTTGTAGGGCGGCGAAGACGTTGGCGCCGGCGGAAATGCCGACAAAAAGCCCTTCGACCCGGGCCAGCTTGCGGGCGGTGGCGATGGCGTCGTCGTTGCCGACGCGGATTACCTCCTGGTAAATGGCGGTATCGAGAACATCGGGGACAAAGCCGGCACCGATCCCCTGGATCTTGTGCAGACCCGGATCACCGCCGGAAAGAACGGCCGAATCGGCCGGTTCCACCGCCGCGATGTGCACCTGGGGATTGCGCGCCTTGAGCGCCCGCCCAACGCCGGTGATGGTGCCGCCGGTGCCGACCCCGGCGACGAAGGCGTCAACCGCACCGTCGAGGGCAGCGAGGATCTCCGGTCCGGTCGTCCGTTCGTGAACGAGGGGGTTGGCGGGATTTTTGAACTGCTGCGGCATGTAGCCCTTCTTCGCCCGGGCGAGTTCCTCGGCGGCGTCGATAGCGCCGCGCATCCCCTGGGCGCCGGGGGTCAGAACGAGCTCGGCACCGTATGCCCCGAGCAGTCGCCGCCGCTCCTGGCTCATGGTGTCAGGCATGGTCAGGATCAGCTTGTAGCCCTTGAGGGCGCAGACCAGGGAGAGACCGATGCCGGTGTTGCCGCTGGTCGGCTCGACCACGGTCGCGCCGGGTTTGAGTAGCCCTTGCTGCTCGGCCGCCTCGATCATGGCCAGGGCGATACGATCCTTGACGCTGCCGCCGGGATTCATCGATTCGAGTTTCCCCCAAACGGCGGCCCCGCTCCCGTCGCCAAGGCGGGTGATTTGGACCAGGGGGGTTTGGCCGATCTGCCCCAAGGGGCTGGTACTTGTGGTTGCCGGCATGAAATCCTCCGTGCTGCGGTCAGATGTAATACATAAAGCGGTGATCGAGTTCCTTCTCCAACCCCATGGTCTTGCCCTGCTCGCAGAGATCCTTAAGGGACACCGAATCGAAATAAGCGGAGAGCTGCCGGGTCGCCTCGGCCCAGACCTGCTGAGTGACGCAGCGACTGTCGAAATCGCACTTGCCCTTCCCTTTGTTTTCCTCGCAATCCTCCCGGGCGCAGAGAACCAGGGTCAGATCGCCCTCGGCGGCGAGGAGAATCTGGCGAACGGTGATCTCCTCGGGCTTGCGGGCGAGCATGTACCCCCCCTGCGGCCCACGTCGGCTCTTGATCAGTCCGGCCTTCTTCAGATCCTGAAAAATCTGTTCCAGATAACGGGGCGAGATGTCCTGCCGCCGGGAGATATCCTTGATCTGCGTCGGCAGATTTCCCGAATGGTAGGCCATGTCGAACAGGGCACGCAGTCCGTAACGGCTTTTAGTCGAAAATTTCATCAGAGTTTCCCTCCAAAAAATTGTTACTAGAACATTTATCTAACTCTATCGTTTGTGTCAAGAATTTAATTCCCCCGCACCGATCACGGGCATTCATAAATTGAATTTCCACGACGGCGTGGGTTGACAGGGCGACGGGAGAACGTAAAGGTATAATAAACGATCCATCAGCGGGAAAGGAGAGAGCCTATGTTACCCAGCCGTTGGGATCCATTTCGGGATCTAAGCAAGGAACTGAGCCAGTTGCACCGGGAAATGGACGAAATGTTCCGCCGCACCTTCGGTCTGACCCGCGAACCCGGCGAGGGCCTCGGGATGGGCACCCCGGCCATCAACAGCTACACAAAAGACAACACCTTCTATGTCGAGGTGGAAGTCCCCGGGGTGAAACGGGAAGAGCTCAATGTCAGCGTCGACGGCAATATGCTGACCGTCAGCGGCGAGCGCAAGGCGAACCGGGAGGCCAAGGATCACGACTACCTGGTGCGGGAAACCCACTTCGGCAGCTTCCGTCGACGGCTGATGCTCCCGGAAGGAGCCGACGCCGACAAAATCCAGGCGATCTGCAAGAACGGCATCCTGGAGATCAGCATGCCCCTCGGCAAGAAAGAAACGGGAGGACGGAAGATTCAGATCGAAGGGGAGGAGTAGGAAAGGCTGAAGGCTGAAGGCTGAAGGCTGAAGGCCGAAGGCTGAAGGCTGAAGGCTGAAGGCTGAACGGCGTGAGGAGAAATGATGAGTGAGGAATGATGAAATAGGGCGAAGGATGAGGAGCGAGAGACTTCAGTCTTCAGCCTGTTCTCCTCACCCCTCACCCTTCTCTCCTCACATCCCTTACTCCCAGGGCTTGATCACCCCCGACTCCAGGGCTGCCCGCTCCACCGCTTCGGCGACTTTCTGATGGACTTCGTCGTTGAGGATGGAGGGGACGAGCTCCCCTTCCTCGGCACAGGCGGCGATGGCCTTGGCGGCGGCGATCTTCATCTTATTGTTGATGACCCGGGCGCGCACGTTGAGGGCGCCGCGGAAGATGCCGGGGAAACCGAGGGCGTTGTTGACGCTCTTGCCGTCGGCGGCAAAGGCGGCGCCGGCGGCGGCAGCATCCTCGGGGGTGATTTCCGGGTTGGGATTGGAGAGGGCGAGAATCACCTGCCCTTTCTTGACCATCTCCGGCTTGATCAGACCAGGGCAACCGGTGGTGGCGATGACGACATTGGCCCCGGCCATGACATCCAACAAGGTCCCGGCTTCGCCGCCGGCCGCATTCAAACGCTCCCGGGCCGATTCCTGCAAGTCGGTGCCGATGACCTTCTTCACCCCGTAGGAGAGGAGCAGCTTGGAAATCCCCATCCCCGCCGCGCCCAGACCGATGACGCCGATCGCCGACTTGCCCAGCATCAACCCGGAAAACTTGGTGGCGTTGAGCAGCGCGGCGAGGACGACGACGGCGGTGCCGTGCTGGTCGTCGTGCATGACCGGGATGTCGAGGATGCGGTCGAGCACGTCCTCGATCTCGAAACATTCGGGGGCGGCGATGTCTTCGAGCTTGATGGCGCCGAAGGTCGGGGCGATGTTCTTCACTGTCTCGATGATCACCGCCGGATCCTTGCTCTCGATCAGGATGGGAATGCCGCTCACCCCCACCAGCCGGTCGAAGAGCGCCGCCTTCCCTTCCATGACCGGCATCCCCGCGACCGCGCCGATATCGCCGAGACCGAGAATCGCCGTGCCGTTGGTGACGATCGCCACCTGGTTGGGAATCGCCGTGTATTTGTAGGCCAGCTCCGGGCGTTTCTGGATATCGCGACAGATGGTGGCGACGCCGGGGGTGTAAATCTTGCGGATGTCGCCGATGGTGTTCAAGGGGCGCGTCCCCTTCATGGCGATCTTCCCCCCTTCGTGCAGCTGATGGACCAGGTCGATGACATCCTCGACGATGATCCCCTCGACCTTGGCCAGGTTGTCGAGAATCTCCTCCATCTGCTCGTCGTTATCGACATAGATGGTCATTTCCCGGGTGTTGTGGGTCAGACCCATGCGCAACAGCCGAATGTCGCCGATGCTGCTCCCCTGCATGCCGATGGCCGAAGTCAGCTTGCCGAGATACCCCGGCTTGTCGAGAATCATCACCCGCAGCGTCTTGGCCAGTTTTCCCGCGCCCTTCTCGATTTCCATGAGCTCTCCTCTCCCTCTGAATCAAGCGATCTTCAGCTGTCTGCGACCCCTGATCCTCCGGCACAAGCAACCGGAGTTCCATAAAGGTACCAGCTGCCCGGCCGAAGGCAATGCCTCGTCTGTTCGCGCATGATAGGCGTGGCGCAAAAAGCGGTCAACGGGAAAAGAAACGGGAGGAACGAAAGGGGAATGGAATCAGGAAGAGAGGCGCAGAATCTCGGCGGCGATCTTCTCCAGGGGCATGACGAATTCGGCGCCGCCGAGCTTGATCGCTTCCTTGGGCATGCCGAAGACGACGCAGCTCGCTTCATCCTGGGCGATGGTGCGGGCGCCGGCGTCGCGCATCTCTTTCATCCCCTTGGCGCCGTCGTCCCCCATGCCGGTCATGATGGCGGCAACGGCGTTTTTGCCGGCATAGCGGGCGGCGCTGCGAAAGAGGACATCGACCGAGGGACGGTGGCGGGAGACGAGGGGGCCGTCCTTGACCTCCACGTAGTAGCGGGCGCCGCTGCGCTTGAGCAGAGTATGACGGTTGCCGGGGGCGATGAGCGCCCGCCCGCGCACCACCGTGTCGCCGTCGGCGGCTTCCTTGACCGTGACCCGACAGAGGCCGTCGAGGCGCCTGGCGAAGGCGGCGGTGAAGTTCTCGGGCATGTGCTGAACGATGACGATGCCGGGGGTATCGGCGGGCAGGCCTTCGAGAAAGACGCGCAGGGCTTCGGTACCGCCGGTGGAGGCACCGACCACCACCACCTTTTCGGTCGTCTGGATCATCGCCTTGCCGGTCGGTTTGGCCAGCACCGCGTCGGCGCTCAGTTTCGGTTCGGCACGCAAGCTCGCCGGGGCGAGTTTGCGCACCTGGACACTGGCGGCGGCCTTGACCGTATCGCAGATGCGCACCTGGGCTTCCTGCAAGAACTGTTTGGTGCCCAGGGCCGGTTTCTCAATGATTTCGACGGCCCCGTATTCCAGGGCCTTGAGGGCCGATTCCGAGCCCTTGCCGGTGAGGCTGGAACACATAACGACGGGGATCGGGTGCTGGGTCATGATCTTGCGCAGGAAGGTCAGCCCGTCCATGCGCGGCATTTCCACGTCGAGGGTGATGACGTCGGGGACCCCCTCCTTGAGCCGCTCCGCGGCGACGAAGGGGTCGGAGGCCGTGGCCATGATCTCGATTTCGGGATCGGAGCTGAGGATATCGGCCAGGGTCTGGCGCACCACCGCCGAGTCGTCGACGATCAATACCTTGATTTTTTTCGCCATCCGTTCATTCCTCCATCGACATTCCACAGACCCGGCGGCGGATCTCAGCCGTCGCGCCAGGTTTTCTTCAGGCGCTTGAGAAAAACTTCCCCGGTATGGGGATAAAAAATCAGTTTGCGCCCCTGCCGTCCCCCCACGTCCGCGACCCGGGGAACCAAGCCTTCTTCCTGCAAGAGCTGCTGGGCCATGGCGATGTTCTGTCGCCCCACGGTGTTGACTTTCGTCGGATGCAGCACCGGAAACATATCGGAACCGCCGAAGAGTTTGGCCTCGATCTCGTCCCGGGAAATACCGAGCCGTTCGAAACATTCGAGCATATGAAAAAGGGCGCCGTCGACATACTTGAAGCCCCCCCTTTTTCCCCCCTGGGGGAGCATGGCATGGCAGATGGCACCGACGATATGCCGGGGACTGTAGAGGGTCACCGCCACGCAGGAACCGAGAACCGTGGCGACCTCGGCGGGGTGCTCGTTGATCGTCAGCTCTCCCGGTTTGAGATAGATTTTCGGCAACTGCTCCAGGGGGGTCATGACCGGGGCTTCCGGTAGACCGTCGGCGCCACCTGCGTCACCGGCACGTCGCAGCCGTGCAGCGATTCGGAATGGCCGAGAAAGAGGTAGCCACCGGGAAGCAGGTGGCGGCAGAACTTGCGCACCAGCCGCTCCTGGGTTTCCCGGTCGAAATAGATGATGACGTTGCGGCAGAAGATGACGTCCTGCAACTCGCGCAGACCGAACTCCTCGTCCATGAAGTTGAGCCGCCCGAAACTGACCATGGTGCGCTGTTCGGGAGCGATACGGACGATGGGATTGTCCCGGTCCTTGCTCTTGAGCAGATATTTCCGCCGTGCCGCCGGCGGGACTGGAGTGATGCGATCCTGATGATAGACGGCGCGTCGGGCGATGTCGAGCACCCGGTTGGAAATATCCGTGGCGAGAATCTGCGGACGCAGGCCCAGCTGGGGATGCTGCTCGCGGAATTCGCTCAGGACCATGGCGAGGGTGTAGGGTTCCTCGCCGGAGGAGCAACCGGCGCTCCAGATTTTCAGCTTGCCGCGTTCGGCGGTGCCGATTTTCAGGAGTTCGGGGATGGCGGTCTGGGTGAGGTAGGTAAAGTGGTTCGGTTCGCGAAAGAAGTCGGTCTTGTTGGTGGTCACCGCATTGGTCAGGTGCACCATCTCGTTTTCCCGCCCCTGGTCACTGAAAAGATAGTCGCAGTAGGCGCCGTAGCCGTCGAGTTTGAGGGCGCGCAGCCGCTTGGCCAGGCGCCCTTCGAGCATGGTCGTCTTGCTCGCCGGCATCTTGATGCCCAGCTCTTCATAAATGAAGCGGCTCAGGCGCTGAAAATCTTTGGGATGCAGGCTCATGGTCCCTCGATGGTTGGACCGTAGGGGCGCAGCATGCTGCGCCCCTACGATTCATTGCAATAGCGCTATATCAGAACTTCTCGAAATCGTCGTCCAGCTTGTCCCGTCCGCTGTTCATGTCGAGAAGCAGACCACCGGACTCGGCCTGGCTCTTGCCACCGCTCACCCGGGCAGCCGTCGCGGGCTTGTTTTTCTTCGTCGCGGCCGGTTTACGCACGATGCCCGAGGAGCGCACATCGACCTTGAAGAAGCCGATGGTATCCTGCAACTGCTCGGCCTGGCTGGAAAGCTCCTCGGAGGTCGAAGCCATCTCTTCGGAGGCGGAAGCGTTCTGCTGGATGACTTGGTCGAGCTGCTGGATCGCTTGATTCACCTGCTCGGCGCCGGTGTCCTGCTCCTTGCTGGCAGCGGCGATCTCCTGCACCAGCTCGGCAGTGCGCTGGATGTCCGGCACCATGCGGCTCAGCATTTCCCCGGCTTTCTCGGCGATGTCGACGCTCTTGCCGGAAAGTTCGCCGATTTCACCGGCGGCGTTCTGGCTGCGCTCGGCCAGCTTGCGCACCTCGGCAGCAACGACGGCGAAGCCCTTGCCGTGCTCCCCGGCCCGCGCCGCTTCGATGGCGGCGTTCAGGGCGAGCAGGTTGGTCTGCCGGGCGATCTCCTCGATGATGTTGATCTTCTCGGCGATCTGTTTCATCGCCCCGACCGTCTCGGCCACCGCTTTGCCACCTTCCTGGGCGTCCTGGGCACTCTTGATGGCGATCTTCTCGGTCTGCATGGCGTTGTCGGCGTTCTGGCGGATGTTCGCCGCCATCTGCTCCATCGAGCTGCTCGCCTCTTCGGCGGCGGCAGCCTGCTCGGTGGAACCCTGGCTCATCTCCTCGGAGGAAGCGGAAAGCTCCTGACTGCCCGAGGCGACGTTGTCGGCGGCAGTCTGGACGTTGGCGACCACGTCTTTCAGCTTGTCGACCATGGTGTTGAGGGCATTGGCCAGTTGGCCGATCTCGTCTTTCTGGTCGATATCGAGACGTTGAGTCAGGTCGCCGACGGCGATTGTTTCCGCGAATTTCACACCTTTGAAGATCGGTTTGGTGATGGCGCGGGTAATGAAGATGGCGATCGTGATGCCGACGACCAGGGCAACAAGCAGGCCGACAATCATGACGGTGCTGGCGGTGGCCAAAGCGGAAACCGCTCCTTCGGCGATGCGGGTGGTGCCGTCCATGCCGGCCACGGCAACTTCACGGGCTTCGGCGACAACCTGGTCGCCGACTTCGCCGCGCTGCCTGCCCAGTTCGTTGTTTTTCAGCCAAAGACCAAGAAACTCGTTCATCGCTTGTTGATAGTTCATTGCCGCAGCTTCGGTCGCATCGATGCGCTTGAGGTCCTCTTCGAGGCGAGTAATTGCGCGCAACATCCCGAATTTGGACTTCATCAGATCGAAGTTGCCGTTGGCGTTTTCGATTACTTTCGGGTCCCGTTCCGCCTGCGAACGCCAAGCGGCAATGCGGGTGGCATTTCCGAGGTCGATAATTTCGTTAACCAGGGTGATTTTTTTCAGCCGCTCATCCAGTCCGGCCTCACCAATGTTGGCTTTGATTTCATCTTCTATCCGCTGGTTTTGACCGGCCAGGAAAGAGTTGCAGTTTTCCATGTATTGACCAGCAGCCGCATCGAGTTGCTCCCATTCTTCGTCCATGGCGGCGTTGATGGTGATGGTCTGCTCGACTAGATTTTCGTAGTCGTTGACCACTTTTTCCACTTTTTCCACCGCTGGGCGCAGGGCTTTCAGGTTGGGGGAAGCGTCGCCAAGCTTTTTGGCGTTCTCCAACCGTTCATGCAGAGCCTTGAGATTTTCCTGTGCCGTATCGAGAAGAGCTTGTTCCGCGGTGAAACCGTAACCGCGCATGGCGTACATGGTGCGGAAAGAGCTGCGCTCCAGTTGATTGGCGATAGCGACCTCGGGTACGTACTCTTGTTGCAGCATGGTCGATTGGGTTCGAACCGTGCTCATGTTGACGATGGCGAGAATCCCCAGGGTGGCGGCAATGGCCAACAGCGCGGCGAACCCGAGACCGATCTTGACTCCAAGTTTCATCCTGTCCTCCTGATATGTATGAAGATCAAACCCAATTACAACCGCCTAAAATCGATACGTTTTTTACGCCGGGGCAGACACTCCCGGAATCGTTCCCTGCACCGATGCCAATTCTTCGCTGGAAAAGACCTTGTCGATATCGAGAATGATGATGAACTGCTCGTCGCGCTTGCCCATGCCGCGAATGAACTCGGTACGCAGTTTCGTGCCGATCTTCGGCGCCGGTTCGATCTGCTGCGGTTCCAGATCGAGCACCTCCTGCACCGAGTCGGCCAGAGCGCCAAGGACCGTCGTTTCCCCTTCGAGGTTGATTTCGACAATGATGATGCAGGTGTTGACGGTCTTCTCCGTTTTCGCCATGCCAAACTTGAGGCGCATGTCAACGACCGGAACCACGCTGCCGCGCAGGTTGATGACCCCGCGCATGAAATCGGGGGTCTGGGGCACTTTGGTGACGCTGGTGTAATCAAGCACCTCGCGCACCTTGTCGATCCCCAAGGCAAAGATCTCCTCGTCGAGTTTGAAGGTCAAATACTGGTGATTATCGCTGCCTCCTGCTTCCGCCATGCCTGCATCTCCTTTCCTAAAGAGCCTTAAAACCTCCAGTAACCTCTGTTTATGCCTGTTTTGAGGGACAATTTCGCGCCAAGTCTACTATCTGTGATTTTTTACCTCACAATAAGCACAATTAGTTGGCGCTTAATTTACAGCAAATCTCGTGCCAAAGTATTTATCACGGCCCTTGTCTACTTAATGAACAAAAAAGACACATTCAGTCCGGTTCGAGAGCGCTAAGAAAAAGGCTCCGCCAAGCCCAGACAGGAAAAACGCCCTGTCAAAATTTTGTAGGAGTGGTCTGAATTTTGACTAAAACAAAAAACGCCGAAAGAGCTGTAAAAACTCCTTCGGCGCAGGGGATGAGTTGCGTGGGGAAGATCGGCGGTCAGGCCGTCTGCTCGGCCCGTTGGATGAGTTGGGGGATATCGAGGATCAACGCCACCTTGCCGTCGCCGAGGATGGTCGCGCCGGAGAGGCCCTGGACGTCGCGGTACATGCGCCCGAGGGATTTGATGACGGTCTGGTGTTCGCCGATGACCCGGTCGACGACAAAACCGACCTGATGCCCGTTGACGGCAGTGACGACGACCTGCTCGATCACCGGCGGCTTCTCCGTGATGGCGAATTCTTCCCGCAGATGGACGTAGGGGACCAACCGGTCCCGCACCCGCACCAGATTGCGGCCGTGGGCGGCGGCGACGTCGGCGCGGGTCAGCTCGATGCACTCCTCGACGATGCTCAAGGGGATGACGTAGCAGTCCTCGCCGATGGCCACCAGCAGGCTGTCGATGATCGCCAGGGTCAGGGGGATGCGCACACGGATGGTGGTGCCCTGACCGGCGACGCTGTCGATGTCGATGGAGCCGCGCAACGACTCGATGGCGCGCTTGACCACATCCATGCCGACGCCACGGCCGGAAACGCCGGTGACCTTCTGGGCGGTGGAGAACCCGGCGGCGAAGATCAGCTGGAAGAGTTCATGGCGGGAAAGCTGCTCCTGCTCGCCGATCAGGCCCTTTTCCACCGCCTTGCGCCGGATCGCCTCTTCGTTGAGCCCGGCGCCGTCGTCGACGATCTCGATAATGACGCTGTCGCCGGAGTGGATGGCCGCCAGGCGGATCGAACCCTGGCGTTTCTTCCCCGCCGCCTCGCGTTTCTCCGGCGCCTCGATGCCGTGGTCGATGCTGTTGCGAATGATGTGGACCAGGGGGTCGTTGAGTTTTTCGATGACCGTCTTGTCCAGTTCGGTGTCGGCGCCGGCGGTGGTCAGCTCGATCTCCTTGCCCAGCTCCTGCGACAGGTCGCGCACCAGGCGCTTGAATTTGCTGAAGGTGGTGCCGATGGGAAGCATGCGGATGTTGAGGGTGTTGTCCCGCAGCTCGGCGGTGAGGCGCTCCACCTCCTCGGCGATGGAGATCAGTTCGGCATCCTCGCGGCCGAGGGCGGTCTGCGACAGGCGCGACTGGATGGTGACCATCTCGCCGACCAGGTCGACCAGACGATCAAGACGATCGGCGGGAACACGGATGCTCGCCGCATCCCCGCCGCCCTGCTGTTTCTGTTGCTGCTGGCTGCGAACTTCCTTGACCTGCTGCTGTTCGGCCAGGGCCGAAGCCACCTTCGCGGGGCTGACCACCTTGGCCTCGACCAGCATCTCGCCGACCCGCTTCTGCTGGCGCAGAACCTCCTGCAAAGCCTCCGGGGTGAGATCGCCGCGCTCGATGAGGATGTCGCCGAGCTTTTTGTAGCTGCTGTCGCTGCCGAGCAGTTCCTCGTCGTCGATGAGATCGATGCGAATCTTGGATTCGTCCTCGACGAAAATGAAGACATCCTTGATGGCATCGAGATCCCGATCAGTGGTGAGCACGACATCCCAGAAAACATAAGTCTGTTCCGGATCGATCGCGTCCAGGGAGGGAATGTCGTCGACCTGGGCGATGACTTGACACTTGCCGAGCTCGCGCAGTTCGTTGAGCAGACAGAGAGGATTGGTGCCGGTCTGGGAGATTGCCTGGTGAGGACGAAAGCGGATGCGATAGGTTCGCTGGCGGGCGGCTACCGGCTTTTGCGGTTTTGCAGAAGCGGGGACGGTAACGGGAGCGCGCTCCTTGGCCGGAATCAGGGCACGAAAAGCGGCGCGCAGCTCCTCGGTACGGACATTGTCACAGGGCTCGCCGCCGCAGGTAGCGTCGAGCATCGCCTTGATCTGGTCACGGGCGGCCAGGGAGAGGCTGACCAGTTCCCCCGTCACCTGCAGCTCGCCGTTGCGCACCAGATCGTAGACCGTTTCGACATCGTGAGTGAAGGAGGAGATGTCGTCGAAACCGAACATCGCCCCGGAACCCTTGATGGTGTGCATCGCGCGAAAGACCGCGCCGACGATCTCCATATCGCCGGGGCTCTCTTCCAGTTCGAGGAGCGAACTTTCCAGGGCGGTCAGCAGTTCGTAGGCCTCTTCACGAAAGGCTTCATGTTGGCTCGACATCGGCAATCCCTCCTTCAGAAGCAATCAATGCTGGTCCGGGCGAATCCAGATACAGCTATTCTTGTCATCGGCCAAACAGCAGCCTTGCATGCGCTCAAAGCCCGCGGACGCAATCACTTCGGTCAACGCCTGGTGCGTCGCCGGCGTCAGACGCAGGGTCTGGCAGCTGCGATGGGCGCTGCACAAGAGCTGCAGGCAGGAGCAGTCGGCTTCGGTCACCTCCGCGCAATCGACATGAAGGTCGGGATATTGCTTGACTGCCTCGGCGAGAGCTTCTTTGAACTGCTGGACATAGGCGATCGTGGCCGAGCCGGCGACCCGCAAGGTCGCCGGCCGTTGATCGGAGGGCGGGAGGAGCGTGCATTCGAGCATAGAGACCCCTGTCTATCCATGAATTTATCGGGAAGAAAAAACCGTGCTCGATCTTTCAGCCGATCAGCTTCTTGACCACGCCCAGCAGCTTGGCCGGATCGAAGGGCTTGACCAGCCAGCCGGTGGCACCGGCGGCCTTGCCCTTGGTCTTGAAGGTCTCGCCGGCTTCGGTGGTGAGCATCAGAATCGGCGTGAACTTGTAGCTGGGCAGGGTGCGCAGGTTCTGGATCAAGGTGATGCCGTCCATGCGCGGCATATTGAGGTCGGTGATGACCAGGGCAAAAGGCTGTTTTTTCGCCAGATCAAGGGCGGCCTGACCGTCACCGGCTTCGACCACCGAATAACCGGCGCCTTTGAGGGTGAAGGAGACCATCTGCAAAATCGACCGGGAATCATCGGCGGCAAGAATCGTTTTGGCCATAATTTTATCCTTGTCTACGGGGTTGCTGATAAGGCGTTTTCTTCTTAGAAAAGTTCGATGTCACCGGTAGCCAGACTGCTTTGCGAAACCGGGTTGTGCCGGGCCCGTTCCACCAGCGCAGTGGCTTCGCCGAGCTGCCGGGCAAAGCGTTGCAGGCGTTCCTCACAGTGGGCCTCGTCGGCATCGGCAAAATCCCGGGCCGTCAGGGGCAAATGGGCGAGGCTGTCGAGAATTTCTGCCAAGGCGTCGATGCGCTTGCTCACATGATCGATGATCTGCGTGCACATGTCCTGGAACTGCAGGGAGGTCACGGCGGTGCGCACCCCGGCGCTGACTTCTGTGGAAATCTGGCCGATTTCGTCGGCTGAGTGCTCCACCTGCGCGTTGAAGGATTGCAGCTTGGAGGTCAAATCCTTGACACGACTGTCCGTCTGCGTCACCAGTTCGGCTTCTTGCCGGGCGATCTTGCCGATGGTGTTTTCCACGGCGTTGAGCGCCTGGGCGATACCGCTGACCTCATCGCCGATCTTGTTGCTGAACTTGTTGGAATGAACCGAAAGATTGCGCACCTCGCCGGCGACGACCGCGAAACCCTTGCCGGCCTGCCCGGCCCGGGCCGCTTCAACGGTAGCGTTGATCGCCAGCAGGTTGGTCTGATCGGCGATCTTCTTGACCTCGTCAAGCATGGTCAAAACCCCGAGAAACTGGGTGCTGGTGGCGGTCATCTCTTCGAGCAGGCGCTTGGCGACGCGGCTGTTCTCGGTGGCGGCATCGACGAAAGTGCGCAGTACCCCTTCGATATCCCGCCGAAGGCTTTCGAAATCGAGGCCTTCGGCAGAATTGCCACCCCCCTGGCGGGTGAGCTGATTCGCCAGTTCAAACTGACGGCGGGATTGGTCATCCATGCCGGTGAAGCTGGCCACCAGCTTCTCGATGGCATCGGCGAGCAAGCCCTGCACCTGCCGATTTTCGTTACGGACGATCTCGAACTGGTCGTTGAATTCTTTGGACATGAAGCCCAGAAGCGACGAGGTCTTGGCCGTCAGTTCAGCGATCTGGGCATCGATCTCCCGCCACCGCCGCTGTGCCCGCGCGGACTGGGACCGGAAGAGCCAGGTGGTGACCAGTCCCCAGAGACAGGCCATCCCCAGAATCAACCAGAGCATCCCCGTCCCGGCATCGAACCACCAAAGCAGGAGCAAGGCCGCCGCTGTCAGAAGCGCATAGGGCAAAACCAGTTTCAGGAGGCTATTCGTTTCTCTCATTGAGATTCCTTTCCGCATCGCCGGCAACACCCGAAAGCTTCCGGAGCGCCCCTGGCGACAGTGACCGCCAAAAACGGAATGACGTGAAATACATTCCATGTCGGCCCTATCGAGCAAGCTGTGTGCCATAAATGGGGGAAAATGAGCCGCCAACGCTCAAATTTCCCCGGGGTCGATTTTCACTTGGCCGACGGCAATCAATCTACGGCAATTTTTTCCTCGAATTCTTCCGATTGCTGACGTCCGTTGTCAAAAAACCGCTCCCAGGAGACAAAAAAGCCAAAGACCGCTCTAGTGGGCGGCCTTTGGCTTTTTTTCAGCGGCGCGAAGGAATCGCTTACGCTTTTTTCGGAACCAAGGTATCGGGAGCGAAGTTGTAGGTGGCGAAGTAATCCTCCAATGTCTCGGCGCGACGGATCAGCTCGACGCCGCCGTCGACGTGCAGCAGCAGTTCTTTCGGACGCAGTCGGCCGTTGTACTGGAAGCCCATGGCGTGACCATGGGCGCCGCTGTCGTGAATGACGACGATGTCCCCATCGACGATGGCCGGCAGTTCCCGCTGGACAGCGAATTTGTCGTTGTTTTCACAGAGGGAGCCGACCACGTCGTAGATTTCGCTTTTCGGCTGGTTTTCCTTGCCGATCACGTCGATGTGGTGGTAGGAGCCGTAGAGGGCCGGGCGCATCAGCGACGACATGCAGGCGTCGAGGCCGATGTATTTGCGGTAGGTGTCTTTGTGGTTGATAGCGGTCGTCACCAATGCACCGTGAGGGCCGGTGATGTAGCGTCCGCTCTCCATGACCATGGCCGGAGCATAGCCGTGCTCGGTATTGAAGGCGGCGAAGAGATCGGTGATTTCCCGGCTCATGGCGGCAAGGTCCAGAGGCTGCTGCTCGGGTTTATAGGGAATGCCGAAACCGCCGCCGATGTTGAGGAATTCGAAACGGATGCCGAGTTCCTGCTCGACCAGGGCCGAGATCTCCAGGAGCATGCGGGCGGTCTCCACCATGTAGGTGTAGTCCAACTCGTTGGAGGCGACCATGGTGTGCAGCCCGAAGCGCTTGGCGCCCCGCGCCTGGGCGCGGCGGTAGGCGTCCACCACCTGCTCGTGGGTGACGCCGTATTTGGCCTCTTCGGGATGGCCGATGATGACGTTGCCGGTACGACGCGGCCCGGGATTGTAGCGGAAGCAGATCAACTCGGGGAATTCGGGGACCTTGTCGATCAGGCTGACATCGTCGAGATTGAGGATGCAGCCGCCGTCTTGGGCCGCAAAGGCGAATTCCTCGGGGCTGGTATTGTTCGAGGTGAACATGATCTCCTCGGGCTTGGCCCCGACCTCGCGGGCAAGAATCAACTCGGGGATGGAGCTGCAGTCGAAGCCGAAGCCCATCTCCTTCATCAGGCGCAGAATGCTGCGATTGGGCAGGGCCTTAACGGCGAAATACTCGCGGAAGCCGGAAATGCCGGCGAAGGCTTTTTTGAGCTGCTCGCCCGTTTCGCGGATACCCGCTTCGTCATAGATGTGGAAGGGGGTGCCGTAATGGGCGGCAATGTCGCGGATCACCGGGAAGAGGCGGGATTTGAAAGCTTCGGACATGGGCATAGTGGTCATTCTCCTGAAAAAAGAAAAGTTCCTGTGAAAGAACGGAAAGGGTCATGAAAAGGGGCCGGCGCTCCGGCGGGTGGTATCGCTTGACCCGGGCGCCGAAAGAGTTCACACCCCTTGCTACAACAATATTTTAATTCTTGCCCTGACGGGGCAGGAGAGTTATTGATATACCGTATTTGCTGAAAAACTAAAAGACCTCTGATACCGGCCCTTCCAGGGAAACCCGCCGGGTTTCTTTGAAGGTCGCCAGGACGATGAGGGTTCGGGTCCGGGCAACGCCGTCGATGATCGCCACTTCTTCCCGCAGAATCCGGCCGAGGGCTTCCGTGTCGGCCACCCGCAGCTTGAGCAGATATCCATCGTTGCCGGCCACCTGATTCACTTCCTGCACCCCCGAAACGGCCGCCAACGCCTCGGCCGTGCCCCGACAGTCCCCGCAGGAAATCTCGACCAGCACAAAGGCGGCAAGTTTCTGGCCGAAGTGTTCGGGATTGAGGCGAACCTCATAGCCGGCAATGATCCCCTGGGACTCCAGCTTGCGGATTCGCTCCAGGACGGCGGAAGGAGCCATGCCGACCTGGCGGGCGACCTCGGCATTGGGAATACGCGCCTTCTCTTGAAGGATCTCCAGAATCTGAAGGTCAATGTCGTCAATCATTCGTTTAATATCCATATTGACGGAATATTATTCTAAATAGGCCTGTTTGTCAAGAATCACCCCATTGACACCTTATCCCGGGGTATAATTCGTTCAACGCCACCCAAAATAAACAAGAAAAATGGTGCAGATATTGCATAATTAATCACGACTGACCCCACCAGCAAAGCCCCCCCCCGCCCTATCCACCGGTCGGCCCGAAGCATCGGTGCTTCCGTCTGCCCCGCAAGGGCACCGGGACCGGCGATTTGACGGAAGAGCATCGGGGAAATGTCGTCTTCGGCGGGCGGGCCCATACCAGATACTTCAGGAGACTGCTAGGGATGGCAACCAACGTACAGGACGTACATATCCTCCTGGTCAACCAGAATCCGGACAATCGCCGCATTCTGGCCGAGACCCTGCGCACAGCGGGCTTTCGCCGCCTCACGGAAACCGCCGACGGCCGCAACGCCGCGCGGGTGCTACGCCGGGAACGGATCGATCTGCTTATCACCGACGTCGACATCGCCCCGCTCGACGGCTGGCGCCTCGGGCGCATGGTCCGCTCCGGCATCTTCCTCTGCGACGCCTCCATCCCCCTGATCCTGGTCGCCACCACCTGGTGCGAACGGATCGCCGAGACCACCGCCCGCGAATTCGGCTTCGATGCCGTCATCCCCCTGGAACGCTACCGCGAACTCCCCGCAACCCTGAAAGACTGCCTGAACACGCCGCGCACCGCCGCCCGCAAGCCGACCCTGCTGGTGGTGGAGGATTTTCCCGACAACGCCCAGTTGGCCGAACGGATTCTGCAACCGCGCTTTACGGTGGAAGTCGCAACCGACGGCCGCTCGGGCTTGGATGCCTGGTTGCGCCACCGGCACGACCTGGTACTGCTCGACGTGATGCTGCCGGGGCTTTCGGGGCAGCAGGTGCTGCAAGGCATCCTGCGGGAACATCCGGACCAGCCGGTGGTGATCATGACCGCCCACGGCACCATGGAGCTGGCCGAGGAACTGATGATGGAGGGAGCCGCCGACTTTATCACCAAACCCTTCACCCCCGATGCCCTGCGCCGAGTGACGGAAATCGCCGCGCGGCGCGAGGATTACCTGCTCAGCAACAAGCAGTTCGCCGCCCGGGTCGAATCCCTGCGGGAGAGTCGCGAGGCCTACCGGGCCATCTCCCAGGCTCACCAGCACCTGCTCGACAGCCTCAGCACCGTCGTTCTGGAACTGGACGGCGAGGGGCGCCTGCATTTTCTCAATCACGCCTGGGAGCGCCTGACCGGCTACACCGTCGCCGAGTCCCTGGGCCGCCCCCTGAGCGATTTTCGCGACGATGGCAACGAGGCGGATTGGCAGATCTATCAAAACCGGCTGCAAATGCTGACCTGCGGCAACTTCCGGGAATGCGCCCTGGAATTGCGCCTGCGCCACCACGAGGGGCATGCCGTCTGGGTGGACGGTCGCTTCGATGCCATGACCGGAGCCGACGGAAGCCGCTCGGTCTCCGCCTGCCTCGACGACATCACCCGGCGCAAGAAGGCCCTGGCCGAACTGGAGCATCTGGCCATGCACGACACCCTCACCGGGCTCTTCAACCGCCACTATTTCGGCCACGCCATCAAACAGATGGCGGCCCTCAGCAAACGGGGACAAGGGCATCACGCCCTGCTCTACCTTGATCTCGACCACTTCAAGGTGATCAACGACAGCTTCGGTCACTACCATGGCGATCTCGTTCTGAAACAGGTCGCCGAGCTGCTTTCCCGGCGCCTGCGCCGTTCCGACGTCCTCTGCCGCCTCGGCGGCGACGAATACGCGATTCTGCTCGCCAACACCGAACTCTCCCAGGCCCTGGAAATCGCCGATGAATTTCGTGATCTCATCCAGCACCTCGACTGCCGCATCGAGGAGCAGGTCGCCGAGATCAGCTGCAGCATGGGCGTCGCCGAACTCGACGGTAGCGCGAACCGCCCCGAGGACTATCTCAAGCAGGCGGATATCGCCCTCTACGTTGCCAAGAGCCGGGGGCGCAACCGCATCCACGTCTACGATCCGGCGGATCGGGAAAGCGATGAGTTGCGGCGCAACCTCGACTGGGTGCGCAAGGTGCGCAAGGCCATCGCCGGACAGGGCCTGAAATTCCATTTCCAGCCGATCCTGCACATCGCCAGCGGCGAAATCAGCCATTACGAGGCGCTGTTGCGACTGCAACTCCCCGAGGAGGGAGAAATTGCCCCCAAGGATTTCATCCCCGCCCTGGAACAGGCCGGCGAGATGGCTCTGCTCGACCACTGGGTCATCCACCAGGCCATTGTCCTTCTCGGTCGCTATCCCGAACTGCGCAAGCTCGCCGTCAATCTCTCGGCCCAGGCCTTCGACGATAACGGCATCCTCCCTCTGGTGGAAAATCTGCTTATCGAGCAAGGGGTCAAGCCGGAACGCATCGTCTTCGAACTGACGGAAACGGCGAGCCTCGACAACATTCCCGCCGCCCAGCAGATGATCGTCCGCCTGCAGCAGCTCGGCTGCGGCTTCGCCGTCGACGACTTCGGCACCGGCTTCAGCACCTTCAACTATCTCAAGGAATTCCCGGCGGACAGCATCAAGGTCGACGGCACCTTCATCCGCAACCTGACCCACGATCCGGTCAACCTGGCCCTGGTCCGCTCCATCCAGGAAGTGGCCCGCACCCTGGGCAAGGCAACCATCGCCGAATTCGTCGAGACCGCTGAGGATTTCGAGACGTTGCGCTCCCTGGGTATCGATTTCGCCCAGGGCTACTACATCGGCCGCCCCGCGCCTATCGAAGCCTGGAGCTTTTCCACCTCGGCCCGGCACTGAGTTCAGTACGGCGCCGCCAACAGCAGGAGGGGAATCAAAAAAAATGAACAGGAGCAGCCGCTATGTCGCCTATCCAATCCGGCCCTGCCGGCGAACAACCCGCCTCGCAGTCCTGCGCGCCCCCTGATCTGGGGGATCTGATCGTCAGTTACCTGGAAGAACTGCATATCGATTATGTCTTCGGCGTCCCCGGCGGGGCGATCGAACCCTTCTACAATGCCCTGGCGCGCAGCGCCCGACGGGGCGGCATCCGCCCCGTCGTCGCCCGCCATGAAAGCGGCGCGGCCTTCATGGCCGACGGCTACGCCCGGGAAACGGGGAAGCTCGGGGTCTGCTGCGCCACCACCGGACCGGGAGCGACCAATCTCATCACCGGCGTCGCCTCGGCCTTCATGGACAGCGTGCCCCTGCTCGTCATCACCGCCCAGACCTCGTTGCCCCAGTTCGGCAAACGCGCCCTGCAGGACTCCTCCTGCACCGCCGTCGATACGGTCGGAATGTTCCGCCACTGCACCCGATACAACACGTTGATTTCCCATCGCGGCCAACTCGAAGGCAAGCTGGTGGCGGCGATCATGGCCGCCCATCGCGGCAGCGGCCCAGCCCACATCAGCATTCCGTCCGACATCCTGCGCGAGCCCCGACGCATCCGCAACGGCGCCGACCGTCCGGTGGCGGGCGATGAAACCCTGCGCCAGAAATTCTCCCTGATCGACCCAACAGCAGTGGAAAAGCTGCGTCAGGCGCTGGAGAAGGCAAAAAAGATGGTAATCGTGATTGGGGGCGCCTGCGGCGAGGCCATGGATGAGATTCTCGCTTTCACCGAAAATACGGGCGCCCTGCTCATCAGCGGCCCCGAGGGGAAGGGTTGGATCGACCCCTGGCATCCCCAGTACCGGGGGGTCTACGGCTTCGCCGGGCACGAATCCGCCCGCCAGGCGCTCTTCGACGAAGAGGTCGATCTGGTGCTGGCGGTCAACACCCGCCTCGGCGAAATGCTGCTCTGCGGCGGCGAGGAAAAACGCCTGCTCAACGACAAACTGGTGCATATCGACGGCGTCGCCGAGCACTTTACCCGATCCCCCATGGCCCGGCTCCATGTCTGCGGCCAGCCCCGCGCCGTTTTCGAAAGCCTCAATCGCAGCCTGCGCCAAGTGCGCCGCGCCGCCGAGAGCACAACCAGCCTGAAGTCGGGTCCGACGATTGCCGGCATCCCACCGCATCTCACCATCGAGGACGGCAGCACCTGGCTCGCCGCCGACGGCCCCCTCAAGCCCCAGCGGGTCATGGTCGAATTGGCCGTCCGCTTTCCCGAGAACAGCCGGTTTCTGGTCGACGCCGGCAACAGTTGGGCCTGGGCGACCCATTACCTGCATCCCAAAAGCGCAGGACGCTACCGCATCGCCATGGGTTTTGGCTCCATGACCTGGGCCATCGGTGCGGCAATCGGCACCGCCCTCGGCTGTCCGGGCAATCCCGTCGTCTGCCTCACCGGCGACGGCAGTTTTCTCATGAGCGGCCAGGAGCTGTCGGTGGCGGTAACGGAAAAGCTGCCGGTCATCTTCGTCCTGCTCAACGACCGGGCCTTGGGGATGGTCAAACACGGGCAACGACTGGGGGGCGGGGAAGCGATCGCCTTCGAGCTGCCGCCGGTCGATTTCTGCGGAATTGCCCGGGCCATGGGCGCCCGCGCCTGCCGCATCGCTTCCTTGGACGATCTGAACCGCCTCGATGTCGCGGAAATCTGCGCGGCCCCGGGGCCAACCCTGCTCGAAATCCACATCGACCCGGAAGAGACGCCGCCCATGGGCGCCCGCATGAAGGCTTTGAGCGGCAAGACCCCGGGCGTCGTCCCGCTCTGGCCGAAAAGCTGAAAAGGCCGGATTCCCTCGCGGAATCCGGCCTTTTTTATCCTACTCACTCCTCTTTTGCGGGCACTGGTCGCGGCGGCTTGCCCTGGTAGTCGATGTCGTCGCAGCGCAGGGGATAGAAGGATTCGGGGGGACGGGCGGCGGTGTCGGCATAGCAGGCGGTCAGACCACTGGCGACCAGGGTCGCGCAGATGCAGCCGACCTCGTCGGGGGTAAACCCCTGATCCGCCAGAAAAGCCGACATGTAACCGGTCAGGTTCATGCCCTCATCGTACTCGGCCATCAGCACCTTTTCCATGGCGTAAGCCAGTCGCAGATGCTCGCCCACGGGCAAGCCCAGCCGCGCCGAAATGCGCTCCATGGCGACGATCCGCTCATCCCCTTTGGCGATGGGTCGGGCGAAGCCCATGATGTAGGGCTTTCCTCCTTGCGCGGCACATTCTTCGGCGACAATTTCCCGGGCCGATTTTCCCTGCCGATGACGGGCCAAGGCGTTTTGAATGAACAACGTCCCCTCGATGAGCGTTTTCGGCCCGTAGGCGCGGGAAATGGCCGTCTGAATGCCCGCCGCGTTGGCCGCCATGACTTGGGTGCGCATCGACCCGGCCAGGGCCGCGACCTGGTTGCACCAGATGCGCGGATCCGGCCAGCTCATGCAGGTATAGGCGGCTTCCAGCCAGTCGGCGAAGGCCTTATCGGGCAACCTTCCCGTGGCATTGAGAACCAGGAACTGGAAATAGCTGACTTCTCCCGCCAGTTCTTCGAGCAGATTGTAGCCTTGGCAGAAGACCCCCTGGCCCATGATCCAACCGCCGTTGCGGCTCCGCATCGTCCCGCGCAGCTCATCCCAGAATCGCGTCTTTTCCATCGTCTTCTCAGCGTTCGATGACATAATCCTCGTCCTTGACAAAAGGCATGGCAGTTAACGGCTTATTGGCCATTTCCGTCCCGTGCGCCAAGGTTCCGGGGGCGTTGAGCAGCTGAAAAAGGCCGGGGCCGACCCGAGGTTGAAAACCGAGATCGGCGAAAGCAGCGGCAGCCATGCCGGGCGCGAGAATCCCCAGGCCGTGCGGCGTCAATGCCGCGGAAAAACCGACGGCCCACTTCAGACAACGACCGGCGCCGGGCAGACGGGACAACCGCTCCGTCATCTGTCCGGCGATTCGATCCACACCGCCGAAGCGAGAACCAAACCCCGGGGCCGGATGCCAGTCACCATCGCTCGGCGGGCAAGCCGTCGCCAGCAGATCGAGCGCCGTCCGGGACGGGTCATTTTTGACTTCCTTCCGCAGAAAACGCATCGCCTCTTCGACTTCCCCGCCGCCCAGGTGGTTCCCGCCGAGAAGGGTCATGGCCACGGGCAGAATCTGCGACGTTTCCGTCTTGCCCACCCCGGCGCACATCGCTGCCCGGGTCGCCGGATGCCGGGGCCCGGGATTGATCAAAGCGATCATCACCTGTTCAAGGAGTTCGGCTTTTTCCGGCGACGGCAATTCTCCCTGAAAGAGCAGGTAGAGGACATCGACGAAACTTCGCTTTGCCATCAGTTCGCTCAACTCATAACCGTGGCAGCGCAGCTGTTCAGGCAGATAGGGGTTTTCCGCCGAAGGAACCTCCTCCCAGATTTTCGTCACGGAGCGCTGGGCGAAGGTCTCGTCGCGACGACGAACATGGACATGCGTGGTTTCCAAAGTCTAAATCCTCCAACTCAACTCAAGCCAGATGCTGCGTCCGGCCAGGGGATAATCATCCGGAATCTGCCCACCGCTCGGCTCGCGGGCATCCTCATCGAAGAGGTTGTGAGCCGACAGGGCAATATCGAGATGTTTCAACAGATTGCTCCGCCGCAAGGTGACATCGACCAGGGTATAGTCGTCGATTTCATCTCGAAGATCACCGGCGGCCCGCGCCCGATCCCCCACCCAGGTCGCCTGCGGCGAAAGGACCCAGTCGGGCCGAAAGCGCCAATCGGCCCGCAGATAGGCCTGCTGCCCCGGGGCATCGGCGACCCGCCTGCCGGTCTCTTCATCCTCCGCCCGCTGCCAGGCATAGTTGCCGCGCAGACGCAAGGTTTCCGTCAGTTTCCAGTCCATCTCCAACTCCAGTCCCCGACCATCCTGATCCCGGGCATTCTCGGCAGTTTTCGACGAGGTCCCGACAAACTCAATCAGGTCTTTGGCTTGGTAGGCGAAGAGACTCAGCCCTAATTGCAAATCGAGGGTAGGTTTGTAGTCGAAAGAAAGCTCCAGGGTATCGATGGTTTCCGGCTCGAGATCCGGGTTACCGAGAGCCACGGGGTTGTTGATGGCGTAGAGTTCGGAAAAGGAGGGGGCGCGAAAGGCGCTGCCGTAGAGCAGTTTGGTCGTCAGATTGTGCCGGGTCGCCCAGACCAGGGCGATCCGGGGGTTGAAGGTGTCGCCCGTATCGGAAAAATCGTCATAACGGATGCCGGTGGTCAGTTCCCAATCGGGTGCGAACTGCCACTCATCCTGAAGGGACAGATGCAGGACCTTGCGGGATCTGTCGGGGGCGTAAACAAACGGGGTATCGGTGACATCGGTGATGACTCCAGGCACAACCCCGGGACCGTAATTTTTGGTTTCCGAGGTCTTCATGTGCTGATATTTGTAGCCGGTGCCGATGCGCAGCTTGTGCTTGGAAATCCCCGAATAAATCGCCGCAAGATCAACTCCGGCGATCCGTGAGCTGTCGTCGGGGCGGCCGATCATCCCTGCGGGGAAACTGAGGGTTTCACCCAACTGGGCTCCCGGAGGATAGATATGGAATTTTATATTATTGTCGAGGTACTGGTAGCTCGCCCGCGCGGTCAGATCCCAGTCGGGATGCAGATCGGTGTTGTGCCAGGCCAGATCGGCGAGATAGAGGTTATCGCTCTGACAGCCTTCGGGATCGAGGGCCTGCGCCGCGCCGGCACCGACACCGGCATCTTCGAGGCGCCAGTTCCAGAGGCTGAAAGTCCAGTCGCCCCGGCCGATTTCAAGGCGGGTATTGAACAGATCGTAACGGGTGTCGAGCGCCCCCGGGGCCAGGGAAGCACGGGTGCCGTGGATCTCGTCCAGAGTCGTTTGCGCATCCCGTTTGACGACCCGGTCGCGGTCACCGTCGGTGGTCTGCCATTCGAAGGAAAAGGCGACATCCCAGTCGGCATAGGTTGCGCCGTGCTGCAGCCAGAACTCCTGACTGTCGAAAGAACCGACCCGGCCACCGGTGACGGTGCCGCCGAGACCGGTGGCATCTTTGGTGATGATGTTGATTACCCCGGCATAGGCGTCGGCGCCGTAAATGGCCGATCCCGGACCGCGCATAACCTCGATGCGTTCAATATTCGCCACCGGCAGGCGAAAGAGGATCGGATGGGCGCCGGTCCAGAGTTCGGGAAAGGCGATGCCGTTCATCAAGAGCAGCACCTGGGGATTGAAGCCGGTATGAATGCCGCGAATGGAGTAGACGGCGTCGAGACGGCTCAGGGTTGACAGCGACACATGCAGCCCCGGCACGGTGTCGAGAACCTGGTTGAGATCGGTGGCGCCCATGGCGCGGATGTCCTCGGCGGTAATGACGCTGGCAACCGCGGGCGCCCGGTTGATCGGCTTCTTGCTGCCGGTGGCGATACTGACGAACTCCTCGTCGCCGTAGAGTTCGGCCAATCCGTCATTGTAGGCAACCAGCAGGGGCTCGGCGGTGTCGGCCCCCCGACCTGTCCCGGGGAGGGCAAAACTCACCACCAGCACCAGCGCCGGCAACCATCGTCTCCACTGTCTCATCATTCCCCCTGATCTTCGGTTCCCCCCGGCGGCCGCGACCCTGGCAGCCGGTCTCCGCTAGGCGTAAAATCGTCCTTCCCTCCGAAAGATGCATGAGAAATCTGCATAACAAGGTGATCCCCAAAAACCGCATGCCGTTCGCCGCCGAGCGACCTCAAAAATCGGTCCCCGCACCGGAAAAGGGTAAAGCCTCCTGACGCTCGTCCCTTTTGCCCGCCGGGAAGACCGCTGCGGGTTCCGCGATCGGCAGGGGAATGCGGAGACTGAAGGTCGAGCCGGAACCGGGCGCGCTGACCAGGGCGACATCCCCCCCCATCAGTTTACAGAAGCGCCGGGTGATCGCCAGCCCCAGCCCAGTCCCTTCGAATTTGCGCGTGAGGCTGCCGTCGGCTTGGCGGAATTCCTCGAAAATCAGCTCCTGCTGTTCGGCCGAGATGCCGATGCCGGTATCGATGACGTCGATCTTCAGCAGCGCCGGGTCGAGCCGGCCGACCAGGGTAACCTGGCCGTTTTGGGTAAATTTGCCGGCGTTGCTGAGCAGGTTGAGCAGACACTGCAACAGCTTCTCGCGATCGATGCGCACCTCTTGCGTCTCCCCCTCAAGGCGTGATTCAAGGCGGTTGCCCTGCTGCAACATGAGCGGCCGCACGGTTTCCAGGGCCTCTTCGACAACGAGATGGAGTCGCACCGGTTGCAGGTTCAACTCCATGCGTCCGGCCTCGACTTTGGCCAGATCGAGAATATTGTTGATCTGCGCCAGCAGCCGCCGGGCGTTGTGCACGATGCGATTGAGATCGGCGACACTGGCGTCGCGCCCTTCGAGCTCCAGATCTTCGCGGGCGAGGTCAGCGTAGCCGATGATCGCCTGCAAGGGGGTACGCAGTTCATGACTCATATTGGCGAGAAATTCGGACTTGTGGCGATTGGCGGTCAGCGCCGCGTCCCGCGCCTCGACCAGTTCCCGGGTGCGGATCGCCACCTCGGTCCGCAACTGCTCCCGGTGATTGCGCAGCCGCCGGTCGCGCTCTTCGAGGCTGCTCATCATCAGATTGAACGCCTCGGCCATGTGCATGATCTCCTTGGGGCCCCGCACCTGGGCATAGACATGGGCCCCCTCCTGCTTGGCCTCTTCCATGATCCGGCTGAGGCGATAAAGGGGCCGGATCATGCGCTTGATGCCGAGATTCATCACCAGCAGCAGGCCGAGGGCGAAGGTGCAGCCGATACTGATGTTGCCCCAGAAGATATGGGTCTGCAGGGCACGCAAGGCCCGCTTGCTCATCCACACCCCGGCGTAGCCGAGCAGTTCCCGGCCCTGGGAGAGGGCGTTGGGATTGAAAAGCTCCGCCCCTTCATCCCCGGCGGCCGCCAGGTCGCCACTGTAGACCGGCGCCACGAAGAGCCACTCGTCCGCCGTTTCCCGCACCAGCTCCGGCTTGAGCAGAAGTTCCGAGTCGGGGGGAACGAACTCGGTCTCCTCGTCGCCACCCAGCACAAAGAGCGGCTTCCCCTGGGGATCAAGAATCCCGGCCTGACGGACATCGGGAAAACCGAGCATGGCCCGCAAGGGGCGCAGAGCATTCTCCTCGCTGCGATAGAGCAGGGCCAAAAGGCTCTGATCGGCCAGGGTGCCGGTGATCTGCAGACCTTGGGCGACGAGCAGGGCCCGGGTGCGGTTGCTGGTCACCCAAGCGGTGGTCATGGCCGCGGTCAGGGCCAGGGCAAAAATGCCGAGGCCGACAAGCCCCAGCAGCTTGCCCCGAAATCCGACCTGTGAAAGACGCTGTAGAATCATACCCTACCCATGCGAAACCCCATCCTCCAAGGCCCTGCCCTCTCCCGCTCAGGGGAAGGTCAGGTGAAAGCGATCTTTCTGCTCGGCCCGGAAATTCAACCCGAGATGGGCCGCCGTGCGCAGATTGACCGCCGTCTCCAGTTCCCGGCTCGGCGTAAGGTCGGCCCCGTGTCCGGCACGGATACCTTCAGCCAGGGTGCCCAACTGCCGACCAAGACGATGGTTGTCGGGATATTGGGAAAAAAGCACGCCCTGTTTGGCATGCCCGGGCTTGCTCGAAAAGAGAACGAATTCCTTCTTCCAGGCGGCTTCGAGGAGCATCGGCAAAACCGCCCGATCATTGGCGCTGACCGAATCCATGGTCAGCCAGACGGCATCTCTTTCGCCCAGGCTCTTTTCGACCAGATCCCGATACGTGGTCACCGCCGCGCGCAGGTCGGCGGCGGGTCGGGCGTGCAGTTCGAGCCCCTGGGCGCGCGCCGCGCCCCGCGCCCGCTCCACCAGCCAGGCGCTCTCTTCGGGCTGATAAACGACAAAAACCCGGCGGGTGCCGGGAACCAACTCTTTCAGGGTGGCGAAAAGGATCAGGGGATCGGCGGCCAGGCTGATGCCCGGCAGCCCGTTGGGGGCGAGGAGCACCGCGCCGACGACGACCGGCAGCTTCCCCTTGAGCACCTCGGCCATCTGGAAACCGCGGCTACCCAGGGCGATGACGGCGTCGGGCCGACGGGCGTCAAGCCATTTCTCGATGTGGACGGAATCGAAATTTTCCGGCAGGGGGTAGGGAAGAATCTGCCGCTCTCCCTGGGATTCAATGCCGCGAATGATGGTACTGAAGACGGAGAGGTAGGGTTCGCGCACCTCGGGATAAAGGACCGCGATACGTGAAGCTCCCCAGGCGTCGGCCGGCGGCGTCAGCCACGGCAGGAGCGTGAGCAGAAGAAGAAGGGGAAGAATAAAAAGGCGGGATTTGTTTTCACACACGGGGACACCCGATCGCGGTCAGGGCGAGGTTGCCGTAAAACGAGGGGACAACATGGGGCATCCGTTGCGCCGCCGGCAGCGGCCGATCAATCGGTGGTCCAGCGCCACCAGGCCGGAAGCATCCCCTGGTGGGCGCTGCGCACCTCTTCCCGCAGGCGGGTGCGGGCATCGGTCAGATCGAGAATCTTCTGTCGGGCCTGTTGCCGCGCCGCCAGATCGTCCCCGGCCAGGGCGGTCTTGAACTCCTCCTTGGCGGCCTCGCGCTGCTCATCGATGCGCTCTGCCTCTTCCCGCCAGAATTCGTCCATGGCCAACGGATCGCCAACAGCTGAGACGGTGCCGTCAGCCGAGGTCGCGACGGTCTCCGCAGCCGGTATCCCGGCGGAACCTTCAGCCGAACCGTCACGCTCCGCCAGCGCAACATCCCCTTCCCGGGGCGCCTCGACCACGGCGGCGGCAAGCTTTTCTCTGGGCGCAAAGGTGATGCGCTTGATCGCTATCCGGGCACGCGG
Source organism: Desulfuromonas acetexigens (assembly GCF_900111775.1). NCBI lineage: Bacteria > Pseudomonadati > Thermodesulfobacteriota > Desulfuromonadia > Desulfuromonadales > Trichloromonadaceae > Trichloromonas > Trichloromonas acetexigens. Next base: position 143,781 of record NZ_FOJJ01000034.1, on the reverse strand, counting down.
ATCTTCCTCGGGCAGCGGCGAAATATAGCGAACGCCGTCCCGGGGCACCCGGTGGGTCGACCCATCAATATCGAGCCGGATCAGCCCCTTATCGACCTTATCCAGCCAGTAATCCCGGGCGTACAGCGTTTCTCCGGATTTAAGCAGCACCTGGTAATCGGCCGTCGCCGGCGTAGCGACCCCAAGCAGCAGCAAGCAAATGCCGAAAATCGCTTTCCCGCTAAACGCCGAAAAATCTCGGCGCCCATTTTGTCGAAAATGTCCCCCCATAGCCATCACTCAGATATCATCCCCTCAGGGCGCGATCTTCCGACATTCCATGTAAAAGCGCTTTTCGTCCGCATCCCCCATGGAGAAGGTCTTGCGCGGCAACGCCCCGTCGAGAATGATGCTCTTGAAAAATTCGCGCTTGCAGATCGCCGGCAGATAGAAACCGACGTTGCCCGGACGCTTACCGAGGGCGGTGACGCTCCCCTCGCCGTGGATATAATCGATGCGGCTGTTCGGTTGCCCGGTCAGGGCCTCGTCGAGAAAGCCCTGCAGGGTAGCCACTTCCAGATGGGACGGCGGCCGGTCGATCACCAGCAGACCGCATCGGTCGCCGGCGATAAAGGGCAGAAGCTGACGGTCGTCTGCCTCCAGGCGTCGGCTCTTCTCCGGCAGGGCATCCAGGTCGTTACAGAATTCGCAGGAGAATCCGGCGCCGTGCTGCCGGTAGTAGGTCTCGGCCTGGTGCAGCAGGCGGTCAAAATCGACATTGAAGAGCACCCGGTGGATCGCCTCGAACTCCAGCCCCGGATCGTGAACGTTGACCAGTTCGACCAGGGCAAAACGAGCCGGGTGATCCATGATCGCTTCCTGGTCAGACGCCTCGCTTTTGATTTTTTCCCAGATCGCCTTGGCGGTGGCGAAGGAGTGGTTGCCGTCCCCCATGGCGTAAAGGAGCACCGGCCGGTCTTCGACCTGATAGCGCTCGGCGAAGCGACGCGGATCGGCCAGACGTTCCAGGGCCTGCCCGACCCGGGCGATGACGGCCGGATCGGCCACCCGCCGGCCGCGCAGATGGCCGCCGCCCAGCATCAAGGGGAAATCGTAGGCCAAGGGCAGTTCGAACTCCGCCAAGGGCTCGATGACGGTCATCTCGGGATCGTCGATCAGCACCATGATGTGCGGCAGCTCGATGGGCGCCTTCTCCCGCACCCGGATACGGGGGGGGAGGCGATCGAGGATCGTCCCCTCGGTGGCGCGGATCAGCGAGGTCGAACCGGGCCGGTAGTCGTAGGCTTCGAGGTCGAGTGCAACCATCAGCCCCATGCGCGCCGCGCCTGTCTCTGTCTGCCGTTCGACGAGCATGAACCCCGGCGGCTGGGCTTCGAGAATCCCTTCGGCGAGATAGCGTTCCATCGTCTCGTTGATGGCGTCGATGCGCGCGGCACTCTCTGCCTCGTCGAGATAGACCTCGGGGAAGATCAGGTGGAGGGTCGAGGGATGGCCTTCGGCCAGGCGCTCGACTTCATGCCAGTATTCGGGCTGCGAGGTATATTGGTCGCAGGCGATCACCGCCCACCGGGTCGGATCGATATCGGCCCGGGGGAGAAGTAGGGTCGGCACCTGAAGGGCAAGGGCGGCAAAGGGCATCGGCGACATCCTTGACGAAAACGAAAGCAAAAGAAGAGACGACGGAAGTCCTATAGTTAGCACATCCGCCGTGCGTTTGAAAGCCGGAATCGGCGCCGGCGTCCGCCATCAAAGGATCTCGGGATAGTGCCCGGGCTCGGGCGGCGGCACGCTTTGCATGGCGCATTCGCCGGCCAGGGCGGCGAGCAGGGTTTCGGCATCTTGCCGTCGCGAACAGGGAAAGGCGATTTCGACCAGCGCCTGCCGGGGATCGAGGGTGCGGACGAAGGCCAGACCATCGTAACTTTCGAGGATAAAGCGCAGATAGCCGATTTCGGCCCGAGGCAGTAAGAAGTGGCGTTTTTCGAAGATTTCCATAGACTTATGATCCCTCTTCCGGCACCGCCGGCAAAGCCCTTCGCCCGCGAATTTTCCTTGACGAACAGGGGCGCCGGCCGTTATTCTCAATGAAGATTTTTTAGCGAGATTAAAATGATCGTTGCCGTTCCCAAGGAAATCAAAACCCACGAATACCGGGTCGGATTGACCCCGGCGGGGGCGCGCGCCCTGGTCGAGGACAGTCACCGGGTACTGGTTCAGATCGGTGCCGGAACCGGCGCCGGGATCGAGGACGCCGACTACGAGGCGGCCGGCGCCGAACTGACGGCCGACGCCGCAGAACTCTATGCCGCCGCCGAGATGGTCGTCAAGGTCAAAGAACCTCTCCCCGCCGAGTATCCCCTGCTGCGCCCCAAGCAACTACTTTTTACCTATCTGCATCTCGCTCCCGACCCGAAATTGACCCAAGCCCTTCTGGAGCGGGAAGTGACCGGCGTCGCCTACGAGACGGTGGAGTTGGCCGACGGCTTTCTCCCCCTGCTCCATCCCATGAGCGAGGTAGCCGGGCGCATGTCCGTCCAGATCGGCGCGCACCTGCTGCAGCGGGAACAGGGGGGCAAGGGACAACTGCTCGGCGGCGTTCCCGGCGTACGGTCGGCCCGGGTGGTTATTCTCGGCGCCGGCACCGTCGGCGGCAACGCCCTGCGCATCGCCGTCGGTATGGGCGCCGATGTGCGCATCATCGATATCGACAGCCGGCGCCTCGCTGCCCTCGACGACCATTACGGCAACCGTATTCAGACCTTGATGAGCAACTCCCAGACCATCGAAGAGGAGGTACGCGGCGCCGACCTGGTCATCGGCGCGGTGCTCGTCGCCGGAGCCCGGGCGCCGATTCTGGTGCGCCGCTCCCTCGTTGCCGCCATGACCGCCGGCAGCGTGATCGTCGATGTGGCCGTCGATCAGGGCGGTTGTGTCGAAACCATCCACCCCACCACCCACGATCAGCCGAGCTATGCGGTGGACGGGGTCATCCATTACGGCGTGGCCAATATGCCGGGAGCGGTGAGCCGCACCAGCACCTTCGCCCTGACCAACGCGACCCTCCCCTACGTGCGCCGCATCGCCGGACAAGGCCTGGCCGAAGCGGCCAAGGCGGATGCAGCCCTGCACAAAGGGATAAACACTCTTGGCGGCAAACTGTGCAGCCGACCCGTAGCCGAAGCCCAGGGGCTGAACTGGAGCCCCTGCCCCCTTTAGCAGATTGTTGAAAAACTCTCTCTCCAAGGCTGATAAAAAATGCCCAGATGCAAGGCGGACGAAATCCTGAGGAATAAGGCGTACCTGAAAGGTACGTCGTTGACGAGGGATGAGGACAACGCCGCAGATGGGAGTTTTTCATCAGCCTGTTAACCGCCGCAACGACAAGTTCCTCGCACTATCTTCTTTTCAGCCAGTAACCCTCCTCCAGAGTCGGCTGATTCCCCGAAAAGAAGATATTTCCGCGACCCCCGGGTTCCCCGCCCGGGGTTTTTTTTCGCTTTCCCTCCCTCGGCAAGCGCCAGCGCACCGTGCCAACAATGACACAGTATGCCTTCGACTAAAGCGGTAATCCTGGGGCGGGAAGACCGCTTCTTGTGCATGGTGAGCCAGAATGACACAGAGATGCCCTAAAATGGCACACACTTCCCAGAATGACACACCTGAAAGTTTTCCAGCACACCTCAAAAAAACGACAAAAAAAGTAATAAACATTTAGTTTTATTGTGTTTTAATTTTTAATCTTGTCGCATTGCGCGATCTGGCAAGGCTCTTGCTATAGCGTATACAGCCAGCACAGTGGCACACTATGAACCCCTTCGACCCATCACCATACGACACACAGAGCCAGAAAAGGAGCCCAGCCATGGGAAGAGCCGTTAACCAACCGAAAAAATACATCGTCTCCTGCCGGATCAACGGCAACGAAATGGAGACCCTGAACAAGATCGCCCAGGAAGCGGGCACCAATATCAGCGACCTGCTGCGCCAGAGCATTTTCCGTCTGGAACAGGATCTGCGCGCCGGCCTCTGAACCCGTCTCTCCGTCCGGCGCCCCAGCCCATCCCTCGGGGCGCCGGCCCCCTTCCCCACCCCCTCCACACAGCCTTTTCCCTTGACTTATCCGGCGGTTTTGCTAGTCTGCGAGACTTGATTTTTCCCTCCCGGAGGCCTTTCCATGGACTATAAAGACACTCTCAATCTGCCCGTCACCGAGTTCCCCATGCGTGCCAATCTACCCCAGCGGGAACCGGAAATTCTCAAGCAATGGGAAACCATGGCGCTCTATCGGCTGCTTGATACGGCCGGACGGGGGCGTCCCAGCTTCATTCTCCATGACGGCCCCCCCTACGCCAACGGCCATACCCATATTGGCCACGCCCTGAATAAAATCCTCAAGGACATCATCCTCAAGAGCCGCCGCATGGAGGGCTTTTATGTGCCCTATGTGCCGGGCTGGGACTGCCACGGCCTGCCCATCGAGCTGATGGTCGACAAGCAGTTGGGCTCGAAGAAGCGGGAGATGAGCAAGGCCGAGATCCGTCGGGAATGCCGCACCTACGCCAAGAAGTGGGTGGACATCCAGAGCGAAGAGTTCCAGCGCCTCGGCGTCCTCGGTGACTGGGCGCATCCCTACCTGACCATGACCGCCGACTACGAAGCGGCCACCGCCCGGGAACTGGCCCGTTTCGCCGAGCGCGGCGGGCTCTACAAGGGGAAAAAACCGGTACACTGGTGCTCCTCCTGCGTCACCGCCCTGGCCGAGGCCGAGGTGGAATACGCCGATCACAGCTCCCCCTCCATCTACGTCAAGTTTCCCTACACCGACGCACTGCCGGACTCCCTTGCGGCCTTGGCCGGGAGAAAGCTCGCCTTCGTCATCTGGACCACTACCCCCTGGACCATCCCCGCCAACCTCGGCGTCAGCCTTAACCCCGCCCTGCCCTACGTCGCGGTGGAAACGGGCGGCGAGGTGCTGATCATGGCCGAGGGGCTCTACGCCGGGGTGCTTAAAACCCTGGGCATCAGCGACTACCAGGTGCTGGCCACCTTCGATCCCACCCCCTTCGACGGCAAGAACTGCCGCCATCCCTTCTATGACCGGCCCTCGCTGCTCATGCTCGGCGACCACGTCACCCTCGAAGCGGGGACCGGTTGCGTTCATACCGCCCCCGGCCACGGCCAGGACGACTATCAGATCGGCCTGAAATACGGCCTCGACATCTACAATCCGGTGGACGACTACGGACGCTACCGCGAGGAGCTGGAATTCTTCGGCGGCATGAAGCTCGACGAGGCCAACAAGGCGGTCAACGCCAAGCTGGCGGAAGTCGGTGCGCTGCTCGCCGAGGGCAAGGTCTCGCACAGCTATCCCCACTGCTGGCGCTGCAAGAAGCCGATCATCTTCCGCGCCACCGAGCAGTGGTTCATCTCCATGGAGACCAATGACCTGCGCAGCAAGGCCCTGGCCCACATCAACCAGGTGGAATGGATTCCCCGCTGGGGCCGGGAGCGCATCTTTGGGATGATCGAGAACCGTCCCGACTGGTGCGTCAGCCGCCAGCGCACCTGGGGAGTGCCGATCACCGTCTTCTACTGCGAAAAGTGCGGCGAGGCCCTGGCCGACGGCAAGGTCATGCACCATGTCGCCGATCTCTTCAACGAAACGGGGAGCGACCTCTGGTACGAGAAGGAAGCGAAAGAGCTGCTTCCGGCCGGAACGTCTTGCCCGGCCTGCGGCCACGACAGTTTCAGCAAGGAGATGGACATTCTCGATGTCTGGTTCGATTCGGGAGTGTCCCACGCCGCTGTACTGGAACAGCGCCCCGAACTGAAATCCCCCGCCGATCTCTATCTGGAGGGGAGCGACCAGCATCGCGGCTGGTTCCATTCGAGCCTGCTCGCCGCCGTCGGCACCCGTGACATCGCCCCCTACAAGGCGGTGCTGACCCACGGCTTCGTCGTCGACGGCAACGGCAAGAAGATGTCCAAATCCCAGGGGAACGTCGTTGCTCCGGAAGAAGTCATCAAGAAGTTCGGCGCCGAAATCCTGCGCCTGTGGGTCGCCGCCCAGGACTACCGGGACGATATCCGCATCAGCCCGGAGATTCTCCAGCGCCTCTCCGACGCCTACCGGCGCATCCGCAACACCGCCCGCTACATCCTTGGCAACCTGCACGGCTTTGACCCGACAGCCGATGCGGTGGCCGACGGCGAACTGCTGGAAATCGACCGCTGGGCCCTCTCAAGGCTGGAGCGGCTGGTGGGCCGGGTGGAGAAGTCCTACGACGACTACGAATTCCACATCCTCTATCACGCCGTGCATAACTTCTGCAGCGTCGACATGAGCGCCTTCTATCTTGACGTACTCAAGGACCGTCTCTACACCGCCCCGGCCAAGAGTCTGGCGCGGCGCAGCGGCCAGACCGCCATGTACCGCATCCTCGACGCCCTCACCCGGCTGATCGCGCCGGTTCTTTCCTTCACCGCCGACGAAATCTGGCGGGAACTCCCCGGCAAACGCGAAGAGAGTGTGCATCTGGCGAGTTTCCCCCGCTTCGAAACGAGTCTGCTCGACGCCGATCTCGAAGCGCGCTACGAAAAGCTGCTGGCGGTGCGCTCCGATGTCTCCAAGGCTTTGGAAACGGCCCGGACCGACAAGCGCATCGGCCACTCCCTCGACGCCCGCGTTCTGGTCGCGGCTCCCGCCGGCGAATGGCGCGATCTGCTCGAAAGCTATAGCGACGAACTGGCCACCCTCTTCATCGTCTCCCAGGCGGAACTGGTCGATAATCTCCCCGACGACGCCGCCGGCGGCGGCGGCGAGGTGCCCGGCCTCAAGGTTCGGGTGGAGAAAGCCCAGGGTGAAAAGTGCGAACGCTGCTGGAACTACGCCGTCACTGTCGGCACCCTCAGCGAACATCCGACCATCTGCCAGCGCTGCCTGGAAGCATTAAAGTAAGGCTGAAGGGGTTTAGGCTGAAGACTGAAGGCAAACATCTCCTTCGGTCTTCAGCCTTCAGCCTTCAGTCTTTCCCCCCGGAGTCTCCCCGTGCCTTTCCGTTATCGTCTGTTGCTCATCGTCTCTCTGGTGGTACTGGTTGTCGACCAGTTGACCAAATTCTATATCGATCACCGCTTCGCCCTGTATGAATCGGTGACCGTCTTCGAGAATTTCTTCCACATCACCTATGTCCGCAACAAAGGGGCGGCCTTTGGCATTCTCGCCGATAACGCCTTCCGGGTGCCCTTCTTCATCACCGTCGCCACCCTCGCGGCGGTCGGCATTCTCTGGTATCTGCGGCGTATTTCCGACGAGCAGCGCCTGCATATCTGGGCCATGGCCCTGGTTTTTTCCGGCGCCGTCGGCAATCTTATTGACCGGGTGCGCCTCGGCGAGGTCATCGACTTTCTCGATGTCCACTGGTACCGGCACCATTGGCCAGCCTTCAACGTCGCCGACTCGGCCATCAGCGTCGGCGTCGCCCTGCTGCTGATCGACATGTGGCGGGAAGAACGGGCAAAGAAAAAAACGAGCGCCTGAGTCATCGGTCCAACCCCACAAAAAAAAGCCGTCCCGAACAGGGGCGGCTTTTTTCGTCGGCGGAAAAAGGTTTCAGAGTCAGAACATCTGACTGTTGATGCGGGCCAGCAAGGAACGGGCGGGCTGAAATTCGGGATCGATATTGAGGGCGCTTTCGCAGTCGGCGTGAGCCTGGGTGTAGAGGTGCATGGCATAGCAGGTCTGCGCCCGCCCCCAGTAGCCGTCGACCTGGTTGGGATTGATTGCCAGGGAGCGGTCGTAATCAGCCAGGGATTTATCGAGGGCGTGAATCACCCGGAAGGCCAACGCCCGGTTGTTGTAGCAACGCACGTTGCTTTCGTCAAAAAAGATCGCCCGGGAAAAATCGCGGATGGACTGGAGATAATCGGCGATGCCGAAGTAGGCCATGCCCCGGTGGTTATAGATCAGGGAGCGCACCGGCTCGCTGAGCTTGAGTCGCAGAATCCGGCTGTAAAAGGTGATCGCCCCCTCCATATCCCCCTGCCCGTGGGCGTTGTGGGCCTCCAGCATCAGCTTGTCGAGACGGCGCTGTCCGGTCAGGGACGCCAGCTCCGTCGGCGGTTCGAATTTCTGGCGGAAATGGGGCGGCAACGTCCCATTGGCACAAGCGTTGAGTTGCTCGCGACGACAGCGGTCCTGTTCACGGAGTTCCTGCTGATAATCACGGATTTCCTGAAAAATCAGATCGGAAAGGGTCAGATTGGCGTTGAGAGCGGCGAGCTTGCGTTTGATCAGCTCGTTGGGCAAGGTGATGTCCGATTTGTAGATCAGTTCGTGTTCGACCTCGGCCCAGGCATCCTGCAGAATCGTGCGCAACTGGATCTCGCAAATCTTTTCGCAGCCAGGCAGCACCTCGACGAAGTCTTCCGACGCCACGGGAATCAGCAGATGCAACGAGACGTAGCCGAACTCGCGAAAAGAGTTGCGCGCCCCCTTGTGTTCGATTTCCACCACTGGGAAATGTTCGGCCAGAATCGCCTCGATGGTTTCCACATCCTCCAGAAAAGGGCAAACGATGCGGATGCCGAGCAGATCGGTGAGCATCGCCTGCTCTCCCTCCTTACGGAAAAGCTTCAGGAGTTTTTCGAAATAGCCGTCGAAACGTTTGACCCGGGATTTGATGGCCGGACTCTGCCCGCTCTCCTCCAGCAGCAGACGGATTTTCCGCACCAGATCCTGAAGCACCGCCTGATGCATCGGCCGTAGCCGCTCATAAATCGCCTTGTACTCGTTGCGTTCGGCGATTCCCCAAGAGGGGCCCGGCCGCGCCGCTGTCAATGTCATATCCATTCCCGTCCTTCCTTAAGCCCGATTCTTCGCGAGACCGAAGTCGTGTGCCCTGAGCGTAGCCGCAGGGCCGGTCAGGGGCCCGCGACTCTCGCCAAGGGGGTCTCATCGTGAAAAACAAAGAGGTTGCGCCCCTCTTGCTTGGCCCGGAACATGGCATCGTCCGCGCGTTTGATGAGCGTATCGGCATCCGCCCCGTCACGAGGGAAGATGCTGATGCCAATACTGGTGGTGACCGTCAGGGTCTGGTCGCCGAGGGGGAGAGGCTGAGCGAGACCGGCGAGAACCTTCCCGGCCAGATGTTCGACGTCGGTGGTCTCCGTCACATCCTCCATCAGAATAATGAATTCGTCCCCGCCGAAACGGGCCACGGTATCGGCGTCGCGAACCAGACCAGTCAGGCGCTGGGCCACCGCCCGCAAGACCTCGTCCCCGCCCTCATGACCATGGGTGTCATTGATCGCCTTGAAACGATCGAGATCGAAAAAGAGGAGCGCCAATAACGCGCCGGAACGTCGGGCGCGACTCATGGCATGGTGCAGGCGATCGGCAAAGAGCAAGCGGTTGGGCAGGCCGGTGAGGTTGTCATGATGAGCCAGATGCTTGAAGCGCTCTTCGTTTTCCGCCAGACGCAGTTCGGCCAGTTTCCGTTCGGTAATGTCCTGAACCATCCCCACGGCATACTCGGGCCGACCTTCCTCGTCGAGCAACCAGGCCACGGTGACCGCCCCCCAAATATCCCGGCCGCTACGATGGACAAAACGCTTGTCGTAGGCGAAAAAGTCTCTCTTCCCCTGGCGAACCTCTTCGTAGAGGGTTCGGGTCACCGCCAGATCTTCGGGATGGGTGACGTCCTCGACGCTCTTGTGGAGGATCTCTTCGGCAGAGTAACCAAGAAAACGGCAATAGGCGGGATTGACCTGAAGAAAATGTCCTTCGGGGCTGAGGGTTGCGATACCGACGCCGGAAAGCTCGAAGATCGCCCGAAAGCGCGCTTCGCTTTCACGCATCGCCTGGGTCGCACGCATGGTGCGGATGGCCAGAGCGTACATGGAGGCCAGACGCTCCAGCAGTTCCAGATCCTTGGCGTGATAATCCCGCTCCGCGTTGGCCAGGGCGATGATGCCGAGCAAGCGGCCGTCGGCCAGGGCCGGAACACCGACGAAACGGCGGATTGCCACATGCCCTCCGGGAATGCCGGTGGAGCGGTAATCAGTCGTGGGGTCGTTGCAGAGAATCGGCTGCCGTTCTTTGAGAATCCAGCCCCAGAGTCCATGAAAGCTGTGAAAGACGAATTTCTTATCGGGGACCTGGCAGGCCTCCCAGATATCGCGGGTCATGGTCGGGCAGACCATGGCGCCGCTGCGGGGGTCAATGAAACCGACAAAACCGTGAGGACTGTCGGTCAAAGATTTGGCCTCTTCGAGAATGACATGGGTAATTTCGTCAAGAGCCGAAGAATGGAGCAGTAATCGGCTGAGTTCGGCGACCGCGCGGTTGACCTTGAGTTCCCATTGCAGATCATTTTGGGCCTGCCGCCGCTCATCGATCTCGGTTTCGAGTTGATGATTTTTTTGAGAAATTTCCCGTAAGCCTCGCCGAACCTGCACGCGGCTGAAGACGGTGACAACAACGAGCAGCGCCAGTCCTCCGCCCATGACCCGCAGGGCGGTCGGCAACCACTCCGGCAAAATAGAGCGCTTTTCGCCACCGACCCAGCGCGCCAGGGCCTGCTGATAAATGGAATCCTCCGACTGTTTCCACTCGCGAAGAGAGGCATCAAACGCCCGCACCAGGGCCGGGTCACCTTTTTTAGCAAAGGCGACCCGTATCGAAACGGGACTGAGCAACACTGAGGTCTTGCGCAGATGAGCCAGATCGTCGCCGGCGAGTCCTTCCAGGCGACCGAGCAGACCGGCGTCGGCGTGACCGTCGCGCACCGCCCGCAATACGCCGGGAAAATCGTCGCACTCGACAAAGCTCAGGCGCAGGGCGAACTTCTCGGCGGTGCGCAGCAGTCCCTGGGGCCCGTCGTAGTGGATATTTTTTTTGACCACCGCTACCCGTTTGCCGTCGAGATCGAGAATCGTTTCGATCCCCGCCCCCTCCGGAGCAACGATCTGCCCCCAGGAGGCAAAGACCGTCTCTTCGCCAAAGGCGAAATGTTCGGCCCGTTCCGCCGAAAAAGCGACCGTCGGTACCAGGTCGAGACTGCCTACTTCGAGCCGGCGCAGGCTTTCCGCCAGACTGCCCGGGAGATAGGTCAGCTCCCAGCCTTCCCGCCGCGCCACCTCCTCCAGCAACTCAGCGAAAAGCCCTTTCGCCTTTCCGTCCGTATCGTAACCGAGCAGAGGCATGTTCTGATAGACGCCGACCCGCAAGGGGGTCGCCGCGAAGGCGCAGGCGCACCCACCCCACAAGAACAACGCCACCACCAACGCCCAGAAATTCCGTTTTCCCATCCGCTTCACATCCTCAAGCCACTAGATTCGTAACGAGTTTTCGCAGGCCGATTCGTTCAATCTAGCAAAATTCAGTCCAGATTCCTATAGCCTCGCTAAAATTCCCCTTCTCCCCACCTCAACAAAAGAGTCGCCTTGCGCCGGGAGAAGATATTTCAAGATTCTGCAAAAAATCGGGAGGGATTTTTTCAGAGAAGTGGAATCCAGGTGGGATGCGCATGCGCCGGAGATTACGATTGACCGACCTGCCGAAGCAGGTCGGTCGCGTAGGTGCTTTCAGTAGGATTTGCGGAAGAGGGTTTTGTGACAATGAGGGCAGGGAGGAATTCGGGCGGTCGACTTGAGATGCATCTCCTTGCCGCAGTCTTTACAGGTCAGGGTGCCGGGGCTGGTGACCTCGCCGGTTTTGAATTCGAGCCCCTGTTCCGATTTTTCCGCCAACTCGTTCAAAAGATCGGCGGCGCTGGTGAGAAGGCGGGACAGGCCGCTCTGCATCCCGGCGACAACCCGTCTCGGCTCGACCGCCTCCAGCACCGAATCCCGTGCCTGCTGCGCCTTCTTGCCGACGGCGGAAAGATCCCGTCGCAGAAACTCGCCGATTCGCTCGGCCTGCTCCCGGGTGTATTCGCCGCCGGCCGCTATTTCTTCCCCGGCCTTTTTCAGGGCCTCATCCAAGGTCTTGCGCCCATCTTCCAAAATTTCCGCAGCGCGAGCGGCCAGCTTCTGGTACAACCCGACATCTTCATGCTCTTCTTCCGGCGTGCGTTTCTCATCGGTCATGGGCAGACTCCTTCGGAATGGGGGGATGAATAGCAGTGCAATTTTAATCAGTGTAGCAAGTCCACCAAAAGTCTCAATCCCCATGCGGAGGAGAACGACGAAACGCCAGACGCAAAAAGGCCGGACGACCACTGTTGGCGTCCGGCCCGGAAGTGCGGGAGATGAAGAGGAGGGGAGTTTCAGACCTTGAAGTGGTCGAGGGATTCTTTGAGCGCGGCCGCGGCCTCCCGCGCCTTCTCCAGTTGGTTCGATGAGAGCGCCGATTCGAGCACTTCATGCCGCCGGCGAAGCTCAACGACCTGCCGGCGCAGGGCCAGCACGGTTTCATCGACATGTCCGGCAAAATCCTGCAAGGTGTCGTTATCCCGCAGCTTGATCCGCGTCGCTAGATTTCCCTCAGACACCTTGGCTAGATCGGTTTCGATGCGATAGAGGGGACCGGCAACCTTTTGCGGCAAAAAGAGCGCCAGTAAAGCGCCCCCGATGAGGCTCACCAGACTGCCGGCGAAAACCACAGGGAGCAGCAGATCGCTGACCCGGCGCAGCTTGACATGGGCATCGAAGAAAGACCCGACAACCTCCTGGCGTGCATAAAAATAGAGAACCAAGGCCGCCACCACCGCGCTCAACACCACGGCCAGAAGGACCTGCTTGAGCAGCCAGCTTTGAAATTCCCGTTTCACGGCAAGGTTGAGCTTCTTGCGATCCTTATAGGTCTTGCTTCGTTCCATGCGGCCCTCGAAAAAATAAAGGTAAATGACGATACTCTTACGCCGGAATCAATAATCCGTATGACATCCGAGACAGAGATCCTTCTTCCCGGACTTTACCAGGCGATATTCAAAATCCCCGCCATGGGGTACATGGCAGGTCATGCAGCTGATGCGCCCATCGGGAAGCAAGGAATATTCTTTGGGAATGACCATGCCGGGCTTGGGGAAAACGTTGACCGGATGGGAGTAGCCCTGTTTCAGATAGGCGTGGCAGCTGTCACAGGCGTGAATATTGGTATCAAGTTCGCTTTTGAGCACCGGATGGGACCGACTTTCCTCCCCGGGAGCGCCCGCGACGGCCGTCACGACCCGTTCCGGAGTCTCTTCGGGAATCCCCAAGGCAAGCGTCACCGGTTGATTGGCTTCGAAAATCGCGAGATACCGGTCGCCCTGTCGGTAAAGCTGAGGCGTCACCTCTACTGGCCCGGCGCTCCTGGAATTCCGCTCGTGCCGGGGGGTATCCTGAATGAAGGTTGCACTGGTGGAAAATTCGAGGATATCCGAATTGGAAAGGTTGCCGGAAACATCCCGGGAAGTTACCTTAAATCGATAGGTCCGGTTTTTATCAAGACCGGTCAACAATATTTCGTGCTCACGAGTCAGTTTCCCATCGGCTTTGGTCGAATCGGGGGCGGAGACTCCGTAACCGACGAGAGAATCGGAAAACTCATCCGTGTTCCAGGCGATGGTGGCGGTCGTGGAAATTCCTCGGCGTACATCGCTTACCCGCACATCGGTGATCGCCGGTCCACGCCCGTCATTCTCCATCGCCGAAAGACTTCCTAGGGGGGGCAGAGGGAGTTCAAGCAAGCCGGTTCGATTATTGCCGTCTCCGGCCTTGTAGACCAGTTTCTTGCCCAGGGCCTCAGGGGAAAGCAAAACCCAATGCTGTGCCGCGACCCCCTGGACGTCGCGAAGCCATTGGACCTTTTGCGGCGGCGGCTCATGGGCCGTATCGATCTCCCGGCGGGTGGGCACGGAAACCGTCTGCCCCGAGACATGACAAGCGGAACACTGTTTTTTCAGAAAAGGCATATGGACATAGCGCTTGCCCATGCCGTGATCGAGAACCTGACGATGACAGTCGTCACATGACGAATCCGAAGCCCAAGCCCCCTGCGGAGGGGAACCGCTTACCAGCAGCAGCCCGACCATAAAAAGTATCAACTGTACGCGCATCGTGCCTCTCAGGGTCAATAAACCGTAACACCCGGGGGCATCAGCCTTAGCTCTCAGCCGAAGTCAACCATCCCCCCCCGCAACGTCTTTTCCCACGGCAGACTAAACCCAATGAGTTCTTGGGTCAAGAACTTCGCCATTGCCACGGTTACCGTCGCACCAATGAAAAAGGCCGGGCCCTGGAGGGCCCGGCCAGGTGCTTCCGAGTTAAGCGGCTGGTCGAAGATTAGTCCTTGGTGGTGTGGCAGACGAAACAGCCGACATTGCCGGAAGTCCCGTTGGCGGCCACCATCAGATGACCATCTTCATTGTATTTCCAGCGCAGCAGGTCGTCAAAAGGCGAACCATGGGCGCGGTGGCAGGAAATACAGGTAACAACGGCGTCACCGGCACCAACCAGAACCGAGGATTTCACGGCGCTGACGTCTTCGCTGGCCACGGGAGCAACGACACTGTAGCTCTTGTCGCCGTTATAGAGGGCGTATTCGGTGTTGGGCAGGTCGTTCATGTCGAGATCGGTGGGATGACGCAACCAAGGAGCGCCCCAGGTCGTGCCGTCGGCACCCAGCGTACCTTCGCCGCTATGGAAATCCCCATGACACTCGGCGCAAAGGTAGCTGATGGTTTTGGTGTTGGTGGCGGTATCGGCAGTGCGGGCTTCGCCATGATACTGGTTATGCTTGGTCGCGGTCGGCTGAAATTCCCACTCGGGATCCTCGTAACCGATAATGCCCTTGAGGAAACGATAGCTCTTGGCGACGGTGGAACCATCGAGTTCGCTGTCGTCGCCATGATGGCCGCCTTTGACGGCGGTGAAGTCGTCGGTGGCGGTATGGTCGCCGTGGCAACCGGTAACGCCGGCGCAGGTCAGCTGATTATTCCAGGTTTCGGCGCCGCCATTGATCTGGCCGTTAACACTGAAGTTGGGATCCCAACCCGGGGGCTGGTAGCCGAGTTTGCCGTCTTGTCCGGCGACGCTGACGACGTTGTGTCCTTTGGCGTCGGCGGCCATCCCTGCGTCATCAACCCAGTAGAAGGAACCACCGGCCAGGGTGTCGCCGCTGACTCCGTAATCACCGTAGGTCTGGGCGTTGATCCGGGGGGTCTTACCGGGGGCGGTCAGGAAGTTGTCCCAGGTGCCGTTGACGATATCCACATCGCCGTGGCAACCGTAGCAACTGGCGGCGCGAACCAGCGCCGGAGCGGGACCGTCGGTGCCGTCGACCATCATCGAGGCACCATCCTGGCTGTTGTGCATGGTGTGGCAGTTGACGCAGGCGCCGGAAGCGGCGGCCAGAACGTTACCGGCGCAGAAGAGCACCAGGGCGGTCGCGGCCAGCAGGGTCAGCAGTTTGAATTTTCCTCCGTTCATCTTCTTTCTCCCTTTGTTGGTGTTCATTTGCTGCTCAAAAACTCAGTTGGGTGAAGCTTCTAGTCCTTTGCGGTGTGGCAGACGTAACAACCGCATTCGTCGTTGGCCGTTCCGGCATCGCAGGTATCGTAATCCCAGCGCAGCATGTCCGGATAAGGCGAACCGTGGGGCCGGTGGCAGGAGATACAGGTAACGATATCGCTCCCCGGCGTTACTGTGTCGGAAGTTTCCATACCGGCCGTCAGGGTCTGTTTGGCGGCGGGAGCCAGGGGATTGTAGGTGGTGTAGGCGGCGTATTCCCCTTCGTTGGGAATGAGCACGTCGGAAGGATGGCGGATCCAGACACCGGAGAAATCGCCCTGCTCGCTGTTCATGGCGTGGTGGAAATTGCTGTGACAGCCGGCGCACATCTGCCCGACGGTTTCCTTGGCCAGGATCGGATAGGCAGAATAATTTTCATCTACCCCGGCATAGACGTTGTGCTTGGTTGAGGAAACGGTTTGTTCCCAGTCGGGGTCTTCAATCCCCCTCACCCCTTTGAACAGCGCGGGGTCTTGTTTCTCCGGCGGGTAACCACCGAACACCTGCGTCATGACGTCGCCCAGAAACCGGTAGGAACCGCCCTGGGATGTCACCACCGCATCCGAGTCATCGGCATGATGGGCCGGCATGTGACAGCCTTCGCAACCGCTCCCCTCTACAGCCAAGGTCGAATGACAGGGTTGGCAGAGCCCCTCATTGGCATAACCGCCATCCCCGGGGGCCTTACTGAGTGTGGCATCCCGCGCGGAGATGCCGTAAACGTTGTGCCCCTTGTTGTCTTCGCCGTTGCCGACCCAATGGAAGTTACCACCGGCCAGCATCGACGTCGGCGTACCCTGTTCCAGGTTGGGAGCGGTCTTGGTATAGACGATGGGAATGCGGGTGCCGTCACCGAGATCGACGATGGTTTCCGCATCGCTCGAATGGCAACCGACACAATCGGTGTTGATCAGGGCGGGAAGGGTCGTATCGACGACACTGACGCCATCCTGACTGTTGTGCATGGTATGACAGTTGACGCAGGCACCACCGACCCGGGCCCAGACGGTCACACCCGTCATGAGAATCAGCAGTGCAACAAAACCGCCGATTCTCAGCGACCGAAGCGTGCGGCTCCGGCCATCCAATGTGATGAACTTCCTCATTTAGCCTCCTGTTCCCTGTTCATTTAACCGGGACATTCCCGATGTTCCGCGCGGACCGGTATCCATGGCAGGCGGCCCGCCTGTTCGGCAATCGAAGTGGCAGCTTCGTTCCGACGCCACCTATCGGCAGCCTTAACTCCCTTTATCTATTCGTTCACCCCCTTTCCGACAACCCGAAAACGATTAGATGGAACCGACGCCCGGCCCATGGAACTCGTTTTTCGAGCATTGGCAGCAGATTGTTCCGCCGTGGGTCGCGTTTTTTTCGAGGGGGAGGAAAAGGAATGAATTTTCCCCGGCGTGGCAACCGGGGGCGAATCCGCCCTTTCCGATGCCAAGCCCCCTCCGCACCGTGTAGAACGTTTCACCTTCTACCCCTTTTTATAATCCTGACTAATGTTTCTTGTCAATCCCTATGTTCCGGGAAAGGAAAAAACTCTCGACATCAATCGAGAACGGCGACAAAAAAGGGAGCCCCCCCGAGCATGATTTCGCCGATGATCCTCTCACTGGACAGATCCAGCACGCTCAGGCTGTGGACCTCACGATGGGCGATATAGAGCTGCCGTCGGCGCTCCGAGGCCGCCATGACAAAGGGCGAGGCGTCCAGGGGAATGCGCCTGGCGGTCGCATTCTGTCCGGCGTGAAAAACCGAGAGTGCGGCATCTTTCTGGTTGCTGACAAAAACCTTGTTGTCGAATCCGAGCAGATAGACCGGCTCCCACCCCACAGTAATACGGGAGAGTTGCCGACCGCTGCGATAGTCGAAGGCGGAAACCGAACTGCTACCGCGCTCCGCTACATAAAACTGGTCATGGTAAAAGAGCATGCCGTCGGCTTCCAAGCCGGCGGGGATTTCCCGCAGCAAGGCCAGGCTGTCGCCGTTGAGGAGATAGACCCGCTGGGCGGTGGGGGAACTGACCGCCAACCAGGAGCGCCCGTCGGCGACAAAATAGTGTAGCCGTTCCGGACGGAAACCGACGATTTCCTGAGCCGCGACGACCCCGCTTTCGAGATCGACCTTGAGCACCCGATTGGTGGCGGGATCGCTCACATAGGCACTGGACCCATCTGTGGAAAGACAGAGATTGCGGGGGTTGACGGTAATCGACAGGGGAATCCGCTCAAGGTACTGGGTATTGGCGCTGCTGAAGACATGAATGGCCCGATCCCCTGTGCTCAGGACATACAAGCGCCGCCTGCGGCTGTCGACCGCCAGTTCCCCGAGGGGCCCCGGTAGGCCCAGCGCCGCAGTGACAAAGTTGGTATCCGTGCGCAGCAGATACAGGGTGTTGATGTCGTCACAGACGACATAGGCCAGATCCTGTCCCAGCGGAAGCTCTTGCCCATGAGCGGAAAAGCGGGGCACAAAAGGGGCTTCCCCGAGCTGGGACGGCTGCAGCTGCCAGTCGACAAAGAGGCAAGTACTGCCCGACCCGTTCAAGGTCAACGGTCGGGACAAAGGGAGTTCCACGGCCTGATCGGAAACCTGCGGCCCCCCCTGTCCGCCGACGCGAACCTCTTTCACATTGAAACGCAAGCGCCGGCACTCGCCGACGGGAAAAGCGCCAACCCCAAGGAGCAACTGCCGCCCTTCAAGTTTTCGCCGTTGCAGCCGTTGCGCCTCGGCCGGAAGGTCGATCCAGACATCCCCAATGAGAAGAGCGAGGCCCTCGATCGTCAACTCGATCTTTTCCGTAGAAACTCCAGTGGTGGACAGATAGAGCGAAACCAGGGACTGGTCCGCCGTCACACGGGGGGCCGTGCGCCCCACCGCTGTGCCACCGGCGCATCCGCTGAGCAGAAAACCAAAAAGCAGCAGGCAAAGAAAGGTCGAAAATCCGGGTTTAAAGAACATATCCTGCGCCTCGCCTGAGTGATTAATCGCCGTCAAAACGTCCGTCGAACACCGCCGATGGGTGCGGGAATGGTTTTGCCGTTGGGCAGGGTTCCGGGGTGGGTACTGTCGCAGTAAGAGCCGTGGAAATGGCAGTAGCCGCAGCCGATCGGCTGGGGACCGGAGCTCCATTCGTGGCAGTTGACGCAATTGCCTCCCCCGCCCGTCTGGTAGGGGACATCCGAGCCGATCGTGCCCGTGCCGCCGTGATGCACGGTGCGCCAGCGATTGACCTGATTGAGATCGCCGCCCTGCTGGTAATCGTCCTGATGACAGCGGCCACAGAGATAGGCCCAGGACTTGCCTGAGGGATCCTGAGCGAAGACGCCATCCAGCGCCTCGCCATTGACGGAGCGTCGCACCAGATAGGCATTGGGGGAACCGTGCGCTTCGTGACAGTCCATGCAGGACAGAACATAACCCCCCGCCGGCACGGCAACTTTGTCAAAAGGCTTTTTCATGAAGATGGAGCCGGTGAAACCATTGTATCCATGTTTGTCTCCGGAACCGACGGAATCACCACCGCCGGTCTTCCAGTCGATGGCGGTCACGTCCCGGGCCAGGGTGGTGCTGCGAATTCGATCCCCGTGGCAATCGTTGCAATAGGTCACATAGTTGGGGGTTTGAGAGCCGTCGGCACCGATTTCGCCGACCCCACCCGGCTCATAGGTCATGTGCGAGCCGAAATAGAGCGGCGCTTGATAACTGCCGCCATAGGCGCTCATCCGTTCCTCCGCCCCATCCCCCCACAGGCTTTCATGTTCGGTCGGTCGCGAGAGAGCGGTGTATTCGGGGTTCTGTGGGAATTCCCGGTTGCGGCGGGCACGATGGGGATTGTGACAGGCGTCGCAAGGGGCCGAAGCGTCCTTGAAATAGGGGAAACGCTTGGCATAGCTCCAGACATCGTAAAGGTTGTGGTAGGACGCGTCGGAACCGGCCAGATTTTGATTAAAGGCTTCGAGAATACCGGAGGGACCGCCGGTGTCATAACCGGCAAATGCCCTGGCGTAATCGTAATTGAGTAGAGAGCCGCCCGGCGCCTGTTGGGAACCGGTGGCGGCGTGGCAACCGAAACACATGACATCCGTGGTCTGATAAGGCTTATAGCGCCGACTCGAATCAAAGCCCGGGGAAAAGAGGGCGAAGGGGGAAGGACTCCCCGACACGGGCGTAGGCTCAACGCCGCCCATACTGGCATGCTGCTCATGACAATGGGCGCAGTTGCCGACGACATAGGGCCCCGGGGAAGCCAGGCCGATACGCGCGACGCCGTTCACCGTATCACCGTGCGCCGAATCCCCATAAGGGCCGGCCCAGACGGGTACGGCGAGGGCCGCAAGCCATAGTGCCGCAACGAGGGTGGCGTGACGAATCCGCTTCGGTCGCGGCTGATCCGTTACCGGTCTGCTCATGACTCGCCTCTCAATCCTTGGAAGTGTGACAGGCCGTGCAGCCGCCACCGATGCTTCCGGCATAATCCCAACGCATCATCTTGTGATTGGGAGAGCCATGGGCACGATGGCAGGAAACGCAGGCGACGATGGTATCACCGGAGAAAGTGACCTTGGTCAAAGGCTGGCTGACATTCAGGCTGGCCACGGGAATATCCGGCCGATAGCTATTGAGGTTCTCGCCGCCATAGGAGCGATATTCGGAACTCGGCGCGGTAGAACCCATGTCGTAGTCGACGGGATGACGCAGCCAGGGGGAACCGGCGGTGACTGCCGAATGGAAGTTGCCGTGGCAGCGGGCACACAGCGAACTGATCGTGGAGTTGTCGGTCCCGCCGGTTGCACCCTTGTACTGGTTGTGGGCGGCGGTGGTGGGGTGAAACTCCCAGTCGGCATCTTCGTAACCGGCAATCCCCACCAGCATGCGGAAGCCGTTGGCAGGCTCGGTACCGGGGCTAACAAGCGCACCGCTGCGCCCCTGATGATGGCCGCCACGCACCGCTTCAGCCAGGGACTGTTCGCTGTGGCTACCATGACAGCCGTAAACCCCGGCGCAGGTCACCTGCTGCCCAACGGGCCAGGAACCACCAGCGGGGACGCTACCGTCGGCGGCGGCGCGATTGCCGGTATAGCCGGGGGGCTGCGACAAGGTCTGATCGCGGGCCATCAGGCCATGGACGTTATGGCCCCGGGTATCGCCGCCGGCTTGCGCGACCCAGTAGAAGTTGCCTCCGGCGAGGGTATTGCTGTCGGCGCCGGAACCGGAAAGGCCGTAGACCGGAGGCTGAGAAGAAAAGACGAAAGGGGTCGCGTCCCCGTTATTCACGCCCATGTGGCAGCCGGCGCAGGTTGAAGTCAGCAGCGCCTCATAGGGACCGTCATCCCCCCATTCGGGCAGGACGCCCCCATCCTGGCTGTAATGCATGGTGTGACAACTGGAACAGAGCCCGGTTACCGCCGCCTGTGCCGACGGCGCCAAAAGCATGATCAGCAGACAGAGACACCCCGTCAACCCCGTACACAGCCCATCATGGGCAGATCGGCAACCCGCTTTTAATGTCATGCCTCGGCCTCTTCCATTCCCCGTTAGCCGCCCCCCCCACCGCAAACTCCAAGCGGGATCAGACCTCAACGATTGAAGATATCCACCCGGCTGTTCCCTTCATCGACCACGCACAGCCGGCCCTCCCAGTCGAAGAGCAACTGGGCGGGATACCAGAGCTTACCGTGACGCTTGCCACGACCGAGAAGTTCATGGCGAAAATCCCCCTGCGCCCCGAAAACCACGACGGTGCCCGCATGCCGGTCGAGGACATAAAGCTGCCCCCCCTGATCGATCTCCAGAGAGTTGGGGAATTCCATGGCGCGGTTCAAGGTAATGACGCTCGGAGCGGCACCGTCGGTAAAGCGATAAACTTTTCCGGCAAGGCCGTCGAGGGCCCAGATCCCGTTCGCTTTGATCTTGAAATCGACAAATCCCCGGCCGCCGGACTGAGCAGCGAAAATCGTCTCGACTTTGAGGTTGTCGTCTAACCGTACCACCGTTCCGCGCATCCGATCAAGCACCAGCAGGCGCCCCCGCTCATCCACCGCCAGCCGCGCGGGGAAAATCAAGCTGCCGTCGGCATAACGCAGATCGAACCGCTGCACCTGCTGTTCGCTGGGATTGACCCGCAACACCTGGTTGGTGGAGCGCTCGATCACCCAGAGTGCCCCACTGCGCCCCTTGGCTAAAGCGACCGGCTGTTTCAACGCACCGCCGGCATTGAAAGCGGCCAGATGCTTGCCGTCGCGATCGAAGGAGAGGAGTGTTCCGCCCACCGGATCGACCACATAGTAGCGACGGCTTTCACTATCGACGTCGATGGCAACGGGGCGATCCAACTTGAGCCCCGAATCCCGCGTCGGCAGCTGCATGAGAAAATTCCACGGGCCGGTTTCCGCCTTCAGCTCTGGCACCGCTCCCAAAAGGACGAGCAGGGCCAGAATGATTTTGTATTTCATAGGTGCTCTCCCCTTAATAGCTCAGATGACACTGGACACAGAGACCGCGCTCGGCACTGCCATGGAGGAAGTACTTGTAATTGGTCCCGACGTTGGCATCGTGGCAAGTCATGCAGTCCATCGGGGTGCCGTTGCGTGGGTCCAGAGCCTTTTCACCCATGGGATGGGAAAAGCTCTTGTGCCGTTCATGGCAATTGGCACAGACATCCGCGGCCGAGCCCTTGACCATCCCCGGCCAGTCGGAGCCGTGCAGATCGTGACAATCGGAGCACTTGTTCCAACCGGGATGCTGATGCAGCATCTGCGAACTCCGCTTGAAGGTTCCGGGATGGCAGGATTGGCAACCGGCCCCCTCATTGGCCGGCAACAGCCCAGCCCGGTCACCGACATGGGGATTGTGACAGGCGATGCAGGGATTGCCGCCATCGCTGCTTTGCAGATGGCTATGGGTCTTGTTGAACGAAGCCAACACCCCCTGGTGGCACCCGAGACAGCTGTCCGCACCCTGGCTCTTACCGTGGCAGGTCTGGCAGTTCCCCTGGGCGAAAGGCTTGTGCTTGACCCCCCGCAGCAGTCCCCGCCCGTCGCCGCCGTGGGGATGATGACAACCCAGACAGTCGAGAGAACGGGAATCGCGGCCAAGGTGGGCCTTTTTCATCCCCTCTTCATTTTTATGACAGCCCAGGCACAACCCGGCGCCGGACGTCTTCAGCAGGCGATAATCGTCACCGCCGTGGGGATCGTGACAGGTTCCGCAACGACCGTCCTGAAAGGGCTTATGCGGACGGGAATAGGACTTGTTCAAGCGGTCATGGCAGCCAAAGCACAGTTCCTTTTCGGGTTTGTCGAGCAACCCGGCGACCGCCGAGGCATGCGGCGCATGACAGCCGCCGCAGTTGCCTTCCTTAACCGGCTGATGCAGAAACGAACTATTCTCCATGCGCTTGCGCAGTGGCTCGTGGCACCCCTGACACAATTCACGCTGCGCCATGACCAGCAGGCCTTCATGCCGGGCGACATGGGGATTGTGACATTGATCACAACGTTTTTCGGCGACCGGACGGTGAACGACCGCGCCCTGGAATTCGCTCGGTTTGTGGCATTCGAAACAGGACGATGCGAGACCCGGCGCCGGCAGAAGCACCAAGGTAAGCCAGATGAATACCGCTGACATCAGGGCCTTAACGATTTTCTTCATTAGCGACCTCCCTTATGACAAGCCTTGCAATCGCCGTCGGCGAAAGGTGCATGTTTCACCGGCAGGGTCAGCGACTTGTCGGGACCGCCATGGGGGTCGTGACAACCCAGACAGCTGTTCCGGCCGGGTTCGATCCCCTGGTGGCTCTTCTTGAGGGCGGCCCCCAGCTCGTGACACCCGGCGCAGAGCGTCCCCACCTCCTTATAGTTCTGCGGGGCATGGGGATCGTGGCAGGCGCCGCACTTCCCCTCTTCCGCCGGCGGATGACCGCTCCCTTTCTCCCAGAAGCTGTTGATCTTGTGGCAGTTGATACAGAGCGTCGGCTGCTCCTGCAGCAGATAGCTGGGCTCGTCGTTACCGTGTGCATGATGGCAGACCGCGCAATTGCGATGGGCGGAGGGAACCGCCTCGGTCACCTTGCGTCCGGGATGGCAGGTCACGCACAACCCGTCGGCGGCGCTGGTCAGCTGGAAGGGCTGATCGGCGGCATGGGGATCATGGCAAAGGTCGCACCGCCCCTCGCGGAAGGGCTGATGGCGGCGCGGCTGCTTGCGCTCATCTTCCACCTGGGGATGACAGGGCGCGCACAGGGCGACGCCGGTATTGAGCAACAGCTGCTTCTGATTGGCCCCATGGGGATCATGACAACCGTCGCACTTGCCGCCGGCGAAGGGGCTGTGCAGACTGGGGCGCCCCATATCCTGGTCCACGGACTGATGGCACTCGCCGCACAGAGTGCGCTGATCTTTGACCAGCAGGCCGCCGAATTTGCTTTCGTGGGGCTGGTGGCAGGTAGAGCAACGCCCGTCCCGGGCCGGCGGATGCGCCACCCGCCGGGTAGCGGTGACGCCGGCATGGCAATCCTGACAGAGCTGGTCCGAGGCCTTGCGCAGCAGCGCATCCTGCCCGGAGGCCGGCGCATGACCGTCATGGCAGGCCAGACAATTCCCCTCAGCCACGGGCTGGTGCGCCTTGGCCTCCTCGTGTGGCACCCCGGGTCCCAAATGCTTGAATTTGTGGCATTCGAAACACAGCTCGGCGGGATCCGTCCTGGTCATGCCGGGATGGTCGCCGGCGTGGGGGGAATGGCAGGCATCGCAGGTTCCCTGGGCAACCGGCGCATGGACGCCGGGCTGATTGAGCATCTGCTGAACATCGCCGTGGCAGCCGTAACAGAGGTTGCCGCCCTGGGATTTTACCCCGAAGGGCGCGGCGGCTGTCGCTGCGGCATGACACTGGGAACACTCCCCCCCCTGTACCGGGGAATGAACATGGGCCCGCAACAGGGCGACCTGATCGGAAGTATGGCTGCTGTGGCAGTCGACACAGGCCGTGGTCACCGGATAACCGCCATGCTTCCCTTTGAAGGCGGCCGTCCCGGCATCATGGCAGCGCCGACACAGGGCATCCCGCTCTTCGCCCAACAGCGCCGGAAAGTCGCTGCCGTGCGTCTGATGACAGGCCTTGCACCCTTCGCTCAGCGGCTGGTGGCGATTCTTGCCGGCAAAGGGCTGCTTGTCATGGCAGGCGAAGCAGCTTTGCTCCCCTTCGGCCTTGAGCAGGGCCGCATATGGGCCGTTGTGGGTTTCATGACAGGCCGCGCATTTCCCCTCGCTCACCGGCCGATGGGGAACTTTCAGATCGCCCTGGGTCTTGCCCATCTCGCCATGGCAGCGAAAGCAGAGGGCCGGCACCGTGCTGTTCAGATAGGCGCCGCCGATCAGGCCATGCCCGCGATGGCAGGCGTTGCAGTCTTCCTTGGCGACCGGAGCATGAACAACCCCCTGCATCAGGCGCTGCCGGTATTCGGCATGGCACTCCAGGCAGGGCTTGCCGCTGCCGCCCTTCGGCGCCGAGCTTCCGCCGCCGGCGCAGGCCGCCAGCATCAGCAGACCCAGAATCGCGCCGAACCATCCCACCCTATGCGTCAGTTTATTTTTCATTCTTGCCATCCCCCTCTTTGATCAGGCTTTTTCGCAGACTGTTCCAGGCCCGTTGATTGACCTTGATCGCTGAACGGTCGCGCAGGGTCTTGACCAGCTCGCTTTTGGCCGCAGCAAAACGCTCCTCGCGCAGCCGGGTCCGGATATCCTCGGCAACTTTCTCAAAAGGGATCGATTCCGTTTCGTCGGTCCGAATCAGTTTGACGAAATAGATATTGTCACCGTCCTTAAGGGCGCCACTGACCTGACCGGGGGCCATGGTCGCCACTGCCTGCTGAATGACCGGATGGAGGTGATCGAGCGGCGTCCGCCGAACTTCCACCCCGGCCGGCGATAGGGGCTGCATCACCTTGAAGAAATCCCCCCCCGCCTTGAGCTCCTCCTCCACCTGCTCGGCCAACTTGACTTCGTTGGTCTGCACCACCGACAGCTCGACCAGCCCCCCGCGGCTGAAAAGTTCGGGATGCGCCGCGTAGTAGGCCTTGGCGTCGTTTTCGTCGACCTTGATTCCAGGTTCAAGCACCGCCTTTTCCAGTTCCTTGATCATGCGGTGTTGGCGGTAGAAATCGTAGGTTGCTTTCAGCGGCGGCTGGCTTTCATAGTGTCGATCCAGCGCCTCCAGCCCGGTCACGGTCTGGGCGACGGCGTCGGCGACCACACGCTGCTTGGTCGCCTCGAAATCAAGGGACTTGCGATGGGCTCCGCCGCGCATTTCCAACTCCTTGAGCGTCGCCTGATAGAGTGCGTCGACACTCACCACCGTATTGCCGACGCGCAGTACCGTTTTTTCGCCATCCTCTTTCGGAAAGCCCTCGGCGGTGATCCGGCCGAGGAGTTCCTCGTCCACCGTCACCTGGTATTTTTTGGCCAACGCCTCCGTCAGCTGCCGGGTCAGTTCGTTTTCCTGCACTTTAAGATCGTGGCGGATCAGGTCATTCTTGACCTTGGCGAAATCTTCCTTGCTACCGTCGCTGCGCTCCAAAACTTCAAGAAAATACCAGGAATGACCGAAAGGGATAGGACCGACAATGCTCTTTGCTGGGGCATCGGCAATAGACTTGCGCAAAGCTTCGGGAATCTTGCTCGCCCGCATCGACCCGGATTGCGCAAGCTCCTCGTCGGCTCCGGACAGCCCCGTCTCCTTGGCCGCATCGGCGAGGCTCTTGCCCGCATCGAGCAGACGCCTGATCTCAGCGGCCTGCTCCTCGGCATCAACCGCCACCATATGCAGGTTGTAGATCGGGGTATAGCCCTTGCGATAGGCTTCCCACAGGGTCTTGTCGTCGGGCATTTTGGTCTTGGCGCCGACCTCTTCCTGCTTGAGTTGCATCAGCGCCCGAACCTTGAGAAAAATCCCCACCTTTTTCAGAAATTCGGGATTCTGATCGAGCTGCATGGCCTGGGCTTCCTGAAACAGGAGCATCCAGTCGACAAATTCGTCAGGGGTTTCGGGAACCGGCATCTCTTTTTCTTGCCATTCCCGCCACCAGTCGCGGTAATCCTCGGTCGTCAGGCGAGTATCGTTGACGGAAACCAGCTCCTGCGCATCCCCCCATAAAAAGGCCAGTGCGGCGCCAGGAAGAACGAGAGATACAACGAGAACCAGAAAAACGGAAGCTCTGCAGCCTAGCGTTTGCAATTACCCACTCCTTTTTTCAGCCAATCTTCGACGACTTCCCGGGATAGATGCGACAAAACCCCGGTAATGGTTTTGACCATGCCGAAATGCATGGCCTTGCGATAATCATCCCCCCAGCGGCGATGAAAAGTGCTCAAAACACGTTGCCCGTCCCGGGCGTCAAACATATTCACCTGCAAAGCGACAAAGGGGACCGTTTCCCCCGCTTTGGCGCTATCCATGCCGACTTCGACCACCACTCCGCTCACCACCGCGTCGACCCCGAGACGCTGATTGAGATCGGCATAATGGCTCGGGTCGAGAACTTCGCCGGGCAACAGGCGATGGCGCAGCATGAAGAGCCGCACCTCCCCCTCCGGCTCGACCTCCAGGGCGCCGGAAGCCAGCAACTCACTGCTGAAAACCCGGTAGGCCAAGGTTCCGGCCTCGGCGTTGCGGGTACGATTTTCAAAGGGAAGGACCGCCACCCGGCAAATATCCTCCGGCA
Organism: Desulfuromonas acetexigens; assembly: GCF_900111775.1. NCBI lineage: Bacteria > Pseudomonadati > Thermodesulfobacteriota > Desulfuromonadia > Desulfuromonadales > Trichloromonadaceae > Trichloromonas > Trichloromonas acetexigens. Next base: position 116,561 of record NZ_FOJJ01000034.1, on the reverse strand, counting down.
CCGCCTTGGCGGCAAACCGGGTATCAAGCCCGGAACCGGAGACACAACCGAGAGTGGAACAGAGGACCAGGGCGGCCAGAGTGCGCACAAAGAGCGATAAATAGTTCATCAGAAATCCGAAACCCAGGATTTGGCCGGAACTTCGGCAGGCGTCTCCGGCTCCCCGTTGCCGAGATCAACCTTCTTCTTGTCCAGACGCAGGCGGTTGCCGAGGAAATCCTCCCCCTCGAAGTTGTACTGGATGGTCCCCTGCCCTTCCAAAGGCGGAAGCTCGATCATCACCGGCAATTCGTTGCCTTCGACCTCAAGGAGCGATTCCCCCTGGAGCGAGGTGGCGTTCAGGGTCCAGGAGGTGAGCGGAAAACCTTTATCATCGGCCGTTTCGATCTTGAGGAAGGTTTTGCCATTTTCGTTCAGGGTACCGACCGTAACCGGCAAGGCCGAAGATTGCAAGGCGACCATGCGCGCATCGACGGAATGATTGCCGGCCAGATCCCAGGCATGGAGCACGATTTCATAGGTGCCGTTGGACAACTTGCGCCGGCCGCCGTCCCGCCCTTCCCAGACCATCCGTTCCGGCAGGTTGCCTTCATGCTCTTCCCGCACCAGCACCTCGCCGTCTTCGGTCTTGATTTCCAGCAGCCAGCGGGTCATCGGCTTGGCGCGAGCCAGGCGGGGGAGGATCAGCAGATGGTCGCGAAAGGCGATCACCTCGCCGGTCTGCACCCCTTTCTTGATCTCCAGGCTGAGCTGCGGCGGCTCATTGATGACTTCATAAGTGGCGACATTGCGAATCCGTTCAGCGGAACGATTGCGTCCCCACTCCAAAGCCAGAGTGACGGGATAGGAACCTTCCTGCTCGGGTGCTTGCCAGCGGCCGCGATAGCTGTCAGCGGCGGCGTCGCGATAGAGATAGGCGGTGCCGCCTTCCGTTTCTAGGGCGATCCTGGCCGGACGGGCATCAAGGAAGCGGATTTTGACCAAGGCCTCGACCTCACTTCCCCCCTTAGCATAGGGCGGGGAAATCTGGATGGAGGCCAACTGGTAGAGGCGATTGAGGGGCATGATGCGACTGGAAACCTTGGACCGCAGCGCCCCCAGCATCTCCTCAAAAAGCGGACCTTTAAGGTCATCCAGTTCTTGCGGCTGGCCGATAGCCAAGGCCCGCACCTGTTCCCCAAGGCTGGTCGAGTCGGTACGGGACCAGACCGGCTTACCGGTCTCCGCATCAAAAGCGGTCAGGGTCAGGCCCAGAGCGGGGTCAGCGCCGCCGTTTTCGGTGACCGTTCCCAGCAGGATTAGCGAGCAGTGCAGCTCGCGTCCCAGCTTACGCACCGTAAAGACATCCAGAAAGCCCGCTTCGCGCAGACGGTTAGCGGCGAGAAAGGCCAGAATATCGGTTTCGGGAACGAGTGCGGCCCCCATGCCTTCGAGAGTCGCGGCAAGCTCCCGGGTCAGCGGCAGGTTAAGCCCGTTATCCCCCTGACTCAGGTCTGCCAAGGGCAGCACCGCCACTCGCTCGGCGCGCGCCGGCATCCCCCCGCAGAGCAGGAAGAGCACGAGCAAACCAAGAATGTATTGCCAGGAGACCCGCGAACTCATCAAGCAATTAATCCTTCTGCAGGGTGTTCAGCATGCGACCGGCTAAGCGGAAGCTGACATGGCTGATGTCGTCGCTGACAAAACCGAAAAGTCGGTCGACGGTACGGTAGCCGCTCTCGCTGGCACTCGACTGCCAGATGATCTGGCCGGTCTTGACGTCGACCAGGCGCAGGGTGGCGGAAACCAGGGGAAAGGTGTACGTCCCGTTCTGCTTCTCCCCGAAATCCTGAACGGCCCCGGCCAGATAGGCCTCGACCCCCAGCTCTTCCCCTAAACGCTGGGCAGCGGCCGTATCGAGGGTCTCCTGCTCCTTGCGCACCAGCTCCTCGCGCAAAAAGCGCTGGGCTTCCCCCTTCTCGATGATATCGAAGAGGCCCCGGCTGAGAATCTCGGTGGCGACGACATCGCGGAAGCGTTCCTCGGCGAATTTGGATTCCGTATGGTTTTCGAAGGGGAGAATGACGATCCGCTTCACATAACCGAGCCCCAGGGCTTCGGCGGCGTAGTGCCGGGGAGTGGAACAACCGCCGAGCAGACTCACGAACATCAGCGACAAGGCAAATTTTCGCACGTTCATCACCTCTTTCATTAGCACAAAATTGATTCTCATGGGTCAGTAGTGGGCATTGAGACTGCTCATCAGACTCCAGACATTTCCGCTCTTCGCTACCTGATAGGCACCGCCGGCCTGCAGGGCCAGGTTGCGGCTCACCGACCAGTTGATGGTGCTGGTGTACTGGTCGGAATCGTCCGACTCCATTCCGAAAGAGGCCCCGGCGTTAAGTTGCAGAGTCCGGGTCAACAGCCAGGCCAGGGTGCCGGAAAGGGACGTATCGTCCGCATCGACATCGCGGCGGTAACTGGTGCTGAGCAGCAGCACATCGGAAGGACGATAGCTCAGGGTCGCGCCATACTGGCGGGAACTCGTCGCCCTCGCCTCTTCGAGTTCACTTTCCGAATCGGACGTGCTGTGCGCGTAGTTCCAGTTGCCGGTCAGATTCAGGCGCGGAGTGAGACGGGCGCTGCTGGTCAGGACGAAACCGTAGGTGGTCGTCGTGGCATTCGCATTGCCCTCCGCTTCTTCTTCAGCCGTGGGAAAACTGTAGTTTCGGGTCCAAGAGGGTGAAAAACTCATGGTCCAATCGGGGAAAATTTCCGCGGCGATATTGCCGTGGATGGTATCCCCCCGGTCCGTTTCCTCGTCTCCCTCGTAGCCGTAAGTCCGGGTATAGCCCAGGGAGACATCCAGGGTGTCGAGAGGGGAAGAGTTGAACGCCGCCGAATAGGAACGAATCAGGGTTCTCGCCAAGTTGTCGTTTTGGGTATTATCCCGAGTTTCGCTCGCACCGAGGGCCATAGCGAAATACCGGCTCGGAGCATAGGACGTATTGAGGGCATGCGTGGTCTGGAGGTTATCCAGATCCGACTCCGGCAGATTAAGCACCCGGCGCATGCTGTACCCCGTTGACCAGCCCGGCGCCGGACGGTAGCCGATATTGAGTTGGGTCTGGTGGCTGACGAACTTGCTTGAGGTTTTCAGCCGGTCGGCCGTGGTGAAAATCAGCTCCCCCGCCCGGACTTCGGTCACAAAGACAGGCGTAGCCAATGGCTGAATGTTGATCGACGATACGACCACCTTGAGATACTGGTCCGTCACCGGAACCGCGAGATCGACATAGACCAGCGAGCGCCCCGCCTTGATATCGAACGTCGGGGCAATTTGTCGCACTCGATCCCAGGTGCGATTGTCGTCGCTCCGATAAACGGTCCAGATCGCCCCGGTCAGCGCGCCCTCTTCCCCAGGGGTCAGCAATTTATCGAAATAAACCTCCATCCGGCTGACCGGCTGGAAACTGGTCTCGATCCCGAGATGAACATATTCGTCGCTGTCCTGCGGCAAAATCTGCACACTGTCCGTTGCCGTGTCGTTATCGATCAGCCCGGCGGCGGGGTTCAACTCGACAAAACGGGGATCGATCTTGCCGACGGCAGAAAGACCGGACGTCAGGAAGATCGGCTGCATGACCACGCCGTCCTCCCCAACGGCGGCATCGGTGTCGATCTCGCTGGAGGAATACTGTTGGCTCGCGCCGATCGAAAGGCGATCGCGAAAGAAGCTTTCCGTATATTTGAGCTGAGCATAATGGTTCAGGGTTTCGGTATTGATATCCTCCACCAGATCATCCGACTCGCCCCGGCGAAAATCATAGAGCATGGCCAGGCTTTTCCAGGTGTATTCTACGCTACCGCCGTAATCGGTCGATTCGACATCCTGATCATGGTCGCGCTGATCATCCCAGAGTTGACTCTGGTTGTAGTGCAAACGCAGATTCGGCCACTTTTCGATCTGGCTGTAGAGATTGCCGCCCCAGGTTCGATTGAACAACGGCGGTGAATCGTCATCATTCATCCGGTTTTGCGAGCCGTTCAGGTTGAGCGAGAACCATTCATTGCGCAGGTCGAAAGCGGCCGAAGGGTTGATGGAGTTGCTGTCGTTGTCGTCAGTGCCTTTAAAATCCTGATAATTGTTATAACGGGTCGCCGCCGAGAAATCCATCGACGAACTCAACTGTTTAATAAAATTAAGATTATAGGACTGATTGAGGGCCCGCTGAGTATCCATGTCGTCGCCGCCGTTTTCCCGATAATTCAAATTTCCGGAAACGGAAAAAGGGTCCGCGACGGCCCGATGCGGGCCAACCAGTAGCAGCGCCAGGCCCAAAACAGCCAGCAGGCGCATGCTATTTCTGCAAGGCATGAGGGCCTCCGTGACAGGCGTTACAGTCAGGAAATTTTTCGTGGAACGCCTGGTTATGAGGCATCCGGTGACAGGTCACGCACTGGGGAATCCGCTTGTGCTGATCCTTGTGGCAGTAGACGCACAAAAGATCCCGATGTTTGGTGGGGGACTGTGCCAACTGCTCGGTTTCCGCCGGATGGCATCCGGCGCAGAAACGCGACGGAACAAAGTTGTCGTAAGCGACCTTGGAGGGCATATGCGGTTTATGGCAGCCGAGGCAGTCTTCATAGACCATGTCCGGCGTATGCGGATCGTGGCACTCTTGACACCTGAAAAACTCTCCATGCCGGCTGTGGCATTCCGTGCAGTCGAGCAGCGTATGGGCGCTCGGATAGTCCTCCAGCTGCTTTCCCTGATGGGGATGACAGGACGCACAGGCCGGCGTGACCCGCGACGTTCCCGAGAACTCGATATCCCGGGGACGGTGGGCGGGATGACAGCCGCGACAGTTGCCGACGGTATAGTGACTGTTCTTTTCCGGCTCGTGGCAACGGGTGCATTCGGGGATCGCCTCCGTCCCCCGGGGCGGATGCTCGACATGACAATCCAGGCAGGTGACGGCCGTCTTGTGCAGGCCGCCGCGACTTTCGATATCCCGAATCTCTTGCACGTGGCACTTTTGACAGTCGTCCGCTTCGAGGTAGATGAGCACGCTCTCGGCCCGAACCGGAACGCCGGCAAAGATCCCCGACACGAAGGATACAACCGACAGCAGCAACAAAAAAGCCCTGCCCATGACGCGTATCCTTGAATTCCGACCCACCATCACCCCCGCTCCCGTGCCCTAACGCTTGCTCACGATCGCCGTCAGCTTCTCTTCCGCCTTCAACCGGGCCGCCATCGCCTCGGCCTCGGCCTTCTCGACAAAAGGACCGATCAGCACCTTGTACCAGAGACCTTTGTCCCCCCGGTCGACTTCATAAATAAAGACCTGGTAGCCCCCGGCCGCCAACCGCTCCAGCAGGGCCTGAGCGGCTTCGGGCTCGCGGGCGAAAGCCACCTGCAAGACATAATCGTCGCGCGGCGCTTCCGGCAGAACCTCCGGAGCCTTGTCGCGATCGACCCGTTTATCCGTCGGGGGAGTCGCAACGACGGCCTCTTCCGGTGCCGACACTTCCTCGGCTGTCTCTTCAACCTCCGCAATCTCCGCCCCGGGGGCTTCGGGCAAAGCCGTCACGGGTGCCGTTGCGGCACCGTCGCCCACCACTTCGTAAATCTGGATCCGATGGTTAAAGGTATCGGCGACGATGACGCGACCGAAGCTGTCGACACAGACATCACTGGGATAGTTCAGCCAACCGCGCGCCTGCCCCATGCCGCCGAACTCGAACAGAAATTCCCCTTCGAGGGAAAAAGCGGAGACCGCATGCCGCTGATAGTCGACCACATAGACCCGTCCGGCCCGATCATCCACGGCCAGCCCCCGGGGGCGGGCCAACTTGCCGGATTCCCCCCCCTTCTGACCGAATTTGTAGAGAAATTTTTCGTTGCGGTCGTAAACGTAAACCCGCCCCATCCCCTCACTGAGCAGATAGAGATTACCGTTAGCGCCGACCGTCATGGAGATGATCGCCACCTGCTCGGTCACTCCGAGCACATCGTCCCGGGGCTCGATCGTCTTCAGGAAATTTCCGGCGGGATCGAGAACGACGACGCCGACACCGGTCAGACCCGTCACGTAGATGTTGCCGTTGGCCCCGACCACCACCTTGCGCGGCAGAAAGACATCGGCCCCTTCAAACCCCGAAAAGAAGATTTTGCCCTCAGGCAGAAAGGCGCCGTCGAGCATGACCAGATGCCCACGGGGCTCGTCCTTGCTCGCCCCGGCACAGGCATAGAGGCGATTGTCGGACACATAACAGCTGGTAACACTGTGCAGGCCGCGCCCGGCACCCACGGACATGTAGGGAAAATAATCGGCGGTGAAAAGAACTAGTTTGTTCTTCAACGGACTGGTGACGTAAATCTCGTCGGCGGCGGGATCGTAAAAAAGAGAGGAAGGATAGGAGAGGTCGTTACCGACATTGTCATTGGCAACCATCCCGATGCAACGAACCGGCTGCACCGCGGCAGCCGCCCAAAGCAGGGACGGAACAAAGAACGAGCCTAGCCCGACCAGGATTAAAAAAACCAGGCGCAACGACATAAATAACTGCAATTTCGACACTCTTTTCCATTTATGGTGCATATCGCCCCCTCGGCGGCGCCGATTATAGCAAACCAACTTTGAATTGTAAACGTAACTCACATTCCCCCTTTCTCGAATCAGCAGCACCTGAAAATAACCTTGCCTTTTTTAATCGCCCATGGTAAATATCCCTTCCGTTGTTCATGAAAAAAACCATGTCGGGGCGTAGCGCAGCCTGGTAGCGCACCTGCTTCGGGAGCAGGGGGTCGAAGGTTCAAATCCTTTCGCCCCGACCATTAAAATCAAGCACTTAGGCCACTCCAAGCGGGGTGGCCTTTTTGCGTTTTAGGGGAAAGTGCTTTCTGGTTGCTGTTTGGTTGCTGTTCCCTGAAGGCAAGAAAAAAAGCCGGGTTCCCGTAGGGGTTCCCGGCATGGTTCTGTGGTGGCGTGCAGAAACTCCTTTCCGCGCACTGTTATGGTGGAACTAAGAAACTCCCTTCCATGCCTTGTTGAGATAACGCGCCAATGGCGAGGGTTGACGGAAGAGTCGTTTTAGTCGGCATCTATTTTTCGCTGACGAGAACCTTTGCCAACCGGACCAGAAGTGGGGTCATAACTCCCCAGCCGACGGCCAAGAGCAGCAGGCCGGACAGGGTCGGCAAGGCCTCGGTTGCGCCAAGTTTTGCGCCGCCGTAATAGGCCAAAGGTCCACCGATCGCTCCGAAAAGAGCCGCAAGCAGGTAGCGGTGCCGCAGCCAGACCATGGAGACGTTGAGGGTGGCGGCAAAGTTCAGCCAGAGGCAGATCATCCAGGGCGGACTGAAAGGCCGGGGGAAAAGGTGCTGCAACGGCATGAAGACACCGCTCGCCACGAATACTGTGTCAAAGATGAAGCCAAGCAGAGCCGCGATCAGAAGCAGCTTGGCTTCACCGCGCCGATCCTCCTGAAGGGCCAGGTGGAGCGCCAGAACCGGGATCATGCTCAGCGGACCGAGCCAGAACAACCCCCGGGCCGCGCCCAGCACGGCGGCGAACCAGGCCGCCTGGAACAGCAGCGCATTGACCGTCTTGCGGGTCAGATCATTCATGGCTGGGTTCCGTTGTTCGGCGGGAGATGGGGCACCCGGCGTAGTTTGGTGATGTCGTAGCCCTGCCCCTCCAGCTCCTTTACCAGCCGCAGATAATCCGCCTCGGGAATCTGCGGGCTGCGGGCCATGATCCAGACATAGTCGCGCTTGTTGCGACCAATGACGGTCTGGGTGTAATCCTCGTTGAGGTGAGTGATCAGATACTCGGCTTTGAACGGCCAGACAAACCGCATCCCCCAGGTCGCATTATTGACCGTATCGACAATGAAGCCGCGCGGGTTGTAGCGTTTGCGCGGGCCGTCGAAGCCCCCCTTGTTGAAAGTGAAGACCGTGTCGATGCTGCCGTCCGGATCAAGCCGGTAGGTCTCGACAGCGTTGTAGGCCTCGGTCTCGATGAAGGTCGGAATGCAGGCAATCACATACCAGGCCCCCATGAAACGCTGGATGTCGACGTTGTCGATCGTCTTGAGCGGCGGCAAAGAGGCGCTGCAAGCGGTCGTCAGCAGCAGGGAAAGCGTCAGAAGGATATGTTTCATGGGTATGCATTCCCGGCCAACGGCGGCAGCAACGGCTCACCGCGATACAACGGCTTGGTGAACAACAGTTGCAGGTTGCCGGTGAAGCGCTCCGCAAATCCCCCTTCGCAGTAGCAGAGATAAAACTCCCACATCCGGACAAAGCGGTCATCGAAGCCCATCCCCCTGACCTGTTCCAGATGGGCATAAAAGGCGTTTCGCCATTCCCGCAGGGTCCGGGCGTAATGGGGGGTGATGTCCTCCAGATGGGTCAGGCGCAAGTCCGTTTCTCGGGCGACGGCTGCAGTGATGGCCTGCAGCGACGGGCAGCAACTACCGGGAAAAATATAGCGGTTGATGAAGTCCGGGGCCTTCAGGTAGCGCGAATACTGGTGATCGGGCATGGTGATAGCCTGGATCAGGGCGGCGCCGTCCGACTTCAGCCGTTCCGAGCAGGTGCGGAAATAGACCGGCAGGTGTCGGTGGCCGACCGCTTCGATCATCTCGATGGAAACCAGTCGGTCGAACTGCCCTGTCAGGTCACGATAGTCCCGCTGCAACAGGGTGATCTGCTGCTTTAGCCCGCAATCCGCGATTTTTTCCGCCGCCAGGTCGTGCTGCTGCCGAGAGATCGTGGTGGTCGTAATATGACAACCGTAATTCCGGGCGGCATGGATGGCAAAGCCGCCCCAGCCGGTGCCGATCTCCAGCACCCGCATGCCGGGTGCCAGCCCCAGCTTGCGGCAGATGCGGTCAAACTTGGCGGTCGATGCTTCCTCCAGGGTGCTGTCGGCCCGTTCAAAAATGCCGCAGGAATAGACCATGGTCGGGTCGAGGAAGAGCCGATAGAAATCGTTGCCCAGGTCGTAGTGGGCGGCGATGTTCCTGCGGCTGCCCCTCCGGGTGTTGTCGTTGAGGCGATGAAGCAGTCTCTGGAGCGGAACGGTCAATTTGGCCAGCCCCCCCTCCAACTCCTGCTGGGCCTCCTGATTGCGTACCATGATCCGGATCAGGGCGGTCAGGTCGCTGCAACTCCAGAGACCGTCCATGTAGCTTTCCCCGGCGGCGATCGTTCCGCCGAAAGCCACCCGCCGGTAAAAGTCCGGGTGTTGGACGCGCACCGTGGCGGTCAACTCGGATCCCTGCCGACCGAACTCATGGTGTTCGCCTCCGTCAATCAGGGTAAGCCCCCCCTCCTCGATCGTCGCCAGGCTCTTCAGCACCAGGCTCCGGGCCAGCTTATTGATGATGCCGAACCTCGTTGACCCATTCCGCGGATAGGTGCTGCAGGTCTGTTCGTTCCGGTTCATCGGCTGTAGCGTCCTTTCCTGATATCAAGCTGTTCCGGATGGGTGTAAAAGGGCACCCCCTTCCATTTCAGGCGCAGCGCCTGCCAGTAGATTGCGGCGATGACCTTGGCGGTCATGAACGGCCAGCGCAGCAGGGCGCCGGCCAGATTCCCGCCGGTCAGCGGCTGCCGTCGCAGCTGCAGCGAGGCGCTGAAAACCTCGGCCCCCTGGCGATTGTTGGTCATGTGGACGGCCAATTGTTCTCCCGGGGCGGTGAAACGCCAGTCATAAACGATATCCATCGGCATGAAGGGGGAAACATGAAACTCCTTGTCCAGCCGGTACCGGTACCAGTCACCGTCGCGGTGATCGGTCCGGGCAGCAAAGGCGCGCAGATACTCTTCCCCCCAGGGGGTGTTGTGGATCTCGATCAGGAAGGCGTCCAGAGTCTGCCCATCTTCGGCAAAGCAGTAATAGATGCTGATCGGGTTGAAGCAGTAGCCCAGATAGCGCAGATGGGTCAGCAGGCGGATAGGCCCCCTCGGCCTCCCCCCCAGCTGTCGTTCAACTTCGTCGCGCACCGCACGGTCCAGCGGCAGAGATTCAGGGCGAAAATGATCGGAGCGGCGAAAACTGGCCCAGTTCGATTTCTCCACCGACCAGAGCCAGCGGTTCGCAAAGACAGTTTCCAACTCGGCCAGGTCGAGATAGAGAAAGAACAGGCTGTAACGGAAGGCATTACCGATCGGTGACAGGCGTTGATGGCCGACCTGGCCGGTATACAGGCAGCTTTCCATGGCTAAAGTCCCTTTTCGAACTGTTGACAGACAGCCAGGGCACTCTTGACGCCGTCCTCATGAAATCCCCAACTCCAGTAGGCGCCGCAATAGGAGGTGCGGTTGACGCCGCTGATCTCGTCCCGGCGCTTTTGTGCGGCGAAGGCAGCCGCTGAGTAGACCGGATGGTGATAGAGCAGACGGCGAATGATCGCGTTTGGATCAATGGCTTCCGGATTGTTGAGGGTCACGCAGAAATCGACCGGTGCATTGAGGGTCTGCAGCAGGTTCATCCAGTAGGTCAGCACCACGCCCCCCTGCTGCGTTCGCGGAAGCAGGCAGTTCCAGCTGGCGCGGGCCTTGGGAAGGGACGGTAGCAAGCGGCTGTCGGTATGCAGTACCGTATCGTTTTTCTGGTAGGGGATGGCTCCGAGCAGTTCCCGTTCCCCATCGGTCGGGTCCGCCAGCAGCGCCAGCGCCTGGTCGCTGTGGCAGGCCAGAACCACATGGTCAAACGTCTCCGGCTCGCCACCGCGGGGGGGTAATCGTCACCCGGTCGGCGAAACGCCGCACCCGTTCCACTGGAGTTGACAGACGGATCCGGTCGCGGAAGGGACTGATCAGAGGCTCGACATACTGGCGGGAGCCACCTTTGATGACGCGCCAAGTGGGCTGATCGACAATATTGAGCATGCCGTGATTGGTGAAGAACTGCACGAAGGCCGCCGCCGGGAATTCCAAAAATTGTGCCGGGTCGGCCGACCAGACCGCCGCGCCCATGGGGATCAGAAACTTTTCGATGAACAAGGGAGAATAGCCGTTGCTGCGGAGGTAGTCCCCCAGCGTCAGACTCAGGTCGCTGCTGCCGTACAATTCCGCCGAAGAGCGGTTGAAGCGGAATATCTCCAGCAACATCCGCCAGAAGGACAGGCTGAGCAGGTTCTTGCGCTGGGCGAAAAAACTGTCCAGGTTGCTCGCGCGGTATTGCAGCCCGGTCGTTTCGCAAACAACGGAGAAGCTCATCACGCTCGGCTGCGACGGGACACGGAGACGCTCCAGCAACTGGATAAAGTTGGGGTAGGTGCGCTCGTTGAAGACGATGAAACCGGTGTCCACCGCGTAGCGGGTGCCGGCATGGGACACATCCAGCGTGTTGGTGTGGCCCCCCGGATAATCATTGGCCTCGAACAGGGTGATGTCGTGTTCGCCGCACAGCAGATGCGCCGTGGTCAAACCGGAAATGCCACCGCCGATAATCGCGATCTTCATGGGTATATCCTCGCGGTGGTCACTGTAGCCACAGCGATGCCAGCGCTGCGAACCAGGTTGTTGCCCCACAGAGGAAGCCGCCCCAGCAGATATCGACCCAGACCATCCGAACCGGCCAGCGCTCCAGCGTGGCCATATTGGTCATGTCGTAGACCCCGTAGACGACCAGGCCGAACAGGGCGCCCCAGGCCAGGGAAGAGGCCGCAAGGTGTTCCGGATCGACCTGCGGCAGCGCGAAGAGCACAATCCCCAGCGGCAGCAGCAGGTAGACGATGGCGGCGGCCCAATAAACCGGGATAATGGTGGTGCCCCGGACCCGGGCGTAGGGGCCGAGCTCTTTGAGATAAAAGCCCTGCATCAGCTTGGCCAGCCAGAGGTAATCCAACAGCAGGGTGAAAGGCAGGCAGAGCAAGTAGACCTTGAAGACGTGCGGCATGTCAGATCCCTCCTTTAGGGGGCAGCGGAAAGAAGGCGCTGGTGCGGCGCTTGTACTCCTGAAAATCGGCGCGATCTTCGTAGTGTTTTTCCAGCATGGGGATGCCGGAGACTTGCAGAATCAGGAAGGTGATGGTGATCGGGCCAATGATCGTCAGCCAGCCCCCCGGCAGAGCCAGGGTCATCAGCCAGATCCCCCACCAGAGAGTCACCTCGCCGAAGTAGTTGGGGTGTCGGGTGTAACGCCATAGACCCGAAGTCATCAATTTTCCTTTGTTGGCCGGGTCGCGGATAAAGTTCAGCAATTGCCGGTCACCCACGGTCTCAAAAGTGAACCCGGTCAGCCAGATCGCCAGGCCAAGCAGATCGAACCACCCCAGGGGCACCGGCGGCGCCTGGTTGACGAAGATCACCGGCAGGGCCACCATCACTAGCAGTACGCCCTGGAGCATAAAGACCTGCAGGAATGAGCGGAGCACGAACCACTTGCCCCACTCCTCGCGCCACTTCCGGTAGCGCTTATCTTCACCCTTACCCCGGTCGCGGCTGTGAATGTGGGCTGCCAGCCGGATCCCCCAGACCAGCACCAGCGCCGAGACCAGCAGACCCCGCGGCGGATAGACACCCGCGACGACCAGTGATACGCCTGCCGCCAGAATGAACCCCAAACCCCAGGCCACATCGGCGATATCGTTGCGACCACGAACTTGTGCGGCGATGAACCAACCGGTCATGTAGAGCAGAATGGCCGCTGCCGTTATCAGAAAAACGGTTGTCATGCTGTTTCTCCCTCTGCCGCGGTGATGACGCCCAGGTAGCCATCCACCCCTACCGCCAGGTCGATGACGTGTGTGGACGGATGGTTCATGGAGAAAAATGGAATTCCGTGACGTTCTGAAAACGGGTGACCAGGTAGATGCTCGCTATCCGTACCCGGAACAGGGCGCAAGCCGGCGACGCGGTGAACTCGTTCAGATGCGGATGGCGCCCAAGGAATATGGCCAGTCCGGTCTCCAATTCGGTTCCACGCAATTCCTCGGCCAGGCCGATGATCGTAGCGGCGGCCGCCCGGCTGAAATCGGTCACCTGTTTACCGCGGTTGTCCATCAGCAGGGAGACGTGAGGGTTCCCGGACAAATTGGCCCATTTACGGGTGGCTCGGAGTGTGGCGAAATACAGCCGGCGCAGGTCCGGGGTGACGGCGACCGCCACCAGACTGGTGTACGGTTCACCTCCGGCGTCGGTGGCCAGCACGGCCAACGGCTGCCCGACGCAAAGTTCCCGGAGAATATCCTGCCCTTCAGCGGTGTTGTTCATTGCCGGTGCGGCTCCTCTTCCCGCATACGTTTGATCCTCGCTGTCGCAGCTCCGTAACCGTCAGCGGAAGACGGGTGCCGGTCGGAAATATCTTCCTATCAACGTTCTCTCAGCAGATTACGCTTGAGCTTTTCATCGATCGGGTCGCGCCCCAGCCAGATGCCGAAATAGGCGGCGGCGAAATCGGCCCCCTCGATGACGATCAGCGGACTGCCGTTCAGGGCGAGTTCCGTTCCCCGTCCCGGCAGATAGGTCAGGGTGTAGCGATCCCCGGGCTTGACGTCCCGGTAGGCGGCATTGAGCTTGTCGAGGCGCCCTTGCAACCGGGAAAGTTCCGCCGAAGTCTGGTTGCGGGCGAGAACCGGTGCGGCTCCCTTGTCGAAATCCGGCCCCTGGATCGACACCAGGTAGCTGAGTTCAAGACGTTTCGGCACATCGGAGAGGACCGCTTCCGCCTTGACCCCCTCCGGCAGGTAGAGGGCCGCCACGTAGGCCTTTATCACCTTCAGATAGCGCAGCAATGCCGCATTGCGCAGCGGCACCGGTTTTCCTCCGATGATGGTGCTGTCGGCAAAGGTAATATTTTCAACGGTCAGGGCGTTCGCGGGGGCGGGGATCATGAAATTGAGCGCCAGCAGCAGTAGACAAAAGACCCAGCCACGGCGGTGGCAAAGAGGTTTCAAGTGTGAGAACATGCCCCGTGGTTGAGTCATCCGGCCATTCCCTTTCGAAGACTGAATCACCTGTGCTCGTACCGAATGATGAGGTCCAGCCCTATGCGTTTTGGTTTATGCTGCCTGTTCAAGGATGAGAACATTGCCTTCCGCACGACTACCGCCAAAGCGCTGCGCGCCATGCCCCGGAGCGAACAGCTCCTTAAACTGTCCGCTCTCTGTCATGACAATGCCCGCAATCTGCTGCACGCCGTACAAGCCTGCCACAGGCTCGGCATCGGCGCCTTTCGCATCATGTCGCCTCTGTTCCCGCGCATGACCCACCCGGAAGTCGGCTACGACCTCGACGACCTCCCCGAGGGGGATGCCATCAGGCGCCTGCTGGGCGAGACCAGGACTTTTGCCCGCCGGCATGACCTCCGCCTCAGCTTTCATCCTGATCAGTTTGTCGTATTGTCTTCGCCGCATCCGGCGGTAGTCGCCAGTTCAATCCGTGAACTGGAGTACCAAGCCTCCTTGGCGGAGGAAGTGGGCGCGGATATCATCAATGTCCATGCCGGAGGCGTCTATGGCGACAAACAGCTGGCGCTGGAAAGATTCTATCAGGTTTTCGCCGATCTTCCCGAAGCCGTCAGAACCCGGCTGACGCTGGAAAATGATGACCAAAGCTACAGCGTGCGCGATCTGTTGCCGACCTGCGCGCGGCTTTCCATTCCCCTCGTGTACGATGTCCACCATCACCGCTGTCATCCCGACGGTCTGTCCATCGAGGAGGCGACCCAACTGGCGGCGGAAACCTGGAGGATCTCCCATCGCGAGCCCTACTGCCATCTGTCGTCCCCCCGGGACGGCTGGGCCGCGAGAGATCCCAAGCCCCACGCCGATTACATCGATCCGGCGGATGTGCCCTCCTGCTGGAGGGGACGGACCATGACGGTCGATATCGAAGCCAAAGCCAAGGAACGGGCGGTGGTTAAGTTGATGACGGAATTGAAAAGCGGCAAGGATCAATGCTCGTGAGAAAGACGACAGGCCGTTAACGACCCCCTGAAACACCCTCTCATGCGTGGGTCCCGCGTCCCTTTTAATTCGCTGGACTTCCCCGTGACGCTCATCTACGATGCGCCCACATTCGATGGTTGCGGCAAAGGAAAGCGGACGGCGAGCATGTCAGGACAAACCCTCTCACGGCACAACTTTTCACGGGCAGTCCTCCTCTGGACCTGGTTGGTCGTCGCCTTCAGCCTGGCCCTGGGTTTGGCCTTCCCCCCCGCTCCCTCCCAACTATCCCGACAATACGACAGCCTCGCCGCCCCCACGGCTGCGCTGGAGTTGGTGGCGACACCTACGCAGAAATCCACCTCCGTTCAGCCCCTCATCGACGTCTTTATCGCCCTTCCCGCAATCGGGACCTGCATTACCGATTCCAGGGTAGCGCTCCCGTGCCCTCTCTGGGACAATGCCCCTTCGCTTCTTCTCCCAGCCGTCTGGCAGTCTCCGTCCCTTCCCCGCCCTCCCCCCCAGCGCATAATTCGAAGTTTGTAGGCCTGTTCGCGACAACTCGCAAACAGGGAAAGCCCCTTGGCGCCTGCCGCCGGCAGGTCGGTTGTTCCGGCGCCCTTTGGGCGTGATCCGTCCTCTGCCGGCGAGACTCGCATCCTCGTAGGTACCTCGATCATCGTGCCCCCTTTTGCCTTCGACCTGCTGCCGCCGGGGCATGCTTTCGCCCCCTCGGCAATAGCCTGGGAGACCTTATGCAGATCATCAACCCCAAAAGTAATTTCGATTTCGTCGGTAAAAACCGCATCGCCGTCATTCTGTGCCTGCTGGTGATCCTCGCCGGCGCCCTGTCCCTGGTCCTCAAGGGCGGCCCCAGCTACGGCGTCGACTTTTCCGGCGGCACCCTGGTTCAGGTCCGTTTCTCCGGCCCGGTTACAGCGTCCATCATCAAAGACTATCTGGCGGAATTGACGCTGGAGTCCCTGACCGTCCAGCAGTTTGGCGACGGGGAGAACGAATTTCTCATTCGGGCGCAGCAGACCGAGGATGAAATGAGCCATTTCACGCAAAAAATCGAACAGGCGCTGAAAAACGGCTCGGACGACAGCGGCCTGGAGGTGTTGCGCAGTGAAATGGTCGGCCCGCAGGTGGGCAAGGATCTGCGGACCAAGGGACTGCTGTCCCTGGCTTACGCCATGATCGGCACGCTGATCTACATTTCCTGGCGCTTTGAATTTCGCTCCGGCGTGGCCGCCATCGTGGCGCTGGCCCATGACGTGCTCGTCACCCTGGGGTTTCTCTCCATCTTCGACATCGAGATCGACCTGACCATTGTCGCGGCGATGCTGACCATCATCGGCTACTCCCTCAACGACACCATCGTCATCTTCGACCGCATTCGTGAAAAACTCGACCGGAATCTGGATGAAACCTTTCCGGAGACGGTCAATCGCAGCATCAACGAAACCCTGTCCCGCACCATTCTGACCTCGGGAACAACCCTGCTGGTTGTGCTTTCCCTGTATCTCTTCGGCGGGAACGTCATCCACGGCTTCGCCTTCGCCATGCTCGTGGGTGTCATTGCCGGAACCTATTCCACCGTCTTCGTCGCCAGCGCCCTGATTCTCTTCTGGGAAAAGCATCGTCCATCCCTAAGCCGGCGGCCCGGGGTGGAACCTCTTAAATAATCGACGAAAGGCCGGACCGGAGGTTGGTCCGGTTCGGCCTTCATGGAGTGGTTTTGATGAACGAAAATCCCCGTCCGTTGTAAACTGATCGGAACAATCTTCACGGAGGAATCGTTATGCTTGTCCCGTTTTTGGCCGTGCTTTTTGGTTTGGTTCTTCTCGTCTGGAGCGCCGACCGCTTTGTCGACGGCTCCGCCTCGGTCGCCCGGCACTTCGGCATGCCGCCGCTGTTGATCGGCATGGTGATCGTCGGCTTCGGTACCTCGGCGCCGGAAATGCTGGTATCGGCCCTCGCGGCGATGCAGAACAACCCAGGGATCGCCCTGGGCAACGCCTACGGCTCGAACATCACCAATATCGCCCTGATTCTCGGGATCACCGCCCTGATCAGCCCGATTGCCGTGCATTCGCAGGTCCTGCGCAAGGAGTTGCCGATGTTAACCGCCGTGACCCTGCTGGCGGCCTGGCAGATTGGGGATGGAGCCCTGACCCGGATCGACGCCCTGGTGCTGCTGGGGGTTTTCGCCGGGCTGATGACCTGGACGATTGTTCAGGGGGTGAGGAAAAAGACCGATGCGCTGGGGCAGGAGATGGAGGCGGAACTGACCGGTCAGACGATGCCGATGAACCGGGCGCTCCTCTGGGTCGTTGTCGGTTTGCTGCTGCTCATCGCCAGTTCCCGCATCCTTGTCTGGGGGGCGGTGGAAATCGCCCACGGTTTCGGGGTGAGCGACCTGATCATCGGCCTGACCATCGTCGCCGTCGGCACTTCGCTGCCGGAACTGGCTTCCTCGGTCATCGCGGCACGCAAGGGGGAGCACGATATCGCCCTGGGCAACATCCTCGGCTCCAACCTCTTCAACACCCTGGCGGTGGTCGGCATTGCCGGCGCGATTCGACCTATGCCGGTCGCGCCTGAAGTTTTGACTCGGGATATGGTGGTCATGGGAGCTCTCACCTTGGCCCTTTTCGTCATCGGCTTCGGATTCCGCGGCCCCGGTCGCATCAACCGCCTCGAAGGCACCGTGCTCCTGGCCTGCTATGTCGGCTATACTGCCTATCTGGTCGTCGGCGTTTTCAATTAAGGAAGAGACCATGCCCGCCGCATCCCCCATCAGCCGTCGCCTGGTCCCCTGGCTGAGACCACGATTCCCTTCGACTCCGCTCAGGGACCGACGGCTCCCCGGAAGTTGAGCGGAGTCGAAGCCCGGTGTCTGAGCGTCACCGAAGTCGTCACTGCCCTTGCGGACGCAACCTGCCGTGCCCTTCACCCCGGTCCTTACGCGGACCTGGGACGGGGGCGGTTACCGGGGGCGGGCCTTTTTCGATGGTCATGGGGCTCGGAACCACGCGGCGCAGACCTTGGCCTTTGTGGTCGCTGCCTCTCTGCACCGGCGCTTGCGGTGCCCTGACGGCGGGGGAGTTGGGCTTAGGCGGGACGATATCCCGCAAACGCACGCCCCGGTCGTTACGGGGCGGCGCGGTCGCACGCTGTCTATCCCCTGGACGCTGCCACTGACCGTCCTTGCCCGGGCGCTGCAGATTCTGCCCTCGCTCGAACGCAGGGCGCCGCTCCCGTTTCTCCCGATTCTGAAAATCCCTGGACCGGCGGTCGATATCACGGCGCTCGAGATCCTGGCGAATGCGGTCGAAATGCCTGGGGTCGGAACTCGGCCAACCGGTCGCGGGCCGGAAAACGTCGGGGCGCCGGCGCGGCTCGACGGGAACATTCCGCAGGCGCGCCGGGGGCGGGGCGTGACGGATGCCCGTGGAGCGATGGTTTAAGCCGCGCTCCCAGCGCCCGGGGTTGTACCGCCAGCGGTCGTGATGGACATAGCGCGGGCGGCGGTGGCTGTCGATATGGATGTAGCGCTGCCGCCAGTCGAAACGACTCCAGTTGGAAAAGGAGAAGCCGAAATAGACCCCCGGCCAGAAAGAGAGCCCGACCCCGAGGCTGGCGCCCGCCGGGGTCCAGTAATAGGGGGGATAATCGGGATACCACCAGGAACCGTAAACGGTGACGGGATCGTAATAGGGAACGTAGACCACCCGGGGATCGGTCGGCTCGATGATGATGGCGTCGGCATCGGCCCAGACCCGCTGTTCAGAGGTGCTGGCGAGATTCCCCTGGGCGCGGGCTTTGGCCCTGAGCTCCTGAACCATCGCCATGACCTCTTCTTCCTGAGCGAGGAAGGCGTCGCCGATGCGCGAGGTCTCGCCGATGCGTTCGCTCATCAGGGCCAGAACCGCGGGGAAATGGCAGAGCGCCTTGACGCCGGCATCCCAGTCCTGGTCGAGGAGCGCCTCATCCAGCGCCTCATCCCGCAAATCGGGATGATCCTTGACCCAACGGTCGGCTTCGACCACTTCCACCGGATAGGTCGCAGCCATCAACACCTGGGAAAGGAGGCTGTCGGGATAAAGGGCGATGGGCGCAAGCATCTGGGCGAGCTCTTCGCGGCTGTAGTGGCCGTCGGTATAATCCTCCGCCGTCGCCGCTGCCCCGCACACCAGCAGAAGCAGGATCGCGGGGAGCAGTCTTTCCAAAACGTAGCGCAGCAAAGAAGTGGTTTTTTTCATCGTTACCTCCCTGAAAACCGGCGCGCGCGGCGCGACAAACGAAGCAGGTGCCGGTTTGCGGCTATCTTTACACCCAATTATGCCTCTCGACTATGCAAGAAATAAGGAAAAAATGTGAAAATCTCCCCGTGAAGAAAAGGCAGAAGACGCGGGTTCCTCTTTGCCGCACCGAGGGGCGACATCACAATTGCCTCGAATTTATTTTTATGATAAAAGATCTCCAATGATTTTTATCCATCGATTTCGCGACACGGGCTGCGTCCCGTGTCATTTACATCCTATCGAATGGTGTTGACCATGGAGGCTCAATGAAAAAGAAAATCACCCCTCTGCTCCTTTGCCTGTCCCTTGCCGGCGTCTCGTTCGCCGGTGCCGACCAGATCGTGCTGAAAAATGGCGACCGCATCACCGGCACGGTGATCAGCGCCGAAAAGGGCCTGCTCACCCTGAAGACCGACTACGCCGAAAAGATCGAGCTCAAGACCGATGCCGTACAGCGCATCGAAACGGAACAACCGGTAGATGTCCGCCTGGAGGGGGGCGAGATCTTGACCGGGCCACTGCAGGGGGATGTCGATGCCTTGCAGGTCACGGCCGGTGACGCCCGGGGCGCCGCCGATGTGGAATGGGCGAAGGTCGCTTCGATCAACGTCGAGCCCCCGCCCCCCTGGACCTGGGACGGCAAGGTCTTTCTCGGCGCCTTCGCCCAGTCGGGCAACACCGACCGCACCAGCGTGAACTTCGGCGCCGATGCCACCCGTCGCAGCCTCAAGGACCGATACAACCTGACCTT
Source organism: Desulfuromonas acetexigens (assembly GCF_900111775.1). Taxonomy (NCBI): domain Bacteria; kingdom Pseudomonadati; phylum Thermodesulfobacteriota; class Desulfuromonadia; order Desulfuromonadales; family Trichloromonadaceae; genus Trichloromonas; species Trichloromonas acetexigens. The sequence continues at coordinate 96,608 of NZ_FOJJ01000034.1, read as the reverse complement.
CCTCTACAACTATGCCGAGGAAGACGGTGAGCTGACGACCCGCGATATTTACGGGGCGCTCAAATACGACTACTTCTTCACCGAGAAATTCTACGGTTACCTGAGCGTGGAACTGCTCAAAGACAAGTTCAAGGATCTCAACCTGCGCACCATCGTCGGCCCCGGTGTCGGCTATCAGGTCTGGGAAGACGACATCAAGGCCCTGGCTTTCGAAGCCGGCGTCGCCTATTTTTCCGAGGACAACATCGACGGCGAGGACGATCAGTGGATGACCGCCCGGCTCGGCATGAAGTTCCGTTACAAGCTCTCCGACTACGCCACCTTCAGCAACAACCTGACGGTCTATCCGAGCCTGGAGCAGGGGGGCGAGTTCACCAGCCGCAACGAGGCCGACCTGACCACCACCATCGCCGGCCCCTGGTCGCTGCGCCTGGCCAACGTCTGGGAGCATGACAGCGACCCCGCCGAAGAGGTGAAGAAAGACGACTCGAAAACGAGCCTGAACCTGCAATATTCCTTCTGAGATCGAAAGCGATCTCGTACATCGATCCAATCACTGGGGCCGACGGGACAACCTGTCGGCCCCGGTTTTTTTATAAGGCCGCTCTCCCCGCGCGGGGAGAGCGGCAGTCTCCTTGATTTTTCCCCGGTCCCGTGGTAGAAGCAGGTGCTTTTCGCCCCCCGGAGCGGGGGCGGGAGAGTCCGCCAAAAACCGGCTCGAAACGGCCCCGGGCCGCATCTTCCTCCCGTTGGAGAATCCCGTGAGCGTCATCCTCTTCATCATCATTGCCTACCTGATCGGCGCCATTCCCTGCGGCATCGTCCTCACCCGGCTCTTCGGCAAGGAAGACATCCGCCAGGCCGGCAGCGGCAACATCGGCGCCACCAACGTCTACCGGGTGGCCGGTCGGGGTCTGGGCATCGCTACCCTGATCGGTGACGCCCTCAAGGGGGTGCTGCCGACCCTTTTCGCCGCCCAGGCCACCAGCTTCTCCCCCGCCCAGATCGCCCTGATCGCCGCCGCCACCTTCCTCGGCCATCTCTACCCGGTCTACCTCGGCTTCAAAGGGGGCAAGGGGGTGGCCACGGCCCTCGGCATCTTCCTGGTCCTGTCGCCCAAGGCGGTGCTGGTCGCCTTTGCCGTCTTCGCCCTGGTCCTGTGGAAATGGCGCTACATCTCCCTCGGCTCGATCAGCGCCGCCGCCGCCATCCCCTGGCTGGTCCTGCTCTTCGAAGGCTCCGTCTGGTTTTTCGGCGCCGCCCTCTTCATCGCCGCCATGGTCATCGTCCGCCACCGCGCCAACATCGAGCGCCTGCGCAACGGCAGCGAAAACAAGTTCAACTTCTGATGCTCCGTCGCCGAAAACTGTTCGCCGTCCTGGCGGCCCTGATCATTCTCGCCCTGATCCTGCCGGTTCTGCATGTGCGCCGGTTTCTCGACCGGCCGGTGGCCCCTCCGCAACGACAGGTGGTGGAAATCCCCGCCGGAGCACCCTTCGCCCGGGTCGCCGAGGAGCTGGCGACCGCCGGCGTCGTCGCCGATGCTCGCCTTTTCAAGCTGCTGGCCCGCCGGCACAAGGCGACCCAGCGGATCAAGGCGGGAGAGTACGCCTTCGCCGGAGCCGCCACCCCCGAGCAAATCCTGAACCGCCTGCTGGCCGGCGATGTCCTCCTTCATCCTTTCACCGTCCCCGAGGGCTGGACCCTAAGGGAGATCGCCGCCCGCCTGGAAGCGGAAGGACGCGGCTCCGCCGAAACCTTTCTGCGTCTGGCGCAATCGCCGGAAAGACGCGAACGCCTGAAGATCGACGGCCCCTCCCTGGAAGGCTACCTCTTCCCTGAAACCTACCAGCTGACCCGCGGCATGGACGAAAAGGCGCTGATCGAGACGATGGTCAAGGAGTTTCGCCGCCGCCTGACCCCGGAGATCCTCGCCGGCGCGAAAGAGCGGGGGCTCGGGCTCAAAGAACTGGTGATTCTCGCCTCGATCGTGCAGAAGGAGGCGGGCAATCGCGAGGAGATGCCGTTGATCGCCTCGGTCTTTCACAACCGCCTGACGGTGGGGATGCCCCTGCAGGCCGACCCGACGGTGATCTACGGCATCGAAAACTTCGACGGCAACCTGACCCGCCGACATCTGCAAACGACGACCCCCTATAATACCTACCGCATCCCCGGCCTGCCCATCGGCCCCATCGCCAATCCCGGGGAGGAAGCCCTGCGCGCCGTGGCCTTTCCCGCCCGAAGCGACTATTATTATTTTGTCGCCAAAGGGGACGGCACCCACATCTTCGCCAAAACCCTCGCCGAGCATAACGCCAACGTTCGCCGCTATCAGCTCAAGCGCTGAAAAACGGGGAGTGACAGCCGCGGCCCCTGGTCGACACTTTTTTCCCGAAGGCCAGGAATTTTCTGGCTCTAGGGGACAAATCCGTTAATAATTCAGTTTATTCCCCTTTCTCCGCTACGGGCCGATGACGCTGCTCTTTCTTCGACATCTCCTGGGGCTGTTGCTCACGCTTTCCGTTGCCCAGTCCGTGGCCGGTTGGAAGCTGACCGATTACCTCGCCGGGCACGTTCTGCGTCCGGCCCTGATCCGGCTCGCCGAGTACGCCCTCGACGGGGAGGTCCGCCTCGCCCGCATGGAGCTCTCGTCATCTCGCCTGACGATCGCGGAACTGGCCATCACCCGCCCCGAAGCCTTCACCATCGACGTCGCGGAAGTGGATATCCGCTTCAGCCTTGCCGGCCTCTTGTTGTGGCGGATCGACGCTGTCCGCCTGCATCAGCCTCGGGTCGAACTGGCCGGTCTGCTTCCCCCCGCGAACGAAGACTCCTCGGGATTCCCCGCCTCTCCTCCCTTCGAAATCGCCCTCCTGCGTATCAGCGATGGCGCCCTGGCCGTGAACCTGGAGGATCAGCGCTGGGAACTGGGGGATTTGCACCTCGACCTGCAGGGCACCCACCGTCCCCGTTTCGAAGCAAGAGCCCGGCTCGGCGGCGAACCGGCTCTTCCCCTGCTTCTTGCCGGGGAAGGGAGCTGGGAAAAGCATCCCGCCCTGACTATCAGCCGTTTTGAGTGGGACGGCACCTCCCTGCTCGAGGCCCCCTTGCGCTTCCAGTTCGACAGTGCCGGAGCCAGCATCGCTGGGCGGGCCCGCCTGCCCCGGCTGAGCCGGGCGGTACTGGAACGGGTCGCCACCACCCTGGCGCTCCCCCTGAACCTTCCCGACGGCTTCGACTTCACCGCCACCAACCCGGAACTGGCCATAGCCCTTCAACCGGGCGGGCTCCAAGTTCATGTGGCGATCCCCGCCGCCGATCTCCATCAGGACGGGCAAAAACTGACCTTCGAAGCCTTCAGCCTGACCCTGCGCCGGCAAGAGGATCGCAGCTGGCAGGGGGAAGGGCGCCTCACCCTGGAACAACAGGCGCACACCACCTTCACCGCCCGTTACGACGCCGGCGCCCTGAGCGGCGACTTCGATTGCATCCTCACCGACAGCGGCGCCCTTCTTGGCCGCTTCGACCCGAAGCTGCGCCGCCAGGTGATCGGTGGCGGGGTGCTCGACGGCAAATTTTCCTGGTCTCGCGAAGATCTCTCGGTTCAGGCCAGCTTCACCGGTCGCCCGGTGACGGGCCTGGACGATGCCTATCTGCTTGACATCGCCCCCCTACAGCTGTGGCTCTCCCTCCAAGGGCCGCCCGACCGGTTGAAATCCGAGGCGCGCCTGCTCTTGGACAAACGTCCCCTTTTCAGCCTGGCGGGGACCCTGCGCCATTGGCGCTGGCGGCTCGAACCCTTCGCCGTCGCGGACCTGGCCCGGCTCACCGGCGCCGGACGCATTCCGGAATCGTTGCGGAAGCTGTACGGGGTCGCCGGCGACGGCGAGCTGAGCCTCAACCCCGAAGGAGGAGTTAGCGGCCTCTTCGACCTGAAGGCGACGGCATTCGCCGTGACCGGCCTGGAGGCCGAGGCCCTCTTCGCCAGCGGCGAGTTCCGGCACAATCCCGCCGGTACGGACATCCGCGACCTGCGCTTCGCCGGGCGTCTGCGTGCCCCCGAGTTCGGCTCGGGCCGTCTCTCGGGCATAGCCGCTATCCATCTGGAGCCCAAGCAGACCCGCGTGCGCCTGACCAGCCTGGAGGGCGACGCTCTGGAATTGCTCAGCGCCGATGGCCTGAGCGGCCTGAGCGGGGGCAAGGCCCGAGTCCGGGGAGAAATCCGTCACCAGAAGGGGGAGAGCGCCGTCGATCTCGATCTCGACGGCAACCTGAGCGTCGGCGAAGTGCTCCATGGCGCCTTCTACGCCAACCTGAGCGCCCACCAAGCCGAGCTGAAACTGGCCGGTCGCGCCGACTGGGCGGCCAATACTCTTGAGGCCCGGGAACTCTCCCTGCGGATTCCGGAGCTGGCGCGGGTACAGCTTGCCGGACTTGTCACCCCCGAGCTCCAAGAGCTGCACGGCACCCTTGAGAGCGCGCCGCTGGCCACAGCCTTCGAGCGCTACCTGCGCGCTCCGCTTACGGAAAGCGGCTCCCCCTTCAAGGAACTGGTCCTGGACGGCCACCTCGGCGCGGGTCTGCTGCTGCGCCGGACGCCGGAGGGATTCAGTCTGGCCGGACATCTGGAGCCCCGGGCGTTGGCCTTGTCCCTGCCCGAATCAAAGCTGGAGATCGCTGGGCTCAACGGCCGCATTCCCCTGCTTTATCAGCAAGGCGCCCTGCTGCCCGAAGCGGAAACCCGTTCCGGCCAGCTCGACTTCGACCGCTTCGATAGCGGACCGCTGCATATGGAACAGGGTGCCCTCCCCCTGCACGCCACGCCCAATCGTTTGACGGTCACCACCTTCCCGCAAGGAGAACTGGCGGGCGGGCGCATGCACCTCGCCGACCTGCGCGCTGCCTTTGAAGCGAGCGGACCAGCCCTGGCGACGCGCATCCGCTTCGAGGGGATCGACCTCGCGCAGCTTTCCCGGGAACTGGATTGGGCGCCCCTCTCCGGCCGTCTCAACGCCGACCTCGGCGAAATCCGTTATGCCGACAAAACCCTCAGCTCCGCCGGAACGATCCACGCCGAACTCTTCGGCGGCACCCTGGATATCGAGAAGATCAGCCTGCGCGATCCCTTCTCCCGCTACCGTACCATCCACGGCGACATCGCATTTTCCGGCATCGATCTGCAACAGCTCACCCAGACCTTCGAATTCGGCGAAATGAACGGCATCCTTGACGGGCATATCCGCGACCTGCGCCTCTTCGGGACAACCCCCTCGCACTTCAGCGCCGAATTGAGCACCCGCGAGGACGGGCGGCGCAACATCAGCGTCAAAGCCCTCAAGAACCTCAGCATCCTCAGCCAGGGCGCCCTTGCGGAAGCCCTCTCCCAGGGTATCTACCGCTTCATCGACTTCTACCGCTACCAGAAACTCGGAATAGACTGCACCCTGAACAACGACAGTTTCCGGCTGCGCGGTACGGCCCGAGAGGGGGAGGAATCCTACCTGGTCTACGGCGGCCTGTTGCCGCCAAAAATCGACATCATCGCTCCCGAGCGAGCCATTTCCTTCAAGGAGATGCTCAAACGGATGAGCCGCCTCGACCGCACCGCCCGTTGATTTTTAGCGGATGCGGCCTATAATGCCCGTGGAAGAATTTTCGGGATCTTTCCGCCCCAAGGGGCGGAGATCCCCAACCGAAGGGAGCATATCCATGAACAAACTGCGTTATCTCGCGTTGCTGGCGGCGGTGGCCGTCGTCTCCTGCGTGACCATCAACATCTATTTTCCTGCCGAAGAAGTGCGCGGCGCCGCCGACAAGATCGTCAACGAGGTCTGGGGGGAACGCGCCGGGGAAGCCGTCCCCGCCGAGCCGCCCCAGGGGGAGCCGAGCAGCTTCCTGCGCCTGGGACCGGCGACGGCCTACGCGGCCCAGGACATCAACGTCAGCACGCCGGAGATCCGCGCCCTGCGCGAGGCGATGAAAGCCCGGGCGACGGCGCTCTTTCCCTACCTGGACGGCGGGCAGGTCGGCGTCGGCCATGACGGCCTGCTCAAGCTGCGCACCATCGATGGGCTCGACCTGAAATCACGGGGGGAAGCGACACGCCTGGTGGAGGCCGAGAACAGCGACCGGCAGCGCCTCTACGGGGAAATCGCCCGGGCCAACGGCTTTCCCGACCAGGCCGCCGAGGTCCAGGCAGTCTTCGCCGAATCCTGGCGCGCCCAGGCCGCTCCTGGTTGGCTGTTGGAAGACGAAAGCGGCGGCTGGACGAAAAAGTAGCCGCGACGCCAAGGACAGAGGCCGCGTTCCCATGGGAGCGCGGCCTCTGTCCTTATCGACGGTTGTGGCATTTAAAAAGCTAGGATTGATCCTCGACGGGAAAGATGCGTACCTTGCCGGTACCCCGCCGAAGCAGGCCCAGCTCTTCAGCGGCGGCGCGAGAGAGATCGATGATGGGGGTCTTACGCGGGCGGCACCGGTCGTTGATGGTGACGGTCACTTCCCGGCCGTTGGCGGGGTTGACGACGCGGACCCGGGTGCCGAAAGGGAGATGGGCATGGGCGGCGGTGAATTTCTCGTGGCGGTAGACGGCCCCGGAAGCGGTGCGGCGCCCGGCAAAATGCTGGGCGTAATAGGTGGCGATCGCGAGTTCGCCTTTGCCGGCGGCCTCTCCCTGAGCGCCCCAGGCGCCATCGGAAATCGGCACCAGGCTCAGCAACAGCGCCGGCAGGCAGGACAACAGGGCTTTCCGGAAAGTCCGGGGGATCAGATCATACAGATACATGCTAACTCGTAATGACAGGGCGGATATTCGATGCTTTCGCGGTTTCCGCGCCAAACCCGAAGCGGCTTCAGCGCACGACCACCTCGACCCGGCGGTTGCGGGCCTCGGCGACTTCGTCGGCGGTGGGGATCAGGGGATTGCCCTCGCCGTGGGAAGAAATCTGGATGAATTCGGCGCCGATCCCTTTGCTCGCGAGGAGTTCACGGACCACTTCGGCCCGTTGCAGGGAGAGGGCGGCGTTGTAGTCAGCGTCACCGGCGCGGTCGGTGTGACCGATGACCAGAAGATCCTGGGAGTCACGCTCCTGGGCGGCGCGCAGAATGTCGTCGAGCCGTTGCCGCGACTCGGCGGTGAGGTTGTTGGAATCGAACTCGAAGTAGAGGAGATAACTGACCGGCGCCAAGGGTTGCGCGGCCAGGGCGGCGGCGAAGAGCGCACGCTCTTCAGCGGAAATGGGCGCGGGGGCTCCCGGCGAGGTCCGACGATCGCCCAGATGCAGCGCCTGCCCTTCGCGGTCGAGGACCGCCTCGCCGCCGTCGTTACTGAGCTTGAGGGCGCCGACCTGGCCGGAGTCGTCCGGGGTCAGTACGATGAGGTTGTCTTTTCCGGCGCACCCGCTCACAGCGATCATCAGCGACAAACCGATGCAGAGTCCATGAATCCCCTTCATAATATCCCCCTGATGATTTATTCGTCGCCGCCGAAACGGGCCATGAAGTTGGTATCCTTGAGCATGCTGATGGTTCCCGACGGGGTGTCGAGACTGACCGCGTGGGGTGCCAGCTTGCCCAGCAGGCCGGAGAGGTAGACGAAGGTCCCCTGCTCCATGCGCAGGTGCAGAGCGTATTTGTTCTGGGCCGGGGAAAAATCGAACTTGTCCAGGGCCAGCCGGCTCATCGGCCCCATGGAAAGGAGGGTGTTGTCTTCGAGGAGGATACCCACCGCGCCGTCGGAACCAGTCAGCAGGGTGTCGTTGAGATAGACCTTCATGTTCGGAAAGGCCGGTTTCAAGGCGCCGGCGCGCTGAATGGAGACGATACCGCTGGTCCCCTTGACCCGGCCGATATGCGCCGGTTCGGTCTGTGCGGCAGCGCAAGCCGCCGACAAAAGCAGGGCCGTACAGAAGAAAAGGATTTTTTTCATCGTCAACTCCAGCCGTAAAAAATCTGTCGTTTGGAACGTGCCGCTTTAATCTATAAACGATTTACGCCCCGCGTCAATCGCTTGCGCGCCCCAGTTCTTCCGACGCCGGGAACGGACTCCAAACCATGCCCTACGCCCTGCTTGCCGATCTCGCTCTGCTGAGCCATCTCGGCTTTATTCTTTTCGTGCTTTTCGGCGCCCTTGCCGTCCACCGTTGGCCACGGCTGGCCTGGCTGCACCTGCCCGCCGCCGCCTGGGGGACGCTGGTGGAACTGACCGGCTGGTTCTGTCCTCTCACCGACCTGGAAAACCACTGGCGCCACCTCGCCGGTCAAGCCGGTTACGCTGGCTCCTGCATCGACCGCTATCTGACGGCGCTGATCTACCCCGACGGGCTGAGCCGGCCGCTGCAGATCTTCCTCGGCCTGGGAGTGCTCGCCATCAACCTGACCCTTTACGCCAGGCTGTTGCGCAAAGGGCGCCGCAACTCCGGCTAGGCGCTCCGCAAAAATGCCTTGAGCAGCGCGCACTGCGACTCCGAAATCTCTTGAAATTCGACCCCGATCCCGGGCAAGCCGTCGCTCTTTCCTCCCCAGGGGCGGCACCAGCAGACCCGGGCGGAAAAATCCTGGTCATGGCCGGGGAAGCGCACCCATACCGGCGCCCCGACTGCCCAGATCCGCGCCGAGTAGAAGAAGGCGCCACGACAGGAGAGGTTGAGGGAAACCGAGGCCTCGGTTTCGGCAAAGTCGGGCGTGTCGGCAAGCCAGGCGGAGATGTATTCCTCCCGACGTTCTTCCTCGCGCAGGGGCCGGGCGGGGAAGGTGCGGCATTGGCCGAGAAATTCCGCCAGGCTGACGGAGCCGCTCAGGGAGCTGATGCCGTGGAGGGTGCCGTCCGCCGCCGACTTGACCCGCAGAAAGGGGTAGATGTTCTCCAGCCGCCGCAACTGCTGTTTGAGTTCGCCGTCGGCCTTCATGGAAAAGCGAACGTCGGCGATGATTCCCTGATAGGCGGTTCTGCCCTCCATCAGCGCGATCAGGCCCTGTAAATCCTCGGCCCGAGAGCAGACGACCCCGCGCGCCGTCAGATCGTCGAGGCAGAGATCCTCGGTCTTCCGGTCCCGGATCAGCAGCAGGATGTGCAGCGCTTCGGGCGGAGGAGCAACCGTCATGTCGTCATTCGTCTCCCAGGATCAGGTCAGGGATGAAAAAAGCATCCCAATACTTAATTAGCAGGGGTCCGGCGGGAAAAGCAAGGAAATCATCAAGGAAGGGCCGCTGCGGAGAGATCCTCCCAATCCATGAGCAGGGCCAGGGGGATGAAGGTGTCGACTTCGTTGCGGGGGGCGCCGAATAGGCTGGCGGTGAATTCACCGAAAAGCTGCATTTCCGCCGCGAAGGCCCGGCGGAAACTCCAGCGCAGCTCGGGCAGGGCGAGGGGGTCGGCGGCGGCGAAGTTGAGGGTGCACCACTCGTCAGAAAAGCTCTCGCCGGAAAGGTCGATGTTGGGCAGGCCGTGCAGGCGGCAGGTCATCGGACGCCAGGCGTAGACCAGGCAGCGACCGTCCGCCCCGAGGAGCGGACAGGGGGTCGCGTCCTCCTCGGGCATCTCGGTCCACTCCTCGTCGGGCAGGTGGTTGAGCAGGTAGGGGGGGCCGAAGCCGGGCCAGCGTTCTTGCAGTTCGCTCAGCCGCACCCGCGCCTTGGCCAAGACCGGGGTCCGCACCGTCTCTGGCAGCAGCTCGAAGCCCCGACGCAGCAGGGCGGCGTCCATCAGGCTGATGTCGAAGAGCCCGCGGCAGCAACCGGAGCAGCCCGGCCGGCACTGAATGTGCCGACCGGCTGTCTCCAGACAACGGGAAAACCAGGCATCCTCCGTCTCCAGCAGCGCCTGGTAGTCGTCAAGGATGGCGAAAACTTCCCTCAACGCCGTTTCTTCTTCTCCTGCTGCTTTTTCAGCAGTTCGCCGAAAGTACCCATGCCCCCCCCGGAAGACGGGGGAAGGTACTGGCGGAAATCCTCCTCGGGTTCGGCCGCGGCGGCCCCTTCCCCGCCGGGCAAAACCAGGGAGACGCGACGCGCTTGGGCATCGATCTTCTCGACTTTCACCGTCAGGCTTTCACCTTCCTTGACCGCCTCGCGGGGATGGCTGATGCGCTTGCCGCCGCCGAGTTTGGAAATGTGCACCAGCCCGTCGATCCCCTCGCCGAGGGCGACAAAGGCGCCGAAGGGAGCAAGGCGCACGACCTTGCCGGTGACAACCGTGCCTTCGGGAAACTTGTCGGCGACACTCCGCCAGGGATCGGCCTGAGCCTCCTTGAGGCTGAAGGAAAAACGATTGGCGTCCCAGTCGAGACTTTTGACGGCGACTTCGACCTGCTGACCGATGGACAAGACCTCGTTAATATCCTCGACCCGCCCCCAGGCCACCTCGGAGATGGGGATCAGTCCCTCGATGCCGCCGATATCGACGAAGGCGCCGAAGGGCTTGAGTTGGGTGACGACGCCGGGAACGGACATCCCTTCGCGCAGGGTCGCGCGCAGCGTTTCGCGTTGGCGACGCTGTTCCTCTTCGAGAATCGCCCGGTGGGAGACCACCACATTGCGTCCGCGCTCGGCGTACTGGGAGATCTTGAACGGGAGGCTCTTGCCGATGAACTGCTCGGGGTTCTCGGTCCGGCGCAGGGCCATCTGCGAAAAGGGGCAGAAGGCCCGGGTGTTGCCGGCGAGCTTGACTTCGAAGCCGCCCTTGATCTCCTTTTCCACCGTTCCTTCAACGGGGATGCCGCTACGCCAGGCCTCTTCGAGCTGGGCGTTGCCGGAGCCACCGCCGAGGCGGGTGGTGAAGCGCAGTTCGCCGCCGGCGCGGGAGAGAAAGTAAGCGGTCAGCACATCCCCTTCGGCGATCTTCAGGTTGCCGTCGGCATCGAGCAACTCCTTCCGGTCGAGCACCCCTTCCCCCTTCTGTCCGACATCGAGAAAGACCCAATCCTTGGTGATGCTGAGAACCTTCGCCTCAACCTTCTGCCCCGGCTCCAGCTTGCCGGAGACGCCGCCGGAAAAACTCTTCTCGAACAGTTCGGCGAAACTTTCCTCGCCGGTATCTTCCATGTCGTCCATCTCGTCAACCATCGGCCCTATCCTTTTTGTGTGAATTTGCCGCCGGAACCTGCGCCCCGCCGGACCTGCCCGGGGATTGTACCCGCCTTCGCCCCTGCGACACAAGCACTACCTGGCGCAGATGGACGTTCCCCCACGGACGCCCCGCAGCACATAGAGCGCCGCCGTTTCCGGATCCTGGCTGGGGAAGATTTCCGTCCCGCCCACCCCGAGGAAATATTCCCCCTCCAGGGCGAAATGCCCGGACAGCTCCCGTTCGAGCTGGGCCAGGTTCGTATGGCGAATCTTGCGCACGTAGGAATCGGGCTCGGCCTGCTTGCTGCGGAAAAATCGGGAGCGCGGATTCAGCAACATGATGATGACCCGGCCGCCGGGGCGGAGCACCTGGGCGATTTTGGCGATGGCCGCCTGGTAGTCGTCGATAAATTGCAGGGAGACGATGGCGATCACCACATCGAAGGAGGCCGCCGCGAAGGGCATCTCCTCAGCGCGGGCCGCTACCGTCCGCAGTCTGTCTGGCGCCCCTTCCAGCGCCTCGGCCGAAACATCGAGACCGACCACGGAAAAGCCCCGCTCGAGCAACGCCCCTTCGATCGTAGCGGGACCACAGCCGACGCTGAGAATGGCGTCCCCCGGACGCAGATGACAAAGCAGATATTCCAGTTCGGCGGCGAAGACCGCCTGCCAGAAGGTCTTTTCACAGGCCGCACGATAGCGGGCCGCTTCGGTTTTCTGATCCATGACCGCTCCCAGGGTTGGAGGACTAGAGTTCGCGGAGAAGCACCACGACCTCTTCGACCTCGGGATAGCGCCGCTGCTCCAGCCGGGAGAAGACCGGGGAGCCGTCGACGACGACCGCGAATTCGCTCCGGTGCGGTCCCGCCTCGATATCGATGGCGGCGGCGGGGAATTGGGCTTTCAACTCGGCGGCGAGACTCGCCGCGCGGGGCTGCTGCCCTCAGGAGGGGCAGTAGAGAATTTTGATCTGCATGGTGACGCTCCTTGCGTTGGGGGCCTAACTCTGTTCCAGTCCGTCCAGATAGCGTTCCGCGTCGAGGGCCGCCATGCAGCCGGTGCCCGCCGAGGTGATCGCCTGGCGGTACATGTAATCCTGCACGTCGCCGGCGGCGAAGACCCCGGGGATGCTGGTCTGGGTGGCGAAGCCGTCGGCGCCGCCCCGGGTCTTGAGGTAGCCGTCTTTCATCTCCAACTGGCCGTTGAAAATACCGGTGTTCGGGGAATGGCCGATGGCGATGAAGACCCCCTGCACAGCGATCTCCTTGGTCGAGCCGTCGCGCACATCCTTGATGCGGATGCCGGTGACGCCGCGCTCGTCGCCGAGAACTTCATCCAGCACCTGGAACCACTCGATCGTTACCTTGCCCTCGTCGGCCCGGGCCTTGAGCTTGTCGGCGAGAATCTTCTCGGAGCGGAACTGGTCGCGGCGATGGACGACGGTGACGTGGCCGGCGATGTGGGAGAGGTAGAGAGCCTCCTCCACGGCGGTGTTGCCGCCGCCGATGACCGCCACCGGCTGGTTGCGGTAGAAGAAGCCGTCGCAGGTGGCGCAGGCGGAGACCCCCTTGCCTTTGAAAGCCTCCTCGGAAGGAAGGCCCAGGTAGCGGGCCGAGGCGCCGGTGGTGATGATCAGGGCGTCGCAGGTATATTCGCCGCTGTCGCCGGTGAGCCGGAAGGGACGCGCTTTGAGATCGGCGGCGACGATCGTGTCGTAAATGATGCGGGTTTCGAAGCGCTCGGCGTGCAGACGCATACGCTCCATCAGATCGGGACCCTGCACCCCTGCATGATCGCCGGGCCAGTTGTCGACCTCGGTGGTGGTGGTCAACTGGCCGCCGGGCTGGAGACCGGCGATCATTACCGGGTTGAGATTGGCCCGGGCGGCATAGATAGCGGCGGTATAACCGGCGGGGCCGGAGCCGAGAATGATCAGGCGATGGTGTTCGGTAGCGCTCATCAGCAGATTCCTTTCCGATGCTAGTCAGGTGATTCAGGCGGGGGGCGCCGGAGCATCCCGCAAGAGTTCGAGCAGACCGCCGACCAGCTCCGGGCGGCAGACGTAGTAGCAGCGCTGAGCGCCGTCCTGAGTGAAATCGACGACGCGGGCGTTGCGCAGAATACCGAGATGCTGGGAGATGTTGGCCTGCGAGGCGGGGAGCAGATCCTGCATGCTGGTCACGCACTTGGTCCCCTGCAACAGCTCGGCGACGATGCGCAGGCGGGTGGGATGGGCCAGGGCCTTCAGTACAACGACCCAGTCTTTCTCAATCACCACAGGCGGCTCCTTTTCGAGAAATATATTCGAATATGCTTATATCAAGGATGGACGACGCTGTCACTCCTTTTTCCGAAAAAGAGATTTTCCCTTAGACTACCGCCACACACCCATCCTTTCTCCCCATTCATTCCCCCTATCGAAAACACCTATTCCATAGAAAATACCTGTTTGACGAAAAATTGGCGAATCGGTACTGTCTCCTTTGATTCTCGGGCGCACGAATTTGAAATTATTGGTTTTTTTGCTGAATACTTCGCGCTGCCGAAACCCGTAACCCATCGAGGAAAACTATGAGCGAGAAGATATGTGACCACAATAGACGGGCCTTTATCGGCACCGCCCTGGCCGGCAGCGCCTTTGCCCTGGCCGGGGTGGCGACAGCCCGAGCTGCAACCGACGTCGGCCGGGGAAGATTCGGCGGTGAACAACTTCAGGTCTGGTCCTGCGGCGGTTTGGCCGAAGCCATGATTCCCGCCCACCAACTTTACGAAGAACGAAGCGGCGCCAAGATCACCTATACCGGAGCGTTCGCGGCGGCCCTGGGGAAATCCCTGCAAGGCAGCGCCACCACCGACGTCTTCGCCGGGCGCGTGCTGAGCCTCGCCAAAGCCCTGCGGGAATCGGACAAAATGGACTATTTCAAGCCCCTTTGCTTCACCAGCTACATTCTGGTGACGCCCAAAGGGAATCCCGGCGGGATCGCCGGCATCGAAGACCTGGCCAAGCCTGGCGTGCGGGTTGCCATGGCGCCGGATTCCTCCCCGCCGGGGGGCCAGGCGGCAACGGTTCTTCTCGAAAAAGCGGGCATCGCCGAAGCGGTGATGAAAAACGTCGCCAACCCCGGCACCTGCGTTCAGCGCACGGTCTCCGAAGTGGTGACGGGCAAAGCCGATGTCATGATCGTCGAAAAGCGAATCACGCGGATGGCCGAATTTTCCGGAAAGCTGGAAAGCATTGAAATCCCGGCAAAATTCTTTCCACCCGCCCCTTTGACTTTCACCGTGGGCGTGATGAAAAGTGCACGCAACCGCTCCCTGGCCGACGATTACGTGGCGTTCCTCATTTCTCTGGAGGGACAGGCCTATTTCGAGCGGATGGGTTTTATTCCGGCGATTTCCAAAGAAGGCCGGCAACTGGTGGAAAAATTGGGGGTCAAGGATGTCTGAGACAACGAGTTGTGAACTTTCGGAAGCGGTTACAGAAAAAGGTCCGGTCGCCCTTACCCGCTGGCGCCGCTTGTCCCAGGCAACCATGCTGGTCGTGCTCGGACAATGGTCTTTCTACGGCATCTTTCGCTGTCCCTTTATCGTGCCCTATGTAAGCTGTCAAAACTGTCCGGTCGTCACCTGTCACGGTCGTTTGTTCAGCCTTTTCTGGGGGTTCTGGCTGCTCTTGCCGGTCTCTGTCCTCCTCTTCGGCCGGGCCTACTGCGGCTGGCTCTGCCCCGGCGGGCTGGTCAATCAGCTCTTCGCCCAAACGGCCCCCTTTTCCCTGCGCCTCAAAAATCGTCTGACCACCCTTGCTCCCTACGGAAAATACCTGACCTTGGCCGTAGCTCTCTATGTCTGGCTGGGCATGGGACAGCCCCGTACCAACATTCCGATTCGGGTCGGTGAATTCTTTGGTGCCGTCGCCCTGACCTTCGAGCACGCCGACCTTAGCTGGCTGGTCCGAACCTCTGTTGTCCTTGGCTTGACGGCACTGGGCCTGATTTTTGCCAATGCCTGGTGCCGGTATTTCTGTCCCGCCGGCGGCCTGCTTGAAGCGGTAAAGGGCATCGCGTTCTTTAAGGTCTATAAGACGCACAGTTGCAACGACTGCGACAAATGCCGCAAAGTCTGCCCCATGGGGACCCGCCCCGGTGAAGTCGACTGCACCAACTGCGGTGACTGCCTGCCGGTTTGTTCCGTGGATGCCATCGGCATCGGCCGGGGAAAAGCATGAGTACCTCGCAGATGCTCGCACCCGGTGCCCAAAGCCATCCCTGCTTCAGCCCTTCCGCCGCCAACAGGTTCGGGCGCATCCACCTGCCCGTGGCTCCTAACTGCAATCTCCGTTGCGGCTACTGCGACCGGCGCCATGACTGTGTCAACGAATCCCGCCCCGGCGTCACCAGTCGGATACTGGACCCCGAAAGGGCTCTCGCCCATCTTGGCGAATCCCGGGCACGGATGCCCTTCCTTTCGGTCGTTGGCATTGCCGGGCCAGGCGATCCCATGGCCGAGCCGGAATTGACCCTGGCGACCCTCGAACTAATTCGCCGCCACCATCCGGACCTGCTTCTGTGTCTTTCCAGCAACGGTCTCGGTCTCGCCGATGAGGTGGAAAACCTTGTCGATCTGGGCGTCGACTTCGTCACTCTGACCATCAATGCCGTCGATCCGCTTATCGGCAGCCGCATTTATGACCACATCCGTCTCGCGGGGGAAATTTACCGGGGAGTGGAGGCGGCGGGGGCTCTGTTGCAGCGTCAGATCGATGCCGTTGTTCGCCTCAAAGCCCGAGGGGTAACGGTGAAAATCAACACCGTGGTCATCCCCGAGATCAATGACCGCGAGGTCGTCGCTGTGGCCCGACTCGCCGCCTCTCTCGGTGCCGACCTGATGAACCTGATCGGCATGATCCCCGTATCCGGCACCCCCCTGGAACACCACTCGCCCCCGACCCGGAGTATGCTGGACGCTTTGCGGACAAAAGCGGAGGAATACTTGCCGCAAATGACCCACTGCGCCCGCTGTCGCGCCGATGCTTGCGGCCTGACTCGGGACGGAGCCGACCACTCCCGGGCCGGATGACCCTGTCCCCGCCCGTCCATACCTACGTTCGTGGGGCTCCGTAACAGCCTGCAATCATTTAGATAACTTACACGAGCAACACCGTGCAAGCAGATTAATTCTGGAAACGTGGAGAAAATATGATAAAAGTCCGAGGCTGAACCGGCGAATCGACGACTCCCTCGTGCGAACAAAGATCATGACCGAACCGATACCTCCCAAATTTTCCGACCTTCTCGACAACATGGCCAGGCGCTGCACCTCCTGCGGGGCCTGTGTGCGCTCCTGCGATTTTTTGCGCCGTTCCGGTTCGCCGGCGGCGCTGGCCCGCCAGGGATTGGAGGATGGCGCCGCCCTGCTTCGCGCCTACGAGTGTTCGCTGTGCGGGCTTTGCGACGCTCTCTGTCCACTGCGCCTCTCCCCGGCGGCGATGTTTCTGGCCATACGCCGAGAGGCGGTGAAAACGGGGCGGGTCGAGGCCAAGACCTACCAGTCCTGGCTCACCTACGAAAAACTCGGCGGCGCCCTCCCCTTTCGCCGCCAAGCCCTGCCCCCAGGCTGCACGACGGTCTTCTTCCCCGGCTGCTCCCTCCCCGGCAGTCGTCCGCGTGCGGTTCTTTCCCTGCTCGCCGCCCTGCGCCAAAGCGACCCTGCCGTCGGGCTGGTGCTCGACTGCTGCGGCAAGATCAGCCACGATCTCGGCTACGGCGAAAGCTTCGAGCGTATTTCCGAGAGTCTGCGCCGACGCTTGCACGGTTCCGGCGTGCGCCGGATTCTCACCGCCTGCCCCGGCTGCGACCTGATGTTGCGTAAACTCGACGAGGATTTCGAGGTGCGGAGCATCTATGAAGTGCTGACCGAAGGGGATGCCGATCCCGCGACGGCGCCCAACCGGGGGACTGTCGCCGTGCATGATCCCTGCCCTTCCCGTTTCGACCCAGAACGGCAGCGGGCGGTGCGGGAACTGATCCGTCGCGCCGGTTACGCCATCGAAGAACTCCCCGAGCATGGGCGCACCACCCGCTGCTGCGGCCAGGGGGGGATGGTGGAAGGGGTCCGGCCCGGCACGGTCGACCGGGAAGCGGCGCGTATTGTCGAGCAGGGAAAAGGGCGACTGCTCGTCTCCTCCTGCGCGGCCTGCGTCAATACCCTGGGTCGCCGGGGAGATGCCTATCATGTCGTTGACCTGCTGGGTGGCGAAGCGCTCCCCTCCCGGCCTCCGCTCTCTTCCGCCCGCCGCTGGCTCAACCGCCTGCGTCTTCGCCTGACGAGGTTGCCATGAAACTATCCGCCTGCCTGCTCGCTGCCCTGATCTTCCTCTGCCTGCCTGGCCCCGCCGTCAAAGCCGGGGAAATCGCCGTGGGCCGCTTCGCCGAAGAGGGCTTGGCCGGCTGGGAGGTCAAAGAATTCGAAGGGCTCACCCGCTACCGCCTGGTCGAGGAGGAGGGCCGCCGGGTACTGTTGGCCGAGGCCGACGGCAGCGCTTCGGGCCTGGTGAAAAAAATCGCCTTCGACCCCGCCGAATACCGCTACCTGCGCTGGCGCTGGAAGATCGAAGAGACCGTCGCCCAGGGGGATGAACGGACCAAGGCCGGTGACGACTATGCCGCGCGGGTCTACGTCATCTTCCCCGGCCGCTTCTTCTGGCAGACCCGGGCGCTCAACTACATCTGGGCCAACCGGCTGCCGGCGGAAGGCTTCGTGGCCAACGCCTTTACCGCCAACGCCATGCTCCTGGCGGTCCGCTCCGGCGCCGACCAGGCCGGACAATGGCTGGAGGAAAGCCGGGATCTCATCGCCGATTACCGCCGGGTCTTCGGCAGCGATCCCCCCCAGGCCGGAGCCGTTGCCATCATGACCGACACCGACAACACCGGCGGCCGGGCCCGGGCCTGGTACGGCGACATCAGCCTCTCCACCCAACCCTGAACATCTGCCCTGATCCGAGAGAGATAAACGTTCCATGACCTTCGATCCCTCCCGCTGGCTGCGCCTTCCCCTGGCCGAGAGCGCCCTCTGGCTCTGTCCCGATCCTCCCTGCTGGTTCGTCCCCACCGCGGCGGGAGACCGTCTGCTCACGGAACCGGCGGCCGCAAGCGCGCCGCGCACCGCCGGCGATCCCTCGGATTTTACCCGCGCCCGCTTCCTCCAGCGCCTGCCCGAAGCCGTCGCCCCCCCCTACCCAGGCCGGGCCGCGCTGCTGCCGTCGTCGCCTGGGCCGAGGGAACTCTGGCTGCATATCACCGACCGCTGCAACCTCGCCTGCGGCCACTGCCTCTTCAGCTCCGCCCCCGACAGCCGTCGGGAACTCCCCCTGGCGCGCCTGCGGGAACACATCCGCGAGGCCTACCGCCTCGGCTGCCGCCGCTTCGCCCTGACCGGCGGCGAACCCTTGCTGCACGGCGACTTTCCGGAACTGATCGAAGAACTGCTGGCCCTGCCCGAGACCCGCATCGTTGTCTTGAGCAACGGCCTGCTCGCCAAAAAGCGCCTGCTTCCCCACTGGCCTCGGGAGAGGATTTCCCTGCAGATCAGCGTCGACGGCCGCCCGGAACATCATGACCGGCTGCGCGGCGCCGGCAGCTTTGCCCGCCTCGACGAGCAGTTGCGCTGGCTGCGGCAAGGGGGTTGGCGTTTCTCCCTGAGCTATTGCCCGACCCGGGAGAATGCCGCCGATCTCCCCTGGCTGGTCGATTTCGCCGCCGACCGGGGGGCCGCCTCTCTCCATTTCATGTGGCATTTCATCCGCGGGCGCGGTGATCACGCCCAGCATCTCGATCCCCCAGCGCTGCTCGACCCGGTGCTGGCCGCCGGTCGGCGGGCGGAGGAACGGGGACTGAGCATCGACAATCTGGAAGATCTCAAGGGACGGATCTTCGCCCCGCCGGGAACCGTGCACGACGGCACCAACGCCGGCTGGGAGGCGGCCGCCATCGGCCCGGACGACCGTCTCTATCCCACCGCCGCCACCATCGGCCTGGAAGAGCTGGCGACGCCGCTCGATCAGGGGCTTGAGTACGCCTGGCGGGAAAGCCCGGTGCTGGAACGAGTGCGGCAAGCGAGCGCGGCCAGTCTCGACGATCCCTGGCGGCTGCTTCTCGGCGGGGGGGACCTCGACCATTCCTATCACCACCGGGGCACCTTGGTCGGTGACGATCCCTATCAGCCCCTGCTCGAAGGGCTCGCCCTCGACCTCATCCGCCGCGCCGCCGAACGCCTGCCGGCCGCCGCCGGTCCGGCCCTGCGCCTGAAGATGGGCGAGCTGCTCGTCAGCTGCGCCCCCCACGGCCCGGTCGTCCTCGGCCACGGCAACTGCCTGCTCGCCGTCGACGACTTCGGCGACGGCCGCGATCAGGTCGGCCGCTACTACGCCTCGGCCACCGCCGACGAGCACGAGGAGATCCTCAACCCCGTCCACTACGCACAGGAACTGCTGGAACACATCCCCGCCGCCTACCGCTTTCGCGGCTACGGCTGCGGCAGTCCGGTCATGGATGCCGGGGTGAAGCCGGGGGAGCGGCTGGTCGATCTCGGCTGCGGCAGCGGCGTGGAGTGCTTCATCGCGGCGCGGCTGGTGGGGGAGAAGGGGCGCGTCACCGGGGTCGACATGCTCGAACCGATGCTCGACCTCGCCCGGCGCGGCGCCGTCGACGTGCGGCGCAATCTCGGCTATGACAATCTCGCCTTCGTGCGCGGCTATCTGGAAGAGATCCCCCTGCCCGACGGCGAAACGGATCTGGTGGTGAGCAACTGCGTCCTCAACCTCTCCGTCGACAAGCGCCGCACCTTCGCCGAAGTCTTCCGGATACTCGCCCCCGGCGGACGTCTCACGGCGGCCGACGTGGTCTGCGAGAGCGAACCTTCCGCCGCCATTCTCAACGATCCGACCTTGCGCGGCGAGTGCATCGCCGGCGCCCTGACTCAGAAAGATCTGCTGGGGATTCTCGAAGAGAGCGGCTTCACCGGCTTCCAGGTGATCAAGCGCCTGCCCTACCGGGAGGTGCAGGGACACCCCTTCTTCTCCCTGACCTTCAGCGTCCGCCGCCCCGCCGCCGAGGCCCACGCCGAAAGAGACCGGTCCGGACACTTGCGGGTGCTCTACCCGGGGCCGGGAGCGGCGCTGCTCACCGCCGACGGCCG
Organism: Desulfuromonas acetexigens; assembly: GCF_900111775.1. Taxonomy (NCBI): domain Bacteria; kingdom Pseudomonadati; phylum Thermodesulfobacteriota; class Desulfuromonadia; order Desulfuromonadales; family Trichloromonadaceae; genus Trichloromonas; species Trichloromonas acetexigens. The sequence continues at coordinate 76,346 of NZ_FOJJ01000034.1, read as the reverse complement.
TTGGCTGCACCCGGGGCAGGTGGAAACCCTTGCTGCCGATGAGGCCGAACGGCTGGGGGATCAGGTCTGGCAACTGGATGAGCAAGGCTGGGTCACCAACGTGGCGATGGCCGCCGGCGGCAACTGCTGCATCCCGCCGGAAGCCCAGGAGCAGGCGCCACCGGTTGCGGAGCGGCACGGCAGCGGCTGCCTGGTCTGCGGCGCGCCGCTGCTCTACCACCCCGTCGAACGTCAGGCGACCTGCCACTATTGCGGCCTCGAACTGGCCGCCAACGCCTGCTGCGAACAGGGGCATTTCGTCTGCGACCGCTGCCATGTCGGCGATCGCCTGGAGCTGATCGAGCACCTTTGCGCCAGCGCAACGGAAACCGATGTCATCGCCCTGCTGCAACGCCTCCGCCGCCACCCGGAAATCCCCCTGCACGGCCCCGAACATCACGCCCTCGTTCCCGGGGTGCTGCTGGCGGCGCTGCGCAACGCCGGTCATCCCGTCGATCCGGAACAGTTGCGCAGCGGCATCCGCCGGGGCGCCGGAATCAGCGGCGGCAGTTGCGGCTATCTCGGCATCTGCGGCGCCGCCGCCGGAGTCGGCGCGGCCTTCAGCATCCTCCTCGAAGCGACGCCGCTGAAGGCCCGGGCCCGCCAGCAGGTCCAACAAATCGTGCAACGGATTCTCGGAGAGATCGCCGATTACGAAGCGGGGCGCTGCTGCCAGCGGGACTGCTGGATCGCCCTGCGCGGCGCCGTCGCCATCGCCGAAGAACTCTGGCATCTGGACCTGCCCGAAGTCGCGCCCTTTGCCTGCGCCCAGATGGCGGACAACCGCGAGTGCCTCGGGACCGCGTGCCCCCTTTGGCCGACCCGGACGCGGGAGCTGGTCGATGCGGCGTTGCTTAATACGGCCGACGAGATTCCCGCCCATGAATAAAAAGAAACAGCTCTTCTTCCTCCTCGGCTCGCTGCTGGCGGCACTCTTTTTCATCTTCGACCTGGGGCGTTTTCTCACCCTGGAGAGCCTGAAAAACAACCGCGACCTTCTGCTCGCCTGGCAGGACGACCATCGCCTGGCGGCCGTCGCCCTTTTCATGCTCATCTACATCGCCCAGACCGCCCTCTCCCTGCCCGGCGCGACCATCTTTTCCCTCGCCGCCGGCGCCCTTTTCGGCCCCTGGTTCGGCACCCTGTACGCGGTCACCGCCGCCGGCATCGGCGCCGGACTGGCTTTTCTCGCCTGTCGCTATCTCTTTCGTGACGCGGTCGTAAAGAAATTCGGCGGGAAGTTGGAAGGGATCAATCATGAACTGGACGGGCGGGGGCTCAACTATCTGCTCTTTCTGCGACTGGTACCGGTCTTTCCCTTTTTTCTCATCAATCTCGCGGCGGGGCTGACCCGATTGCCGCTGCGCACCTTCCTGCTCGGCACCTTCCTCGGCATCATCCCCGGCGGCTTCGTCTACGTAAACGCCGGCGCCGGACTCGCCACCATCGACACCCTCGGCGACATCGCCTCCCCCCGAGTTCTCGGCGCCTTCGCCCTCCTCGGCCTCTTCGCGCTGATTCCGGTGATCTACGGGAAATTCAAGGGGCGTGGGACGTCCGGAACTCCAAGATAAAAATCCTCCCGGCGAGGATTCGTGGAATCAATGAAAAGACCTATGGAGCCATATTGGCGCCGAGACGTTGCCATTTTGGCACCACCGTGGTACTGTTGCGGCAGACAGACCATGCACGGAGGTAGACATCATGACGTCAAAGACTGAAACACGCATTTCCGCACGGGTGCCCGAACACGTTTACGAGACTCTCACCCGCGCGGCCGAATTGTGCGGCGCGACGATTAATCAATTCCTTGTGCAGTCCGCGCTTGAACGTGCGCGGACCGTCATCGAAGAGGAAAACCTTATCCGCTTGAACGCCGAAGCTGCGAAGCAGTTTTTCGACGCTATCGAGAATCCGCCGGCGCCGAACGAGAAACTTCTTGCGGCCTTCCGCACGCATCAGGTACGGCTTTAAATGCTTCGCATCGAACTCCTGTCACGGAGCCACGACCGGGAAGGCTTCAGCTGCGGCGAGTCCGAGTTGGACGATTATCTCAAAAAAACCGCTCGCCAGCACATCGACAAGGGGATTTCCCGTACCTTCGTCCTGGTCGATGGGGATGAACCGTTGACCATCCTGGGCTTTTTCACACTGACCAGTTGCGAAATCGTTACGGCCGAACTGCCGACCGAATACGCCCGTAAATACCCGCGCAAAGCACCCGCCGCGAAACTGGCCCGGTTGGCGGTGACGACGAAGTGGCAACGGCAAGGACTCGGTGGCCTCATGCTCGCCGACGCCATGCGGCGCACCTTATCTATTTCCGAAAACATCGGAATCATAGGTTTTTTCGTGGATGCAAAGAATCAGAACGCCCGCGACTATTACAAGCAGTATGGCTTCGTCCCCCTGCCTTCCTATCCGCTCAGCCTTTTTTTGCCACTGGCCACCCTAGCCGAGGCCGTGGCCGCTCTGAACAGATGACCGCCACGCCGCACGATAAAAAATGGCCACCGCGCATCAGGCAGAGTGGCCATTTTCTTTGTTGCGCTTGATCCGTGGAGGCGAGGCCCGAAAGATTACTTCCCGGCTTTGCGTCGAACCGTGATGGTCTCGCCGCCGACGCCCCAGTTGTCCGTGTCGACCTCGTCGATGACGACGACGGTCGTCGCCGGGTTTTTGCCGAGGACATCGACCAGCAGCTGAGTCGCCCCCGCGATTAACCGGGCTTTCTGCTCGGGGGTGGCTCCCTCCCGGGTGATCTTGATGTTGACGTAAGGCATGATGCGGCTCCTTTCTACGGTGCGGTTGATGGTCGCGGCGGATAACGGCGATCCGCGACGATAAAGAGACATCCCAGGGCCACGCACGCCGCCGCCAGCAACAGCGGCAGCGCAAAGCCGTCCTGGCGGTCGGCCAGCACCCCGGCGATCACCGGCCCCAGCATCTGGCCGACACTGAAAGCGGCGGTGAGGAAAGCGGCCCCCAGTAGTCCACCCTTGCCCATGCGCCGGTTTCCCTCCGCCATAGTCAGGGCCACGATCCCCAGGAAGGTGCCGCCGAAGGTGACGGCGGCGAAGGTGACTTCAAAAACCGAGGTAGCCTGGCGACTGACCAGAATGCCGGCGATCTGAACGGCATAGGCCGCCAGCAACGCCCGCCTGTTGCCGATGCGCCGGGCCAGATAGGGCCAGAGAACGGTCGACGGCACGGCGGCAAGACCGACGGCGACCCAGGTATAGGGTGCAAACGCGGTCAGGCCGGGAGTCGCGGCAATAATGGCGACGAGGAAGGTGGCGGTGACGATATAGCCGAGGCCTTCCAGGAAATAGGCGCTCGCGAGGAGCAGGATGGGGCGCAAGCCGACGGTTTGCTCCGGGCTTTCGGCAACAATCGACGGCGAGTAGTCGGAGGTGCGCCCCAGAGTCGTTCCGGCCAGGGCACAGAGAAGTGCAACGCCGCCGATCCCCAGCCAGGCGACGCTCCAGCCGCCGATCCTGTCCAGTTGCGGGACGATCAATCCGCTGAGAACGATGCCGAGCCCGATCCCGCCATAGAGGGCGCCGAACCAGTGTCCGTACCCCCGCCGCGCCAGGGATTCAGCGACTTCGGCGGAGATGATGATGAAGAGGACGGCGCTGGCAATGCCGCCGAGCAAACGCAAAAGCCCCCAGCCGAGGGGCGAGACGGTCAAGCCCATGGCGAGCGTGGTGGCCAGGCTCAGCAGCAAAGTGCCGCCGCCAAGGAGGGGATACCGGAGGATCCTGGGGGTGATCGTGCAGACGATGGCGCCGACCAGGTAGCCGAGATAGTTCAGCCCGGCCAGCCAACCCACGACGGAATGGGTCATCCCCAGATCGCGCTGCATCAGGGGCAGGATCGGAGTGAAGGCAAAGCGCCCGATCCCCATAGCGACGGCCATGCCGAGCATGCCGCCGACCAGGATTTTGAGAACCGTCCAGTGTTTCGCGGAAAAACCGCGCCCTTGCTCCATCAATACCCCCACTCCTCATGCCGTACCGGCAGGCGGTTCAACTCTTCCTGATAGAACTTCCAGCGGGGGATGAACCTCTCCAGCAACAGCATAAATCGGTCGTTGTGGGTCGGCTCCAGCAGGTGGGTCATCTCATGCACGACCAGGTATTCGAGGCACTCCGGCGGTTTTTTGGCTAACTCGGAGTTCAAACGAATGCCGCCGGTTTCCGGGTTGCAACTTCCCCAGCGGGTCTTCATTCTCCGCACGAAGAAGCGCTTCACCCTCACCCCCATGAGCGACTCCCATTTAGCGAGCAAGGGAGGAACCGCGATCTTCAACTGCTCGCGATACCACTCGTCGAGAATCTCCCGCCTCTTTTCAACGCCGGTCCCGGAACGCACATAGAGGAGCATTTTCCCGGGTGTCAATTCCACCCGGGGCAGCGTATCCCTTTCGATGACCTGGAGCAGATAGCGCTCTCCCCAGACATAATGGCTTTCCCGGTCGAGAAGCTCGCGCGGGGTTTCCCTCTCCTGCTCCCTCAGCTTCTTTTGCCGGTTTTTGATCCAGGCGAGTTTGCCGATGGCGAAGACCCGCACGGTATCGAGATCCATGCGCGCCGGGGCGGAAATTTTCACCTTGCCTTCCGGTGGGTAGACGCTCAGGTGGACATTCTTGATGTCCTTGAATGTCACTTCCACTTCCATATCGCCCAGGGTGAACTTCTCGGTCATCAGTATTCGCTCTGCGCCTTGATGACGAGGAAGATGCGCTCCACCTCGGCTTCATCCCGCAATATGCCGTACAGAGCGGCCTTGATGACCTGCTCGCGGGACTGTACCCCGCGCCAGCCGTCCGGCCGAACCGTCTTGACCGCCTCATCGATGCGAATCGCCAGTTCCAGAGCCGGGTCTTTCCCCCCTTGCCAGATCGGCGCGGCCGAGTCGGCGGCCATTCCGGCGCCACCGGGGGAATGGGTCTGTTGCAGGTTGTTGTAAAGTGCCCGCCGGCCGGGAGTGTTCAATTGCTCCGGCGTCTCCTCCCCCTGCCCTGCCTCGACCCGTCGGGCCAGCTCCGCGACCCGCTTCAGGTATTCCTCATAGTCGATGGCTTTGGCCCTGCGGGCGGCGATGATTTCATCCAGCAGGGCCGACATCGCCTCGTAGTAGGCCGGATCGTTGAGATGTTCCTTGATGATCTTGCTGCGAACATTGTTCTCGATGGTTTCCGCCACCGCGTCCTTGCTGCCCTTGAGTCCGCCGAGTCGTGTGGCGATGGCGTTGGCGATCCCGGACTTGACGATCAGTTCCAGCAGCCCCATCCCGTCAAAGGGGGAGATGGTGCGCGGCTCGTCGGCTTCGATATAGGTGTCGATGAGATGCCGCATATCGGCCTCGTAGGCCTTGAGATCGAGGGACTCGCCGCTGGCCTTGCGGATGATTTCGCGCACGGCCAGGTAATGGTCGAGCTGTTTTTTGATCCGGGCGATGTCGGCATGGTCGTATCCGGCCGCCTCCAGTTCGTCGGCAATATTGGCATAGGCCCGCACCAGGGCGACCGTCCCCTTGTAGAGGGCGGCCCTTCGCGGTTCCCGCTCCTGGAGATCCGTGGGGATTTCCGTATTGCCGCAGAAATAATGGATATGCTCCAGCTCCTCCTTGGGCGGCTCGACCGGCTCGCAGAGCAGGGCCAACGCCTCGATGGCGTGGTCCAACCGCTCGCGCCCTTTCTTGAGACGCCCCTGCATCAGCACATCGGGGTCGGCTCCGCCGGCGCTGCGGTCGAGTTCGGAAGTGTAGACGGCGATGGCATTCTCCACCTTTTTGAACAGATCCTTGTAGTCGACGATATAGCCGAAATCCTTGTCCTCGCCGTCGAGCCGGTTGGTGCGGCAGATGGCTTGGAACAGGCCGTGGTCCTGCATCGACTTGTCGATATAGAGATAGGTGCACGAAGGCGCGTCGAAACCCGTGAGCAGTTTGTCCACCACCACCAGCAACTTCATGTTGGCCGGTTCCTTGGTGAAGAGCTCCTTGACCCAGTCCTCGTAGGTTTCGGTCCTGGTCATGTTGGCTTTGGGGACGATAGCCTTCAGCAGTTCCTCATAGGTGGAGTAGATAAACTGCTTTTCGGTTTCGCTGTTGGCGCCGGTTTCCTCCTTGGTCACATCCCTGGCCAGGGGATTATAGGAGGTCACCACCGCGCACTTCCCCTTGAAAGGCGTCTTTTGCAACAGCGTGAAGTATTTGCACGCTTCGTAGATGCTGGAGGCCACCAGGATCGCGTTCCCCCGTTCGCTGGAGAGACGCGGCTTGACGCTGAAATCGAAGATGATGTCGCTGACCACCCGATCCATCCGGGATTTGGAACTCAGCACCTTCTGCATCGTCCCCCAGTGACTTTTCAGCTCGTCCTTCTGCCAGTCGTTCAAGCCCCTGGTTTTGGCCTCGAACCAGGCATCTACTTTCTGTTGCGAACCGAGATGCTGATCGATGTCCCGGGCCTCGTAAACCAGGTCGAGCACCACCTCGTCCTCGACCGCCTCGCTGAACTTGTAAGTGTGGATGTATCCGCCGAAGACCTCGATGGTCGTCTGCTTGTCCTTTTTGAGCAGCGGCGTGCCGGTGAAGCCGATGAAGACCGCGTTGGGCATCATCGCCTTCATGACCCGATGAAGCTTGCCGCTCTGGGTGCGATGGCATTCGTCGACAAAGACGAAGATTTCTCCCACGGTCGGGCTGGGCTGGGCCTCCAACTCCTTGATGAAGGCGTCGAAATCGTCCACGTCCCGCCGGCCGAATTTATGAATCAGCGAACAGAGCAGGCGCGGCTTGGCCTCGCCCAGACGTTTCAGCAGGTCGCGGCCGCTGCTGGTGCGGTGAATGACTTCCCCCGCCTCGGTGAAGACCCCTTTGATCTGCTTGTCCAGCTCGTCGCGGTCGGTGACGATGGCGACGCGGGCATGGGGGTTGTTCTCCAGAAGCCACTTGGCCAAGAGCACCATGACGATGCTCTTGCCGCTCCCTTGGGTGTGCCAGATGATGCCCCCCTGTTCCCGCCGCACATACTCCTGCGCCGCCTTGATGCCGAAATACTGGTGCACCCGGGGCAGCTTCTTGATGCCGCCGTCGAACAGCACGAAATCGTACATCAGTTCGATCAGACGATGCTTCTCGCACATCTTGAGCAGGTACTTGTCGAGGATTCTGGGCGACCGGCCGGCCGCCCCTACGTCTTCCTTCCATCTGAGGAAATACTTCTCCGGCGTGCCGATGGTGCCGTACTGCAAACCTTCCGAATCGTTGCCGGCGAAGATGAACTGGATGGTACTGAAAAACCAGGCGTTGAATTCGGGCTGCTGGTTGGACAGGCTCTGGCGGATGCCCTCGCCGATGGAAACGCGGCTGTTCTTCAGCTCCAGCACGGCGACGGCGATGCCGTTCAGATAAAGGACGAGATCGGGACGCCGCTCCCGGCTCCCTTTGAGGGTCACTTCCTCGGCGATGGCGAAGTCGTTGCGGGTGGGATTCTGCCAGTCGATGAGATGGACGGTTTCGGCGACCTGCCCGGCTTCGATTTTCACCGGCACGCCGTAGCGCAGCAGTTTGTAGACTTCCCGATTGTTGGCGTAGAGGGTACGGCCGTGGTGATCGGCCTCGGTGCGGAGTTTGTGGAGAGCGACGCCGATTTGCGCCGGGCTGTAGCCGCCCTTGTCGGAGAGATAACTCGTCAGCACATCTTCTTCAATGTTGCTGTTGCCCGCGCGGTCGGCCCAGTCGCCGAGATAACGATAACCGAGTTCGTCGCGGAACAGGGCGATGACGCGGTTCTGGGTGATGCGCTCTGGTTGGCCGATAGGGGTCATGGGGTGGGCTCGCCGGGGGCGGAAAATTTGTCCCACAGCGCAGCCTTGAACCAGTAGGGCACGGTATCCGATTTCAATTCCATCTCGATCCCCTCCGTGACTTCCGCAATCCAAACCTTTTCATAGGTCGAGTTGTCGAAGATGTACGCCCGATTCGTATATTGAACCGCATCGGCGAGCAGCGCTAAAGATCGATGGTAGCGCGCGATGATCTTATCCTTGGGAACAGCGTGCCCCCCCTCGCTTACTCGGTTTTCAACCCGGGACACATTGATCTCCGGGTCCTCCGTCGCCATGTAGTAGAGATAGGTGCGAAACCCCTTCTCCTGGGCTCTCATGAGGAACTCGACTTTGTCGCGGGACGACATGACCGTTTCGAAGGTAAAGGAAACGTCGGCCTCAAGCAGTTTCCGGCGAATAAAATCGGCGACAACCGAAGCGTAGTAGGAGTTTACCGGCACCGCATCGAAGAAGAGACACCCACCATCGAAACGTAAAGCAACCGCCTGTTCCGCCAGCCCGACAGCGGCAAGAAAGGGCGACTGCGTGAAAAATGCCGAGATTTCCTCTGCCGTGGTTTCCACCTCATAATCCTTCATATCGAGACAACCGGTGCCGGCGATCTTCTTCTCGATCTCGTCGGGATTGATGTAAACACCGAGCAGTTCAGGTCCGATGACGGACTTGAAGGTGCTCTTGCCGGAGCCATTTGGTCCGGCAAACATACGCAAACGGGGGGTGGCGGCTTTCATTTCTTTTTCCGCCTAATTTTCTGGCCTGGCGTGACCGGGATGGGGGTAGGCAACGTCTTCAATGTTCGGGTGCTCCCGTCGGGGCGGGTTTCGATCAACCGCCCGTCGACAGCTTCAACCACCTTGCGACCCGATGCCAAAGTCTTGTAATAGGCCTGCTTGACCGCTCCCTCCGCCAGGTCCGGGATCCGGCGCTCCAGGGTGCTCATCGTTTTTTCGTCGAGTTTTTTCATATCCCCACTTTCATGCAGCCTGACCTTGAGATTCTTCAACTATTTGTTTTTTAATGATTATCTTGATTTTGATAATTTATCGTTTTCAAAATAAAAGTCAATAAAAGCCCTCGCCCTGCTGCCCCAACTCATACCAACCTAATCCTCCCCGTCAGCAATTCCTGCATCATCCCCTGCTTGACCTGCCGGGCCTTGGCCAGCTTCGCCTCAAGTTCGGCGATCTCGGCGTCCATGTCGGAGAGGATGGCGGCGATGGCGGTTTGTTCGGGGAGTGGTGGTAATTTAAATTCGATTTTCTTAAGATCAGTCAGAGAAACGCCCTTCACAGTGCTACCGCTACCGAGCTCATCAATGTCCTTCCCGTGATACTGAAACCAGAAATTGAGGTATTGCGTCGCCAATTCTGGTATAGGGAAGAGAGCCTTGAGATCTTGGTTAATGGCAACATCAACCTCGTAGACAACGGCTTTGCCAAGGGCCATTCGGGTAGAGGTAATGAGCGTTCCCATCGGTATCAGATTCGATGCGCTGTTTTGCAAACCTACCCTGGTAATCATTTCCTGTGATAAACGAGGGCTAAATGTTGCGAAGTCCTTCACTGTCACCCACGGAATTTCATTGCCCCAATACTTGGGGTTTGCACGTCTGGGTGTGCCGCCGCCCACGAATTTTTCGATAACCTCCCCCAACCGCTTCACCTCCCACTCCCCACTGAACCCCGGCAACCGCCTTTTGCCGGTGAGCAGTTCCTGCATGGTGCCTTGCTTGACCTGGCGCTTCTTGGCGATGAGTTGCTCCAGCGATTCGATGAGGGCGTCGGCGTCGGAAAGCGCCTCGGCGATGGCTTCTTGTTCGGCTTTGGTGGGAGGGAGAAGGACGACTATCTCGTGGAGATCATTACGATTTACGCCAGGAACGCCGCTCTTTCCACTATGTGAATGAAAATCGATTGTTCTGAGCAAATACGAGACATAACGCGGATCGTTACCTTGAAAATTTCTGACATATAGTGTTGTGTTCAGTGGCCAAAAATTTTCGCAGACATAGAAGACATCACCAATAGTGCCGTAGCGTCCTGTTACTACGCCTGGCCCAGCAACCCTTGGCTCGGAGTGGGTTTCGCCAATGCCCGATGACGTTACAATTGGCACGGTGCCAGGTTTACGGAGTCGACAAGGCAGATCATAACCACGCTGAAGGGTAATGACTTTCCCAAGCAATCTCGCATCCCAATCCTCCGGAATCACCCCCACCTCAGTCTGCTTGTAACCCAGCGGCACGTTATTCATCGCCGCCTCCCGGTTGTCCGATTTTCCGTAGGGGCGACCGGCCGGTCGCCCCTACACCGGTCGCCCCAACATCGACCATCCGGACATCCGTCGCCCCCACATCGGCATTCTCCGGATTCAACGCATCCTCTTTCCACCGTCGCGGATTGGTGGCGACATATTCGGCAATCCGGACATAATCGGCCTCGTCGCGGATAATATGTTCGTAATAATTGCGTTGCCAGACGGGGTGACGGGGAGTTTGCCGCACAATGTTGATGCGGAGGGTGACGGCGGATTTGAAGCCCGCCAACAATGCACCGATGGATTTGGGACGTGGACCCGGAACGATGGCGGTGGCCGGCGTAGGGGCGACCGGCCGGTCGCCCCTACGCCGGTCGCCCCGACCATCGCCGACGATATGGACGATTCCGTGAAAATGATTCGGCATCACGACAAATTCACCCAATTCGATCTCCGCCCGCATTTCCGCCGATTTGATCCATTCCGCCTCAACAATCCGACCAAAATCATTCATCCGCATCTCACTATCGACAATTTCACCAAACAGGGTTTCCCGGTTGTGAACGCATATCGTGATGAAATACGCGCCGTCCTGGGAATAATCGTATCCCTTCAAACGAATTGAACGACGGTGGTGGATTTCGGGATTGAATTTCCGTAGGGGCGACCGGCCGGTCGCCCCTACACCGGTCGCGCCTACATCGACCATCCGCACACTCTCCGCCCTCCCGGTCACCCCCACCTCGGTCTGCTTGTAACCCTTGGGGCAGTCGCCCTGCATCATCCTCGCGCTCATGCCTCCTCCTCGGCGTCCAGTTCCCTGGACAAGTTCTCCTCCAATTCTTCAATGGTCGGCAAGCAGGTATCGAGTGGTTCGGGCAGGGCGCGCACAAGTTGATATTCGGCAACACCCATGGGCTTGTCCATACCGGACAACGCATATTCGGCCACCAGACGTTTCTTGGTTTTGCAGAGCAACAGGCCGATGGTCGGTTTGTCGTCCGGGGCTTTCACCTGGGCGTCGACAGCGGCGAGATAAAAATTAAGCTGCCCGGCGTGTTCGGGTTTGAAGGCTACGGCCTTGAGTTCCACCACGATGTAGCACTTGAGGCGGGTGTGATAAAAAAGCAGGTCGATAAAAAATTCATCCCCCTCGACTTCCAGACGGAACTGGCGGCCGACAAAGGCAAAACCCGCCCCCAATTCGAGGAGGAAACGGGTAATGTGACGGACCAGGGCATTTTCGATATCCCGCTCGTGCGCCTCGTCGCCGAGCCCCAGAAAGTCGAAGTGATACGGGTCTTTCAGAATCTGCGCCGCCAATTCGGCATGAGGCGCGGCAAGCCGTTGTTCGAAATTGGTCAGGGCGTTGCCTTGGCGCAGATGGAGCCGACTTTTAATCTGTCCTTCCAATGTATCGCGGGACCAGGCATGGGCCACGGCTTCCCGCGCATACCACTCGCGCAAATCGGGCTCGGAAATTTTCGTCAGCAACGTGACGATATGAAACCACGGCAATTGGTCAGCAGTCTGCTGACCAAATTTCCGAACCGGGCAGTGCTGGGCGAAAAAGCGCATGTATTTCAGGTTGGACGAGGAAAACCCCTTCATCTCGGGAAAAGCCGCGCGAAGGTCGGCGGCAAGCTGATCCACAACCTTGGCGCCCCATCCCTGACTATTTTGCCGCTCCAGAATTTCCCGGCCCATATCATGATACAGCCGGATTTGCTCTTCATTGGCTACGAGAGCTATCCGTTGCCGGGCGCCGGCAATGCGCTGTTTGAGACTGGCCAGCCAGTCCGCGTAATCCGCCGGCAGGAGGGTGCTTGGAGTGTTCATAGTGCAAACCCCATCCTTTCCAGGTGGGCGTTCACCCTCGCCTCCAACTCGGCCACGCGCTCGGTCATTCGCGGCAGCGGCGTCTCGTAGCGTTCAGCCAACTCCTTCACCCGCTGGGTCAACTGCTGACTGACGCGGTCCATTTCGCCGTGGATGGCGGCATCGAGGGTGGCGAGCCATTTGTCGTCGACCACCAGGGTCTTGATCTCGGGCTCGGTGAGTGTGCGGTAGTGGCGGTAGGCCTTGGCGTCCAGTTCCGCCTCGGCATCCTTGAGGCGCTTCTTCCCCTCGGCCTCTTCATTGGCCAGCTTCAGCCAGGCATTGAGCGCGGCGGCTTCGTCCCTGGCTTCTTTATCCCCCTTGATCTCCTTGAGCCGGGCGGCGACGTTGGCCTTGTTGACCTTGTCCAACTCGGCAAAGGCCCCCTCCTCGCCGCCGTGCTCCTCTTCCAGCTCGGCGAGTTGGGCGCCGACGCTTTCGAGTTCGGCGGCCAGGCGGTCAATGGCCGCCTGCTCCTCGGCGTAGTACCGGGCGACGATGAGGGGCTTGGGCACGAGGTCGCAGGTCCAGCCTTTATCCTTCTCCTTCCCCTTCTTGTCTGTCTCAATGAGGCGATAGGTCTCGGCCTTCCAGCCATCGGCGGCGATCAGGTAGCAGTCGTCCTGCATCGTCTCGGCCCAGTAGTCCATCAGATGCTGATAGACGTCGTAGTGGTTGATGAGGGGTTTGCCGGCGTAATGGGCGAGCAGGTCTTCGGAAAGAAAGTGGATGACCTCTTTGGGATGGCAGCCGGGTTGTAACGCCTTGAGGTTAGCGGCGCTCTTTTTACGCCAGGCGTCGAAGTGGGCGTTCATGCCGGAGATGAAGGCGGCGAACTCGGGATGCTGGTAGATGGCGGTCTTGATGGCACCTTTCTCCACCGCGAGGTCGAGATAGCCGGGGCGGTTGAGCTTGAACAGGGTCTGTTCGAGTTGCGGACAAACATCCCAATAACTCTTCAGGGCATCGACATCGGCCTGGGGGATGCCCCCTTGCAGATGCCCGGCGATATCCTGCAGGTCTTCGGTCTGCCCGCTGTCGATATAGCGCGGCAGGTTGAGGTTGTAGTCGTTCTTTTCGATCTCGGCCAAGGAGACCATTTTCGAATAGCTCGGCTCTTCGATCTGTTTGTTGAAGGTATCGACGATCCGGTGAATATCCTGGCTGCGCAGGCGGTTCTTGGGACCGTCCTTCATGAAACCGCCGCCGGCGTCGAGCATGAAAATCCCCTTGCGGCTGTGGGCGTCTTCCTTGTCGATAACGACGATGCAGGCGGGGATGCCGGTGCCGTAGAAGAGGTTGGCGGGCAGACCGATGATCCCCTTGATGAAGCCCTTGCGCACCAGATTGCGGCGGATTTCGGCTTCGGCGTTGCCGCGAAAGAGCACGCCGTGGGGCAAAATGCAGGCGCCCTTGCCGGTACTTTTGAGGGAACGGACGATGTGCAGCAGGTAGGCGTAATCCCCCTGTTTGTCCGGCGGCACGCCGAAATGGGTGAAGCGCTCGTAAGGATCGTGCAGGGGGTCGAGGCCGGTACTCCAGCGCTTGTCGGAAAAGGGCGGATTGGCGACGACGTAATCGAAGGTCTTGAGGGTGTCGCCCCCCTTGAACTTGGGATCGGTCAGGGTATTCCCCTGCGCGATGAGGGCGGTCGGGTTGTTGTGCAGGATCATGTTCATGCGCGCCAGACCACTGGTGGCGCCGTCCTTTTCCTGCCCGTAGAGAGTGACGGGCGTTGCCGCTTCATCGGCGACCTTGAGCAGCAGCGACCCGGAGCCGCAGGTGGGGTCATAGACCGTGGTGTCGGCGCTGGTCTTGGCCTCCTTGATGCCGACAATCCGCGCCATGATCCGGCTGACCTCGGCCGGGGTGTAAAACTGCCCCTTGCTCTTGCCGCTCTCGGTGGCGAAGTGGCGCATCAGATATTCATAGGCATCCCCCAGAATATCGTCGCCATCGGCGCGGTTCTTGGAAAAGTCGAGGGCCTTGTTCTCGAAGATGGCGATGAGATTGGTGAGCCGGTCGACCATCTCCTTACCGCTGCCGAGCTTGCCGGCATCGTTGAAATCCGGCATGTCGGAAAGCTTGTTGGCGTTGGCCAACGGGGCGACGATCTTTTTGTTGATCTGGTCGCCGATGTCCGGCTTGCCCTTGAGGGCGACCATATCCTTGAAGCCCGCGCCGTCCGGAATGGTGATCGGCGCATAGGGAACACCGGCGTACTTGTCGCTGACGTATTTGATGAACAGCAGGACGAGGACGTAATCCTTGTACTGGCCGGCGTCCATGCCGCCGCGCAGCTCGTCGCAGCTGGCCCAAAGGGAGGAATAGAGTTCGGACTTCTTGATGGCCAAAACAGGGAACTCCTTATGTGATTAAAGGATAATAGACTAGCATTGCAGGGAATTTTTCGGAACCACTTAATTGGACAGACAATCAGTAACCGGCAACGCTCGAACCGGACGGATGAGAAAGGGGCGAAGGGAGGGGAGCAGCGCTGGATTAGACGACAGATAAAAAAAGGCCCGGTCGCTAGACCGGGCCTTCATGATTTTTTTGGAGCGGGAAACGAGATTCGAACTCGCGACTTCAACCTTGGCAAGGTTGCACTCTACCACTGAGTTATTCCCGCTCGATGGCGGCGGCTTTCGCCGTCGGGATGGGTTAAATAACAAAAAGGTCGGGGGACTGTCAACCTTATTTTTCGTTTTTTCCTTCCCCGCACCCCGGCCCGCCGTTGTAGAGCTCCCCGCCCTGCTCGACGTAGGCGCGCAACACCGCCGCCGCCTGGGTGCGGCGCACGTCGCGGACGACCTCGATCCCTCGGCGGCGGAGCAGATCCGGCCAGTCGGCGGGTTTATCCCCTTCGTCGAAGCCGACGGCACGGGCGTCTTCGTCGCGGGCGCCGCAGACCAGGCGGACGATGCCCGACCAGGGAACGGCGCCGAGACACATGGCGCAGGGTTCGGTGGA
The DNA here is from genome assembly GCF_900111775.1 of Desulfuromonas acetexigens. Classification (NCBI taxonomy): domain Bacteria; kingdom Pseudomonadati; phylum Thermodesulfobacteriota; class Desulfuromonadia; order Desulfuromonadales; family Trichloromonadaceae; genus Trichloromonas; species Trichloromonas acetexigens. The sequence goes on along the minus strand of NZ_FOJJ01000034.1, from coordinate 61,338 downwards.
ACTGACCAGTTCGAACCGGCCGCCTTCCAGCCCCAACTGATGCAGGCCGAGGCGCTGCTGGGCGAGGGAGAGGGCGACGATTTCGGCGTGGGCCGAGGAGCAACGGCCGGGCATGACGAGATTGACGCCGGGGGCGATCAGGCGGCCGCTTTCGCTCGCGAAGACCGCCGCGCCAAAGGGCCCGCCGCCACTGGCAATGTTGCGCCGGGCCAAGGCGATGGCGAGCTCCATGCGCTCTTCGACGGTAGGAAAAAGGCGCTGCGGATCGGGGATGAGGTCGTCCACCCAATACGGCAACTGCAGGCGAATTTCGGAGATTGGCATAAGCAAATCCTTCACGCAAGTATTGGTGCTTAATCACCACAGAGCCACAGTGATCACAGAGAAATCAGAATCTTGGATAGCCTCACAAGCGGCACGGATCCTCCGTGTTGCCCGGCTTTTCAGTAGGAAAACTTCAAGTTTTACAGGGATAAAGGGGATAAAAACAATCCCCCCCAAGGCCTTAATCCTCCGGTTTTACTCTGTGTCCTCGGTGCCTCCGTGGTGAAACCGCTTTTTCGGGTCAGGTAGTCTGCCGCCGCCAGAGGGCGAGGAGTTCCGGCAGCGGGTCGCCGGCGCCGTCGAGCCAGTGGATTTCCGTCCCCTGGCGCTCCATGCGGCGGAACCAGGTTTCCTGGCGCTTGGCAAACTGGTGGATGGCGCTCGCCAGTTTCTGGCTCATGTCGTTGCGGTTGAGCTGCCCTTGCAGATACTGGGCGACGAAGCGGTATTCGAGGCCATAAAATTCGAGGGTCTCGTAGGGCACGCCGGAGCGGTGCAGGCCTTCGACCTCCTCGATCATCCCCTGGGCGAGGCGTTCTTTAAGGCGGGTATCGATGCGCCGGTGCAGGGCCTTGCGTTCCCAGCGCACTCCGCAGACCAGCGGCCGCAGTTCCGGCAACGGGGGCAAGTCGGCGCTCGCGGCTTCTTCCCCTTCGGCGATTTCGATGGCGCGCAGCAGCCGCTCGCGGTCGAGGGTGTCGGTGCTGTTGTGCAACCGGGGGCGCAGCGCCGCCAGGCGAATGGCGAGCTGCTCCAGAGTCAGCGGCGCCAGCTGCCGACGCAGTTCAGAGTTCTCCGGCACTTCCACCAGCCGGTAGCCGCGCAGCACGGCATCGAGATAGAGGCCGGTGCCGCCGACCAGCACCGGCAGCTTGCCCCGTTCGCGAATCTCGGCAAAAGCCGCGAAGAAGCGCCGCTGAAATTCGAAGACGTTGAACTCGTCGCCGGGATCGGCGATGTCGATGAGGTGATGGGGGATCTCGTCGTACTCGGCCAGATCCTTGCCGGTGCCGATGTCCATCCCCCGATAGACCTGACGGGAGTCGGCGGAAAGGATCTCCCCGTTCAGAGCGCGGGCGGCGTCGACCCCGAGACGGGTTTTGCCCGAAGCGGTCGGGCCGAGAATCACCAGCAGGTTGGGTGGCGTATCGTTCATGGTGGCGGCTTTCCGTGGTCGCGTTAGTGGTCATGGGCAGTCGGCATTCTAGGGACCGGCGCCCTCCCTGGCAAGGCCTCGTTTTTTAAAACTTTCATTTCCTACGGGCATTTGCTACATTGGCGGCGTTTTGCCCACCTCCGAAAGCGACTGCTATTTCGACCATGATCGACACCCCGGAAAATCCAACGGCCATCCCGCCCGTCATCGTCCCCCGGGCCGAGCACGGCATCTCCCGCAAGAACATCGACGAAAACACCCTCAAGGTGCTCTATCGCCTGTCGCGCCAGGGCTACAAGGCCTATCTGGTCGGCGGCGGCGTGCGCGACCTGCTCCTCGGACGCACGCCCAAGGATTTCGACGTCGGCACCGACGCCACCCCCAATCAGGTCAAGAAGCTCTTCCGCAACTGTTTTCTGGTCGGCCGCCGCTTCCGTCTCGCCCACGTGCGTTTCGGCGCCCATGAGGTGATCGAGGTCGCCACCTTCCGCCGCCAGGCCCAGGCCGACGACCTGCCGGAAGATCCCGCCGATCACTTCTTCTTCAGCGAGAATGTCTTCGGCACCCCCCAGGAAGACGCCTTCCGCCGGGACTTCACCATCAACGCCCTGTTCTACGATATCCAGACCTTCTCCATCATCGACTACGTCGGCGGCCTGGCCGATCTCGCGGCACGCCGTCTGCGGGTGATCGGCGACCCCTTGGTGCGCTTCACCGAGGATCCGGTGCGCATGCTGCGCGCCCTGGAGTTCTCCGCCCGCCTCGGCTTTTCTCTCGACGACAGCGTGCGCCAGGGGATTTATCAGCGCGCCCCGCTCATCGCCGAGGCGGCCCCGGCCCGCATCCGCGAGGAACTGATGGAGCTCTTTCGCCACCGGGTCGCCGGACAGGTGCTGCGCAACGCCCAGGGGGTGGGGCTGCTCCCCCATCTGCTCGCCGGCTACGAGGCCGAGGAAGTGACCTTCATCCTGCTCGACCGCATCGACCTCCGCACCGCTGCCGGTACCCCCATCGAGGAGCACTTCGCCCTCGCCGCCCTCTTTCTCGACCGCTTTTTGCGCGCCTGCCTCCCCGAGGGGGAGGCCACCGTCACCGACGCGGTACGCATCGCCGGGCTGATTCTCACCCCCCACTGCAACTATTTCCACATCAGCCACGGCACCCGCCATCAGGCACGGGAACTGCTGATCGGCTTTTTCCGCCTCGCCCGCGGCCTCGGCAAGCGCGGCGAACGGCGCTTTCTCCAGCACCCCATGACCCCCCAGTCGCTGGAATTCTTCGCCCTGTGGCACACCGACGACCCGAACGGCACCGCCCTGGCCGAGGACTGGCGGCTCGCCCTGCACCGCGACGGCGAACTACTGCAACGCAAAAGCAGCGAAAGCCCCCGCCCCAAACGCCGCAGACCTAGGAGGAAAAGCAAGGGAAGACCGAAGACTGAAGGCTGAAGACCGAAGAAAGATAAGCTATAGGGCTTTGCCTTTTCCTTCTGCCTTCAGTCTTCGGTCTTCAGCCTGTCCTTTCTCATCTCCCGTACAATTTCCCGCAGTCTCCTGTACTCCCCCTCTTCCAGCTTCCGATCACGATAAATCGCGCCGCCGTAGAGTTCGGCGAATTCCCGGGCCAGGGGATCGTCGAGCCGTTCGGCCAGTTCGTGCAGGCCGACGGAGTCGGGGATTGCCGCCAGACCGTGGCGTTTCGCCGTCCGGCGCAGAAATTTGCGCAGCAGTCGTTCCTCGCGGCTGGTGCCGCGCCGCCACAGACGCCACCCGCCCCAGGCCAAGGCCGCCAGGACCAGCGCCCAGGCCAGGGGCGCCCCCGACGGGCGCGACTCGGAATCGGCGGCAGACGGCGTAGTACGCCCGCGCAACTGATCCCGCACGCCCTTCACCGCTTCCCACTGCCGGCCGAAGTCGTAGGTGATGACCGCCTGGGTCCAGAAGTAGTCGATACCATCGGCCAGGCGGCGGGCCAGACCGGGGCCCCGCGAACGAGCGCCGAGAAAGTCGCCGGCGGCGTTGGCGGCCAGGCGGGTGGGATCAAGCCGCTGCCAGCGGCCGTCCTCGTGCAGCACCTCGACCCAGACGTGGGCGGTGGCCTCCGCGACCGAATAGTAGCCGCCGAAGGCATTGTACTCGCCGCCGTAATAGCCCCCCACCAGCCGCGCCGGAACCCCGGAAAGGCGCGCCAGTTGGGCGAAGGCCGAGGCGAAATATTCGCAGTAGCCGCGTTTTTTCTCGAAGAGAAAGGCATCGACCGGATCCTCTCCTTCGGGCAGATCGCTGGTCGCGTACTGGAGATCCTGCCGCAGGAAGAAGCCTTCAAGGGCGGCGACCCGAGCGGCGACATCCCCCCCCTCACCGGCGATCTCTTCGGCGACGGCGGCGACCCGTGGCGAAACCAGTGTCGGCGGGCGCAGGTAGAAGTCGCGGTCGATCCGTCCCCGCTCCATCAGCACCCCGTCGGGAACGGCCTGTTGCCGGTAGCGGATCTGCCGGTCGCTGGTGCGATGGGTCGCGTAGACCCCCTCCCCCAGCTCCCGGGAACGTACTTGCGAAAGGGCCAGGGGCAGGTCGAGGGTCGGCAGATAGCGCCCCTGACGGGGGGCGGCGAAGAATTCCAGTTCCACCCGCCCGTCGCCAACCACCTTCGTTATGGCGCCGGAAGGGGGCGTTTCCCGCACCCAGGTCTGCCCGTTCAGGGCGTTGAGAACGATGGTCCGCCAGTAGCGCTGCGCCATCGGCAGTTGCGGGCCGGCGACGCGGAAGGCAATGTCGCCGGTGGCTGACATTTCGGCGTAATGGCCGGGACGGACCTGATCGCTGAAGCCGACCTCGGCGCTGGCGGGGGGATTGAGAAAGTGCCAGAGGGGCTGTTCGGTGCGGGGCAGAATGACGAAAAAGCCGAGCATCAGCACCAGGGAGGCCGCCGGCAGCAGCAGGGCGACGGCCAGCACCTGACGCAGGGGACGGCGATCGAGGCGCAGTTCGGGGTCCTCGCCGTGAAAGCTGAGGAGGACGAGGCCGACGGTGACCAGCGTCACCTGCACCACCAGATAGAAAAGATAGCCGAGTTCGAGGGTAAGGAGCGAGGAACCGGCCAGAGCGAGGATCGCCAGGACGAAGAGTTGCAGATAGTTGCGCCCGCTGCGTTCGGTAACCAGCCGCAGGCAAAGGAGCAGGACGAGGACGTTGACCGCCGGTTCGACCAGACTGACACGGCTGACCTGGGGGAGATAGTAGACGAGAACGGCCAGGGCTGTCAGAGTCGCCGGTATCGTCGGCAGGACGAGGCCGGGCCACCGACTGCGCAGTAGTCCGGCGAGCAGGGCGAGGGGAAAGAGGAGGCGCGCCCCGCCGTCGAGAAAGGGGTAGAGGGGGGCGACCCCGGCCAGGCTGACGAGCGCCGCGAGGAGATCGAGAAGGGTGCTAATCCTGACCATGGTTCCCCAGGGCGGCCAACAGGCGCAGACGATGGGCGCGGGTCAAGCCCGGCCGCAGCAGCCGTCCGCCGAGACGCAGGCCCACCGGGCGCTCGGCGCGGACATAGCGATTGACCAGATAGGCCGCCCCCTGCAAGCGCTCTTCGAGACCGCGCCCCGGCAACTGGTCGAGATCGATGACCACCGGCTCGACGGCGGTCGCGGCGAGCTCCTTGACCAGCAGGCGACCGGTGCGGGCAGAGAGCTTCCAGTGAATCAGCTTGAGGGGTTCGCCGCCGCGATAGTCGGCGATCTGCGCCGGTTCCCCCTGGGGGCCGCGCCCGCTGACGACCTTCTCGCCGAGGCGACGCTCGTCGCCGGCGGCCTCCGGCAGCGGAACCGGACGTGGGGCGGGGAAGACCAGCACCGGCTGGTCGAGGGGGAGGTTGCGGGAGCGTACGAAGAAATTGACCGGGAAGATCGAACTGAGGCGAGCGCCGTCGATGGTCTGGCGGCCGCGGGCGGGAAAGCCCAGGGAAATCTCCGCTTCGGCGGTTTCCCTGCCGCCGACCACGAGAAAGAGAGCGCTGCCGTCGAGAATCCTGACCCGCAGCAGAAAGACCGGCAGCCGTTTGTCGTTGCGCAGCCGCAGTCGCGCCGTCACCGGCCGCCCGGCATAGATCTCGTCGGGGAGCAGCAGGTGGATATGCGGACGGCCGAGGTTCCCCTTGCCGAGAAAGCCGGAAACCGCCATGAAGCCGAGCAGCGCCGAAATCAGCAGATAGAGGAGATTGTTGCCGGTGTTGACGGCGCCGAAACCGAGCAGCAGGGTCAGCAGGATGTAGAGAATCCCGGCCGGGGTCAGCTTCAGCTGCGCGGCACGGGAATTTTTTGCAGCAGCGATTTGAGCACCTCCCGCTTGCCGAGGGTTTCCTGTTCTGGACGAAGAATCAGCCGGTGGGCGCCGCCGGCCAGGGCCACGGTCTTGACATCCTCAGGCAGGACGTGATCGCGGCCGTCGAGGTAGGCGGCGGCCTTGGCGGCGGCGGCCAGGGTCAGTCCGCCCCGGGTCGAGATGCCCGAAAGAATCAGCGGGCTTTCGCGGGTGGCGGCGATCAAAGAAAAGAGATAGTCGGTGACCTTTTCCGAGAGGTAGACCTGATCCCGCACCGCCGCCTTGGCTTCGAGAATCTGCTCATGGCTGATCAGCGGTTGCAGCTCGCGCAACTGCTCGCGAATGCCGCCGCTGCGGATGATCGATTTTTCCACCGCTTCCGGCGGATAGCCGATGCCGGTGCAGAGACTGAAGCGGTCGAGCTGGGATTCGGGCAGCGGGTAGGTGCCGACCTGCTCCACCGGGTTCTGGGTGGCGACAACCATGAAGGGCTCGGGCAGGGGATAGGTCACCCCCTCCACCGTCACCCGCCCCTCCTCCATGGCTTCGAGCAGGGCGCTCTGGGTGCGGGGCATGGCCCGGTTGATTTCATCGACCAGGAGCAGATTGCTGAAGATCGGCCCCGGTACGAACTTGAACTGTCCCTGCTCGCGATCGAAGATGGAGAGCCCGGTGATGTCGCTGGGAAGCAGGTCGGAGGTACACTGGATGCGGCCGAAATCGAGGCCGAGGACCCGGGCCAGGGCCAACGCCAGGGTGGTCTTGCCGAGGCCGGGGATATCCTCCAGCAGGATGTGCCCGTCGGCAAGCAGGCCGATCATGGCCAGGCGGATGGCCTGGATCTTCCCCCGCAGGTAGCGCTCGGCCAGGGTGTCGATGACACCGACGACGGCCTCGCGGTGGGCGAGTTTATCCTTGCTTCTCGAATCGCTCATGCGCCTCCTTCCCTCGATGAAGATATGAGCAAAAGTATATCACGCCTTGCCCTTCCCCTCCCGGGTGAGAATGACCAGATAGCCGTCCGGGTCGTGCAGCCAGAGTTCCTCGCGGTCGTGTTCGCCATCCTCCAACTCGTAGAGCGGTTGCAGCTGATGGCGCTCGACGGCGCGCAGCAGCGGCCGCAGGTCGGGGAGGGTGAACTCCAGGGTCGCGCCGACCCCGAGGGGATGGCGGGAAAGGTTCTGGAAAAGGGCCGGATGGCGGGCTTCGAGCACCTCCAGCGGGCGGAAGAGGACCGTGGCGTCCCCCCGGCGCAGCAGCAACAGGGGCGGATGTCCCGGGCCCGGGATGCGGGTTTCGATCGGTAGGCCGAGGATCTCGCCGTAGAAGAAAGCGGTGCGGTCGAGGTCTTCGACAGCGAGGGTCAGGGTAAAATCCATAGAGCATCTCCTTTGCCGTCAGGAGTACCACAGGCCGTTATCTTCCGGCAAGCGCGGAGCGGCACGGTTGACCGGCCGCCGGAAGCTGTGCTTTAATCGCCCTCGGTCTTTCCGGGAGAGTTCATGCACACCGCCTATCTGGCCTTTGGCGCCAACCTCGGCGACTGCCTCGCCACCTTCCGCACCGCCCGCCGCCTCCTTGCCGAGGCGGAAGGGGTTCGCGTCGACGGCGCGTCGTCCCTCTACCGTACCGACGCGGTCGGCGGCCCGCCCGGCCAGCCCTCCTACCTCAATGGGGTGCTGCAGGTGGCCACGGAGCTTTCCCCGGAAGAACTGCTGGCCCTCGGCCTTGACCTGGAAGCCCACTTCGGCCGCGAGCGCCTGGAACATTGGGGGCCGCGCACTCTCGATATCGACCTGCTCCTTTACGACAAAGTACTTTGCGACCGGCCGGAGCTGACCCTGCCCCATCCGCGCCTGCATCAGCGCCGCTTCGTCCTGGCGCCCTTGGCGGAACTGGCCGCCGACCTGCGCCACCCGCTGCTGCAGCGCACCATCGGCGAACTGCTCGCCGATCTCGACGACCCGGCACGCGTGCACCGCCTGCCCGACCCCTGGTGATCCCATGATCAAACTGCTGATTTTCGCCCTACTCGGTTTTCTCGCCTATACGCTCTACACCATGCTGCGCCGCTCCCTCGGCGGTGGCACCTCGTCCATCCCGCCGGAGAAAACCCGCCAGGGGGAGGAGATGGTGCGCGACCCCCAGTGCGGCACCTACCTGCCCAAGGGGGAAGCGCTGGAAAAGATTATCGACGGCGAGCGCCATTACTTCTGCTCGACCCGCTGCCGGGATGCCTTCAAAGCGAAAAAGCCCTGAAGGCTTCCCCGCTCTTTTCCGACCTGCCCCGGGCCGGCGCGGCTTTTGCCTCCGGCCCGCTTCTTTTGGAGAAAACGCTATGCCCGACACCCCGATTCTCACCGACCGCGCCGCCGTCGCCCGCTTCGCCGCCGAACTGGCGCGGGAAACGATCGTCGCCGTCGATCTCGAAGCCGATTCCATGCACAGCTACCAGGAAAAGGTCTGCCTGCTGCAATTCACCACGCCGAGCCAGACCCTGCTCATCGATCCCCTGGCGGTCGGCGACCTTTCGCCGCTGGCGCCGGTGCTGGCCGATCCCGCCATCCGCAAGCTCTTCCACGCCGCCGATTACGACATCCGCTGCCTGAACCGGGATTTCGGCTTCGAGGTGCGCGGGCTCTTCGACACCATGATCGCCTGCCAGTTTCTCGGCGAGGAGAAGGTCGGGCTGGCCGACATCCTCGGCAAGTATTTCGGCGTCACCCTCGACAAACAGTTTCAGCGCGCCGACTGGTCGCAACGCCCCCTCTCCGGCGAGATGATCCGCTACGCGGCGGAAGACACCCGCCATCTGCACGGTCTGGCGGAGCTGCTGGAAGGGCGTTTGCGGGAAAAAGGTCGGCTGGAGTGGGTGGCGGAGGAGTTCGCCCTGCTCGAGCAGGTTCGCTTCGCCGACAACGACGGCCCCCTGTTCCTGCGCGCCAAGGGCGCCGGCACCCTCGACCGGCGGCAGCTGGCGATTCTCGAAGAACTGCTGCAATGGCGCGAGGCCGAGGCCAAGCGCCGCGACCGTCCCCCCTTCAAGGTGCTGGGCGGGGCACAACTGCTGGAGGTGGCGCGCAAAGCGCCGAAAACCCTGGAGGAACTGGCGGCGGTGGAAGGGCTCTTCGCCAAGCTGGTGGAGCGCTTCGGCAAGAAGCTGCTGGCGGCGGTCGCCGCCGGGCTGGCGGTCCCCGCCGAGCGCCTGCCGGTTTATCCGCGCACGCCGCGCCAAGAGAAGGATCCGGCGGTGGACAAGCGCATGGCGACCCTCAAGGCCTGGCGCAAGCAGCGGGCCGAGGCGCTGGAGATCGACCCCGGGGTGCTGATCAACAACGGCCTGCTCGAAAGTCTGGCCCGGCAGGTGCCTCAGACTCCGACCCAGTTGGAGCAGGTCGCCGGCTTGAAGAACTGGCAGCGCCAGGTACTCGGCGAGGAGATTCTCGACGTCCTGCGCGGCGCCTGAAGCCGTGAGGGGTGAGGAGTAAGGAGAAAAAACTTATCGCCTCACTCCTCACTCCTCACTCCTCACTTCCAACTACCTACGAACGTCCGGCGATGCCCGGCTCGGTCATCGGCCGGGGGTCGAGAATCCGCGTCAATTCAGCCTCGGGGAGCAACCTTTCGGCCAGGGCGACCTCCCGCACCGTGCGTCCGCTCTCCCAGGCCTGCTTGGCCAGGGCGGCGGCGCGGTCGTAACCGATGACCGGGGCGAGGGCCGTGACCATGGCCAGGCTCTGTTCCACCAACGATTCGCAACGCTTGCGGTCGGCTTGCAGATCCTGGATGCATTTTGCGTTGAATTGACCGGACACGCGGCTCAGCAGCTCGATCGATTGCAACAGGTTGTGGGCCATAAGCGGCATCATCACGTTGAGCTCGAAATTGCTCCCCAGCCCGCCGAGGGTGATGGCGGCGTCGTTGCCGATCACTTGGGCGCACGCCTGGATGAGGGCTTCGGCCATCACCGGATTGACCTTGCCGGGCATGATCGAACTCCCCGGCTGGACCGGCGGCAGCAGCAGTTCGCCGAGGCCGCAACGCGGGCCGCTGCCGAGCAGGCGGATATCGTTGGCGATCTTGTACAGGGCCACGGCGCAGGCTTTCAGGGCGCCGCTCGCCATGACCACGGCATCCTTGGCCGCCTGCGCCTCGAAATGGTTGTCCGCTTCGACGAAGGGCAACCCGGTGGTTTCGGCCAGGCCGGCAATGACCCGTCCGGCAAACTCGGGATGGGTGTTGATGCCGGTGCCGACGGCGGTGCCGCCCAGGGGGAGTTCGCAGAGCCCCGCCAGGGCCTGCTCCAGGCGGCGGCCGGCCATCTCCAGCTGGCGGGCGTAGCCGGAAAAGACCTGGCCAAGGCGGATCGGCGTGGCGTCCTGCAGATGGGTGCGACCGATCTTGACGATATCGTCGAAGGCGGCCGCCTTTTCTTCGAGCCCCCGGCGCAGCTCGGCAAGGGCTGGCAGCAGGCTTTGCCGGATCTCCACGGCGGCGGCCAGGTGCAAGGCGGTGGGGATGACATCGTTACTTGACTGGCCGAGGTTGACGTGGTCGTTGGGATGAACCGCTCGGCCGCCTTCGACCTGCCCGAGCAGCTGGATGGCCCGGTTGGCGATGACCTCGTTGGCGTTCATGTTGGTGCTCGTCCCCGAGCCGGTCTGAAAGATGTCGAGGACGAAGTGCCCGTCGAGTTCGCCGGTAATGACCTCCTCGGCCGCTTCCATGATCGCCATGGCCCGTTCCCGGTGCAACAGCCCCAGCTCCAGGTTGACCCGGGCGGCGCGCTGCTTGATCATCCCCAGAGCGCGCAGGAAGGGGCGAGAAAAGCGCAGGCCGGAGATGGGAAAGTTTTCTCGGGCGCGGGCGGTTTGAGCACCGTAGAGAGCGTCAGCGGGGACGGGCATGCTCCCCATCGAATCCTGTTCTTCGCGGGTGACGTTCATGAAACCTCCGAAAGCGGGTGGGGGATGAAAAGAGCAGCCGGAAGCGGGTCCGGGCACCGGCCTTGAGCATAACAATCGGGGCTGGGGTGTCAATGGCGAGGCGCCGCCGTTTTACCAAGGCTAATTTTTTGCCTTCGGTTTTTATTCTCGCTAATCCTTAAGCCTTCCGCTAGAATCCCGCCATGAGCAGCCTCGCCCTCACCCTCGTCGTCTTTTCCGCCCTGATGCACGCGCTCTGGAACCTGCTGGTCAAGCGCAGCCGGGACAAGACCGCCTTCATCTGGTGGATGTTCTGCTTTTCCGGCGGACTCTTCAATCTCGCCCTGCTTTTTGTCAGCGAGCCCTTCCCCCCCCTGACCCCACGGATTCTGCTCCTCGGCCTGGGCGGGGCGATCTGTTTCGTCGTCTACCATCTCTTCACCGGCCGTGCCTACCAGGGGGGGGATCTCTCCTTGACCTACCCTCTGGCCCAGACCTCCATGATCTACGTGCCGATCTGGGGGGTGCTGCTGTTGGGCGAAAGTCTCTCCCCCCTCGGCGCCGCCGGCATCGGCCTGATCATCTTTGGCGCCTATTGCGTCCAGCTCGGACGCTTTTCTCCGGCCGAGGTCCTGCGCCCCTTCCGCAACCTCGGCAACCCCTCGGTGCAGGCGGCCCTGGCCGCCGGGTTCGTCTACTCGGTCGGCGCGGTCATCGACAAGACCGGGGTCATGGCCTACCACCCCCTCTACTTCACCTATCTGCTGGTCGTCTTTATGTTCCTGATCATGTCCGCCAATCTCCTGCGCCCCGGGCAGCGCGGACGCATCGCCAAGGAATGGCAGCACAGCCTGCCGCTGATCCTGCTCTCGGGGCCGATCATGATGGGCTCCTTCATCTCTTTCCGTTACGCCCTCACCCTCGCCCCCTTGAGCTACGCCGTGCCGGTGCGCCAGGTTGGCCTGCTCTTCGGCGTCCTCTTCGGCGTCCTCTTTCTCGGCGAAAGCTGCGGCCGCATCCGCGTGCTGGCGGCGCTGGTCATTCTCGCCGGGGTCTTCCTGGTGCGCCTTGGATAGACGGCTGAACTGAAGATACGACTCCGTAGGATGCGGTGACGAAAGGAACCGCATCTTTTTTGGAGCGTCGCCATTGATGCGGTTCGCTTCGCTCACCGGCATCCTACCTGATGTTCATCGGATAAAAATCCCTGCGCGCGCATGGCGGTCTTGGCGGCTCGGCGCGCGGGTGCTATCCTGCCCGTCGACTGCTTTTTCCCCGAACCCAGGAATCCCACCATGAAAAATCTCGCCCATTTCTTCTTCGAAGTTGGCATGCTCAAGCGCACCCCTCGCACCGGCTTCCAGTTTCTCGGCAGCGGCGCCGAATCGGTGGCCGAACATTCCTTTCGCGCCACGGTCATCGGCTATACCCTAGCCATGCTCGACGGTCAGGCCGATGTCGGCCGGGTGGTGCAGCTCTGCCTCTTCCACGACATCCCCGAGGCCCGCACCGGCGATCTCAACTACGTCAACAAGAAGTACGTGAAGACCGACGAAAGCCGGGCGGTGGACGATCTCGCCAAGACCCTCCCCTTCGGCGACGCCTACCGGGAAACGATGGAAGAGTTCGAGGCCCGCGAAAGTCGCGAGTCGCTCCTCGCCCACGACGCCGATCAGCTGGAAATGATTCTCGCCCTCAAGGAATACAAGGATCTCGGCAACCGTTACGCCGACGAATGGTATCCCTTCGCCGTACGCCGGTTGAAGACCGAACTGGCGCAGCAGCTGGCCGAAACCATCTGGAACACCGACTCGACCCGCTGGTGGTTCGACGGGGACGAGCACTGGTGGGTGAACGGCAAGCGCGAAAAATAAGCCTGCGGCTTTCCCGCCATTGCCCGGTATACGCCGTTGACAGGGGGGGGAGGAAGGTCTAAAATCCCCCTTTCTCACGCTTCATCAGGGGGTTCGGCCCTCTCATCCCTGTTCGCGAAGGAGTCCCCATGAAGGTTCTCATCACCGATGAAATTTCTCCGGAGGGCTTGCAGCCCCTCCTTGACGATCCCCGCGTCCAACTCGACGTGCGCCTGAATCTTCCGGTGGCGGAACTGCACCAGATTATCGGCGGCTACGACGCCCTGATCACCCGCAGCGGCACCCGCGTCGACGCCGCCCTGCTCGAACATTCCGGCAATCTGCGCATCGTCGCCCGCGCCGGGGTCGGTATCGACAACGTCGATGTGCCCGCCGCCAGCAAGAAGGGGATCATCGTCGTCAACGCCCCCTTCGGCAACGTCAACTCGGCGGCCGAGCACACCATGGCCATTCTTCTCTCCCTCTGCCGCAACGTCACCGTCGCCAACGCCTCGCTGAAGAGCGGCGAGTGGAAGCGCGCCCCCTTCACCGGCTACGAACTCAAGGGCAAGACCGTCGGCATCATTGGCCTAGGCAAGGTCGGCGGCCGCGTCGCTCTTCGCTGCCGGGCCTTCGAAGCGAACGTGCTGGCCTGCGACCCCTATATTTCCGAAAAGCGCGCCGAGGACCACGGCGTCAAACTCGTCTCCCTGGACGACATCGTCCGCTATGCCGACATCATCACCGTGCACACCCCGCTGAACGAAGAAACGACCGGCATGATCCGCAGCGAACATTTCGCCGCCATGAAGGACGGCGTCATTGTCGTCAACTGCGCCCGGGGCGGCATCATCGAGGAAGCGGCGATCCTTGAAGCCCTGGAGAGCGGCAAGGCAGTCGGGGCCGCCTTCGACGTCTGGAGCGAGGAACCCCCCGCTACCGAGGTGCTGCGCAAACTCATCGCCCATCCGCGCATGGTCGTCACCCCCCACCTCGGCGCCAACACCTTCGAGGCACAGAAGAACGTGGCGGTCGACGTCAGCCGCGAGATAATCAACTACCTCGACGGCCGTCCCATCGAGAACGCGGTCAACATCCCGCGTTTCGATCCCGACCTGATGGAGCACATGAAGCCCTTCATGGGGCTGGTGAGCAAGATCGGCGAGTTCGTCGCCCAGCTCGCGCCGCCCAATCCGAACAAGGTGGTTTTCACCTACAACGGCAAGATCGCCCGTTTCGACTGCGCGCCTCTCACCGTCTGCGGCCTGGCCTCCCTGCTCAACCGCCAGACCGATCAGGAGGTGAACATGGTCAACGCCCGGCTGGTGGCGGAAACGATGGGCATCACCGTGGAGGAGGTGCGCAACACCGAATCCGAATCCTTTTCCAGCCTGGTAACGGTCTGCATCGAAACCCCCGAGGGCAGCCGCTCCATCGCCGGCACCCTCTTCGAGGGGATTCCCAAGGTCGTCAAGATGCGCGACTTCCAGACCGACTTCACCCCCGAGCCGCACATGCTGGTCATCAGCTACGACGACAAACCGGGTCTGATCGGCAAGATCGGCACCATTCTCGGCGAGGCCAAAGTCAACATCGGCAACATGACCCTGGGTCGCCGGGCCAAAGCGGGCGAAGCGATGGTCGTCCTCTCCATCGACAGCCCGGCCGACGACGCCACCCTGGAAAAGGTCGCCAAGGCCGTCGACGCCCGCTTCCTCAAAGCCGTGCACATGCGCGAATAAAAGAAACCTTCCCACGTGCGCAATGTTTCGGCGGACAGGTTCCCCCGTACAAAAGAGGCGGCCCCCAGAGGCCGCCTCTTTTTTTTACAGCGGAAAGAACCAGCCGCCGCTCACTTCCAAATGCCATTTTAAAAATTCACCGATAAGAAAAAAATGAAGAAAAGTTTTATTTATAATAATTTTTACGGAAATTCACGACCCCACGGGATCGTTTTCAGAGACCGAAAGTTCCGGAGAAAACCCCCGAACAAACCGTGGAATCGACTGGAATCATTTCTTTTCCCTTCTTTATGACAAGGATTCACGAAGGTCGGCCACGCCCCGCGGAAACTTTCCCGGCGCGGCGCAGCGAAGGTCGGGAGCAGTCGGAAAAACCAGCGGACAGATTTTACCCTGAATAAAAAACCACTTGACAATTCGCCGGTTTTTCTGCTTTATATGGCACCTTCCAGAAACAATGTTTTACGAATAGCAAAATTTTTGCTTTCTCGTGCCCCGCCTGCGCGGGACCATTTTCAACCTCACAAGGATGGCCGCAATGTCGCAGAAAATCATCAAGCCTTCGTTGAAGAATCCCCTCGATCCGCCCGAGAAGGTCGAATTCACCATCCCCGGCGAAATCTCCCGCGCCACCGGCGGTTATGAAGAGGCGATGCAGGAAGGGCACGACCTGATTCAGCGCCCGATCAAGTCGGTCAGCATCGGTCAGATCGAAAAACAGCACTTCAAGAAGCGCATGACCGTCTGGGAACGGATCAAGGTGCTGACCGAAAGCGAGCCGAACATCCTCTTCCAGAACTGGGGCAAGAATCTCGACGGCGCCTCTCTGGTCACCGGCATCCTCAATATCGGCGGCCGCGACGTGGCGGTCTACGGCCACGATTTCACCGTGCGTGCCGGTTCCATCGACGCCACCAACGGCCGCAAGCTCGCCCGGCTCTTCACCATGGCTGGCGAGAAGGGGATCCCCCTGATCGGCATGAACGACTCGGCCGGCGCCTTCGTTCCCGCCGGGGTCGGCGGTCTTGACGGCTACGCCGAAGCCTTCACCGCCCTGCGCAAGATCAGCGGCGTGGTGCCGACCATCATGTGCATGTTCGGCTTCAACGCCGGCGGCGGCTCCTACCTTCCCCGCCAGGGGAGCTTCGTCATCCAGCCGGAGGACACCTTCTTCGGCCTGACCGGCCCCGGCGTCGTCAAGTCGGTCCTCGGCGAGGATATCACCCCCGAGGAACTGGGCGGCCCCAAGGTCCACGGCAACTCGGGCGTGGCCGACCTGACCGTGGCCGACGAGACCTCCGCCCTGCGCGCCGCCGTCCGCCTGCTCAGCTACATCCCCGACAACAACGGCGTCATGGCCCCCTTCCAGCCGACCAGCGACCCGCTGGAGCGCAAAACCTGGGAAATCAATACCCTGCTGAAGAAGGCCTTCAACTCGCCGACGGGTTTCAACACCCCCTTCGACGTCTCGATCATCATCCAGCAGATCGTCGACCACGGCGACTACTTCGAGCTGCAACCGAAACGGGCCCGCGAGGCGATCACCGTCTTCGGCCGCCTCGGCGGCCACGTGGTCGGTTTCGTCGCCAACAACTCGGCGGTTTCCTCGGGCCAGATCGACTGCGATTCGGCGGTAAAAATCGCCCGCTTCGTGCGCTTCTGCAACATCTACAACATCCCCATCATCTTCATGGAGGACACCACCGGCTTCCTCCCCGGCCGTGAGCAGGAAGCCCGGGGCATCGTCCAGGCCGGCCGCTCCATGCTCGACTCGATCATCGACGTGCGTACCCCGCGCATCCTGCTGATCCTGCGCAACGCCTTCGGCGGCGCCTACGCCTCGTACAACAACTATCCGACCGGCGCCGACCTGGTGCTGGCCCTGCCTACTACCCGGCTCGCGGTCATGGGTCCGGCCGGCAAGGAATTCGTCTACAAGAATGAGCTGCGCAAGATCCGCTCCGGCGCCGCCGAACTGGCCAAGAAGGGAGCGGCCGAGCGCGTCGCCGCCGGGATGGATGCCGGCGAGGCCAAGCGGGACGCCGAGCGCGAAGCCGCCGACTGGCTCAAGGCCCAGGAAGGCGAGCTGAATCTGCGCTACGAAAAGGAATTGATGAACCCCAAAGAGGGCCTGACCCTCGGCTCCATCTCCTCCATCGTCATGCCGACGGATCTGCGCAAGGTCCTTGGCGAGAACCTCAACTTCCTGCTCCGCCACTACAAGCCTGCCCCCTGGCAGGATGTGCAGCGCGAATTCCATTAGGAGCGGAGCGATTCCATGTTGATGAAAGCGAACCCAGGTTTCGAGTCGGAGAAGACCCCCATGGCACAGAGCAACGATTACTATAAAAACAATCCCCTCATCCACCGCGACCGGCGCCTCGGGCGCGCGGACTCCGAGTGGGTACGATCCTTTTCCTGCGAGGCGCTGAGGCCCCTCATCGTCTGCCGCGGCCCGATCCGCCTGGAAGCGATGATGGTCTACGAGGAGATGGGGATCGCCCATTACGGCATCCTCCTCTCGGAGAAAGACTCCATCGTCTACCCCAACGCCCTCTCCCCCGAGCTGCGCATGCTCACCGACCCCACCCGGGTCCATCGGGTGCCCGACTATTCGGGGGCGAGCAAGGAAGAGCGGGTCGAGCGCATCGGCCAGATCATCCAGATCGCCAAGGATAATGGCTACGATTCGATCTTCGCCGGCTATGGTTTCATGGCCGAGGATGACGAGTTCGTCGCCGCCATCGAAGACGCGGGCCTGCGCTTCGTCGGCCCCTGCTCCGCCACTCAGCGCGGTGCCGGCAAGAAGGATGAGGCCAAGCGCACAGCGCTGAATGTCGGCGTCTCCGTTACCCCAGGCATCGACAACATCACCGCCCGCACCCTGGTGGCCAAGCATCCCAGCCGCGAGCAGCTGCTGGCCCTGGTCAAGGCCGAAGGCCTGAAATGCGACGCCCAGGTACTCGCCGATGCGAGCCTCTCCCTCGAGGCCCTCGCCAGCCACATCCTCATGGCCTCTTACGACAAGGGGATCGATCTTTTCACTATCGATGAGCTCGGCGCCCAGGTCGAGAAGGCCTGCGCCGAGATGTTCCGCGACTATCCCGGCAGCCGTATCCGGTTGAAGGCCATCGGCGGTGGCGGCGGCAAGGGGCAGCGGATTCTCGGCGCCACCATGCTGGCCAAGAAAAAACCGAGCGAAGCAGAGATCAAGAAGGCCGCCGCCGAAGCCCCCTCCCTGGTGCGGGAAGTGCTCAACGAAGTCAAGGCGGCCGGGGTTGGCGACAACAAGAACCTGCTCATCGAGCTCAATATCGAGCAGACCCGTCACAATGAAATCCAGCTCCTCGGCAACGGTGACTGGTGCATCGCCCTCGGCGGCCGCGACTGTTCGCTGCAGATGCACGAGCAGAAGCTGCTGGAAGTCTCCGTGACCCAGGAAGGTCTGGCTCTGGAAATCGCCAAGGCCAAGAAGGCCGGGCTCAAGGTCCAGGCCGAGGCCCTGGAAACGGACCTGCGCATCCTCAAGCGCATGGAGGAGGAATCGGAGCGTTTCGGCCAGGCCGTCGGCCTCGATTCGGCCTCGACCTTCGAGTGCATCGTCGACCGCGACCGCTATTACTTCATGGAGGTCAACACCCGCATCCAGGTGGAGCATCGCGTCACCGAGCTGGTCTACAACCTCAAATTCACCAATCCCAAGAACAAGAAGGATTTCTTCATCGTCGAGTCGCTGGTCGAGGCCATGGCCCTGCTCGCCCTGCACAAGGAGCGCCTCCCCCGTCCCGAGCGCCAACCCCGCTTCGGTGCCGGCGTCGAGGCCCGCCTCAACGCCACGGACGTCTCCCTCTCCCCCAGTGCCGGCGGCGTCATCCGCTACTGGTCGGAACCGATCGAAGGGGAAATTCGTGACGACCAGGGGATCTGTCTGGTCAATCCCGACACCGGCCATTTCATGCGCTACACCGTGGCCGGCGCCTACGACTCGAATATCGCCCTGCTCCTGACCAAGGGGGAAGACCGCCTCGACAGCTACCAGCACCTGGCCAAGGTGTTGCGCTCCACCACCCTCACCGGCACCGACCTGGCGACCAACCTCACCTTCCATTACGGCCTGGTCAACTGGTTCCTCAGCCGCAACGTCATGGCCAAGCCGACCACCCGCTTCGTCGTCCCCTACCTGACCATGGTCGGCAAGCTCAAGCAGGAAGCGAACAAGCTCGACGTGGTCTACGCCTTTTTAGCCGTGAAGAAACACTTCGCCAAGCTCTACGGCGCCGATCCCGAGGTGGCCAAGGCCATCTCCGAGACCCTCGACCGCAAGGGCACCCTGCTGACCCGGCCGATGGAGATTCTCCTTAATGATCCCCATCTTCTTTCCGGCTGGCTCAGCATCAACCGCTCGAACCTCGAAATCAAAAACGGCAAGCTGACCTGGCTGCGCAACCCCCTGGTCATTCTTCAGGAGACCTACGAATATCTGCACATGAATTGGCGGGAAGGGGCGCCGGCGGCGGAGATCATCTGGTCCCACGACCACGAGCTGCTGCAGCGGGCGCTGCGCTTCTATGACGATCTGCGCAAAGTCTTCGGGCTGAAGACGGAAGAGTTCATCCAGCTCAACACTCTGCTCGGCAAAGAGGAACCGCAAGGGGGCTACGATCAGGCCACCTGGGAAGAGATTCAGGCCGCCCACCTCGGCTTCGAGGTCGGCAACGAACTCCTTGGCCTCCTGTTCCTGATTGCCGACAAAACCAGTTTCTTCGACTTCAAGGTCGAGGAGAATCTGGAAGTCACCATCCCCGACTACCTCACCGACCTCGACCTGCAGGCGGCGATGAAAAAAGTGCTCGTCCCGCCCCCCTCCACCAAGGCCGATGAGATCGTCACCCCTGGCGGCGGCATGTACTATGCCCAGGAAGCCCCGGGCATGCCGCCTTTCGTCAAGGAAGGGGAGCATTTCGAGAAGGGGCAGCCGCTCTTTATCCTCGAAGTCATGAAGATGTTCAACAAGGTTCCGGCCCCCTTCTCCGGCACCGTCGACAAGGTGCTGATTGAAAACGCCGACGGCTTTATCGTGCAGAAGGGACAGCCGATCTTTAAAGTCACGCCCGACGAGAAATTCGTTGATGTCGACCCCAAGGAAATCGAAAAACTCAAGCGCGACACGACCAACGACTACCTCAAGGCGATTCTCTAAAGATCCGCACATAAAACGGGCCCCGGAGCGATCCGGGGCCCGCACTATCACAGCCGGTCGCACCCATCGGGGCGCGACCGGTTTTTTCGTTTTCAGATTCGTCTCGCCCCCCCCCCGAATCCCAGGCTGATCAAAAATGCCCAGATGCAAGGCGCCTGAAATTCGAGGAGTGAAGCGTACCTGAAAGGTACGTTGTAGCGACGAGAATGAAAGCAACGCCACAGATGGACGTTTTTCATCAGCCTGTCAGGTGGCGAGGATGTAATCGTCCCCATCCACACTCTCGGAAGTGCCTTCAAGGAAGGAGCCCTTGTGGACATCCTTGATGACTTGAACGACACCGTGATTCACGGACCAGACCGTGCCACAGACCCTGCACTCGAGAATGTCTTCGTAAAAGCCCTCGGAATGCAGGTCCACCGCTTTGAAGGATTGATGTTTGCAGATCGGACACTTCATGGCGTTCTCCTTTCGTCAGGATCTTGGGCCTGCGATCATTCATTGCCTTTTTATAGAGTATAGGGAAAGGCCTCCCCGGCGCAAGAGGCCGACGAAAGAAAAAATAGCTAAAACAGTATGTTAAGCAGCGAAACTGGGTTCTTTGGACCGTGCCCACAGAAAGACGGACGTATCTCACAACCTGTCGGACTAAGGGCGACGATGGAAAATCAGGGGATTAATGATGCGCGGCGGGGCGTGCGAAGGGCTTCGGACTCATCGGAACGATAGGGGAGAGCGATCACGGGAAAAAAGTCCGGTCAGGCGCTAAGCGCCGGAAATCAAACCCTGTCAGGGTTAAATTTTCCCCGATCGTGGGTGCGACTCACCTCAATAACCGAACAGGGGCAATTCGCAGGGGGGGATGAGGCCTCGCTCCTCGGCCCGCGCCAGCAGGGTCGTCACCGCCGCCAGTCCTTCCTCTCCCAGATCGAGGGAAAAAGGGTTGACGTAGAGGCCGATATGGCTGTCGATGACCGTATCCGCCAGTTCCTGGGCGTGGGCCTTGATGTAGGGACGGGAGAGCTGGGGATGGGCGAAGGCGAATTCGACGGAGCGCCGCAGCGCCTCGTCGACTTCGCGAATCAGTGCCGCGCCGAGGGAGCGCTTGATGAGAATGCCGCCAAGGGGAATCGGCCGGCCGGTCGTCTCCTCCCACCACTGGCCGAGATCGAGGATTTTATGCAGCCCCAGGCCCTGGTAAGTGAACCGCGATTCGTGGATGATGACCCCGGCCGCCACCTCGCCCCGCGCCACGGCCTCCATGATCCGGTCGAAGGGCATGATCCGTACCTGATCGAAACCTTCGCCGTAAAGCTGCAAGAGGAGGTTGGCGGTCGTCAGCCGGCCGGGAATGGCGATGGTCTGCCCGCGCAGAGCCGACATCTCCCCCGCTTCCCGGGCCACTACCAGTGGGCCGCAACCGCGCCCGAGGGCGCCGCCGCTGCGCAACAGGGCGTAGTCCCGTCGTAGATGACCGAGGGCGTGATAGGAAATCTTGGTCATGTCGAGGGTTCCTGCCAGGGCCAAGGCATTGAGCGTTTCCACATCCTCCAGCCGCTCCTGGAAATCGAGATCCCCCAGGGGAATGCGCCGGTGTACCAGGGCATCGAAAATGAAGGTGTCGTTGGGACAGGGGGAATAGCCGAGGGTCAGGGTCTTGGTCATGCGCTTTCCTTACTGTCGTGCCAGCGGTTGAGCAGCTCCTGTACCGCCCTTTGCGCGGTCTCGGCGCCGGCCTTGAGATCCCAGCGCGCCAGGTCGCGGTCTTCCACCAGGTTCGAAATGCCGCGAATTTCGAGAAAGGGGATGTCGTGCAGGGCGCAGATCTGGGCGACGGCGGCGCCCTCCATGTTCTCGCACAGGCCGCCGGTGCGCGCGGCCAGGGCCTCCCCTCTGGAGAGGGTGCCGGAACAGGTGGAAACAGTGACGAAGGGACCGAAGGCAACCTGGGCGAAGCGCTCCCGCGCCGGGGAATTGAAGAGATTGCGGACCTTTTCCAGCAGCCAGGGGCAACAGGGATAGTGGTTGTAAAAAGACTGGGTGCCGCGCCGAGCCAGGGGCAGGCCGAGGGCTTCCATGTCGAGAAAACCCTGCGGAGTGAGGGCTCCTTCGTCGCCGTAGATCTCTTCGCTGGCCACGGCCAGATCCCCCACCCCCAGCCCCGAACCGGGGAAGGCGCCGCCGCAGCCGAGAACGATCACCGCCGCCGGCCGGTAGGTGGCGAGCAGCAGCGTGGTCGCGGCGGCGGCGTTGACCTTGCCGACGCCGCAGTGCATGAGGGCGACGCTGCGCCCCAGGCGCGAGCCGAGGTAGAGCTCGCGCCCGCCGCAGTTGCGCACCTCGCAGGGGCTCAAAAAGCGGCGCAGCAGGCTGGTTTCCAGAGGAACGGCGGCAAGCAGGGCAATCATGGGGACCGGCGCAGGTTGGCGGAAGACGGCACGGAGCAAGCGGAATAGAAAATAACTGCGGGGCGACTCACGAGTGATACCAGCCCTGGCGAATCAGGTCGCGGCGCAAGGGAACCCCCTGATTGCGGACGATCCCCTGGTACCAGAAGAGATCGCTGTCCACGGGCGCCCCTTCCGTCGGCGGATCGAGCCGTTTGCGCCGGTCGACCAGATTTTCCTGAAAGCGCTCATCGCTTTCAGCGACGATCTCGCGGATTTTTTCGGCCAAAGCCGGCGCCGTTCCGGCCATGACGAATTCGATCAGATCGCGCAGCCGCAAGCCCTGGCGGTACTCCCAGAGATCCCCCTGAAAACCGGCGACGCACTCGCTGACGAAATCGCTCCAGTCGAGAAGCAGCCCGCCGAAATCCTCCTCGGCAAATTCCCCGTAGTCGGGATGCTCGGTCAAGAGCACCTCGATCTGGTCCTGCTCCTTTTTCGAGAGGAAGAAAGCGAAGTCGTCGGCCACCGGATACATATCGAGAAGGTCGCAGAGCTCCTCGCAGAAGCAAGCGTAATCGAGTTCGCTCTCGCTCATCCCGGCGAAGGGGGCGGGGAGCGACTTGCGCGGCAGGCACATGAGCGACAGGTGATCATGGCCGCTGTCCGTGGGGAAGAGCAACTCGGGATCGTGACGGATGCCCCGACTCGCCAGCAGATCGGTGATGCGCAGGTGATTGCCGGTGAAGCAGGTCAGAACCTTTTCCTCCGAATAGAAGATCTCGATCCCTTCCCGGTTGTTGGCCAGGCCGAAACCGACAAAGCCGTCGTGAATCAACCGCGGCAGGTAAGGCTCGAGCGCTTCGAGAATCTCCGAGGTCGGCAGGTAGGGGGAATAGTAGATGGTCGGGGTAGGATTTTCTTCCTGCGAAGTCGCCGCTTCGTTATCGTAATATTCGAGGATGAAAAACATCTCCTCGGGTAGGCGTAACATCAGCGCGGACAACAGACCGGGAATCCGGTCGGCATCGACCATGATCGAGAAACGATAGGAATCGGTGGTGTTTTCCAGGGGACCGAGGACATAGCCTTCGGTGTAGATTTGCGCTGGGGTTCCGGGCGCCGGCGGCCAGAGGCGCAGGCCCAGGGGGAGTTGCAGGGACAGGGATGACAAGAGGAATCCTTTGTTCGCTGAAGTGGTGCGTGGAAGACGGCGGAAACTCGTTTAATCCGATGGTTCCACACTTGATCAAATTAGAGGATTCCCCCAAAAATGTCAACGGCCGCGCCCCGCGTGACCGTTTTGCATCCACCGCTAAGTATTCGTTTAGTTTGGTTAAATGTTTTTATCTTAGATAAATTAATTCAGTTGACAATATGTCCCGTTTTCGATATATCCGATTGGAATAAAACCACTTTTTGATTTAAATAGGGTTGTTGCATGGAATACAAAATCGGCGCGAAGATCAAGAAGCTCCGCAAGGCGCGCAAGCTGACGTTGCAGGACGTCGCCCGCGAAACCGGCTTCTCCCCCGCGCTCATCTCGCAGATCGAAAACAACAACGTCTCGCCGCCCATCGCCACCCTCTCCAAGCTGGCGCGCTTTTTCGACGTGAAAATGGGGCACTTCTTCGAGGAGGAAGAGGAAGAGCACAAGTACGAGGTGGTGCGCAAGGATGCCCGACGGGTCATCAACCGGGTCATCTCCAAGGCCGGCACCGGCCACGGCTACACCTACGAAGCCCTCTCCTTCCGCAAGCACAACAAGAAGATGGAACCCTTCCTGGTAACCGTTTCCGAACGCGCCGGCGAGGAAACCCTCTACAACCACGAAGGCGAAGAGTTCCTGCTGATTATCAAAGGGCGGGCCGAAATCATCCTCGACGAGGAACGGATCATCCTCGAAGAGGGGGACGCCGTCTATTTCGATTCCTCCCTCCGCCACCGGTTGCTCTCCTACGACGGCAACGAAGTTCAGGTGCTCGCCGTCGTCACCCGTTGATTTGGAACGTTAGGAGGTAAGGAGTGAAGGGTGAGGGGAAAAGGCTTTCACACCCCTCACTCCTTACCCCTCACCCCTCACCGCCACAAAGAAAGGTTTTGCGCGAATGAGTCCGTTCGAGAAAAAGTCCTTGAGCGACTGGGAAGCGTTGGTCAAGAAGGAACTCAAGACCGACAATCTGGATAAATTGCAGTGGGACACGGCTGAAGGGATCCGGGTCAAGCCCCTCTATACCAAAGCCGACGTCGAAAAACTGGAGACCGCCGACACCCTTCCCGGTGTCGCCCCCTTTGTGCGCGGACCGATGGCCTCCATGTACGCCGGGCGACCGTGGACGGTGCGCCAGTATGCGGGTTTTTCCACCGCCGAGGAATCGAACGCCTTCTATAAACGCAACCTCGCCGCCGGCCAGCAGGGCCTTTCCGTCGCTTTCGACCTCGCCACCCATCGCGGCTACGATTCGGACCATCCCCGGGTCGTCGGCGACGTCGGCAAGGCCGGGGTTGCCATCGATTCCGTCGAGGATATGAAGATCCTCTTCTCCGACATCCCACTGGACAAGGTTTCGGTCTCGATGACGATGAACGGCGCGGTCCTGCCGATCATGGCCAACTACATCGTCGCCGCCGAAGAGCAGGGGGTTTCCCAGGAGAAGCTGGCCGGGACCATCCAGAACGACATCCTCAAGGAGTTCATGGTCCGCAACACCTACATCTACCCGCCGGAACCCTCGATGCGGATCATCTCCGACATCATCGAGTACACCAGCAAACACATGCCCAAGTTCAACTCCATCTCCATCTCCGGCTACCACATTCAGGAAGCCGGGGCGAACAACGCCCTGGAGTTGGCCTTCACCCTCGCCGACGGCCTGGAGTATGTCAAGGCGGCCATCGCCAAGGGGCTCGATGTCGACGCCTTCGCCCCGCGCCTCTCTTTCTTCTTCGCCATCGGCATGAACTTCTTCATGGAAGCCGCCAAGCTCCGCGCCGCCCGTTTCCTCTGGGCCGACCTGATGCAGCAATTCCAACCGAAAAACCCCAAATCGCTCATGCTGCGCACCCACTGCCAGACCTCGGGCTGGAGCCTCACCGAGCAGGACCCTTACAACAACGTCATCCGCACCACCCTCGAAGCCCTGGCGGCGGTCCTCGGCGGCACCCAGTCGCTGCACACCAACGCCCTCGACGAAGCCATCGCCTTGCCCACCGAGCAGTCAGCCCGCATCGCCCGCAATACCCAGCTCATCATCCAGGAAGAATCGGGCGTGACCAACGTCGTCGATCCCCTGGGCGGCTCGTACTACGTCGAATCGCTGACTTCCGCCCTAGTCGAGGAGGCACGCAAGATTCTCGCCGAGATCGATGGCCTGGGCGGCATGACCAAGGCCATCGAATCGGGGATGCCGAAATTGCGCATCGAGGAGTCGGCGGCGAAAAAGCAGGCGGCCATCGACTCGGGGCGGGAGGTCATCGTCGGCGTCAACAAGTATAAGTTGGCCAAAGAAGAACCGATCGACGTCCTCGATATCGACAACACGGCGGTGCGCGAAGGGCAGATCGCCCGCCTGAAAAAGATGCGCGCCGAGCGGGACGAAGCCGCCTGCCAGAAAGCCCTGGCCGCCATCACCGCCGCCTGCGCGGATACGCAACAGAATCTGCTCGGCCTGTGCGTCGAGGCCGCCCGCCTGCGCGCCTCCGTCGGGGAAATCTCCGACGCCATGGAAAAGGTCTTCGGCCGTCATCGGGCCGAAATCAAACTCGTTTCGGGAGCTTACGGATCGATCGTGGAAAAGGATCAGGATTTTAGCGCATTGAAAGCGCGCATCGACGCCTTCGCCGCCACCGAAGGGCGCCGGCCGCGCATTCTCGTCGCGAAGATGGGTCAGGACGGCCATGACCGTGGGGCCAAGGTCGTCGCCACCGCCTACGCCGATGCCGGCTTCGACGTCGACATGGGACCGCTCTTCCAGACCCCCGAGGAAGCGGCGAAAATGGCGGTGGAGAACGACGTGCACGTGGTCGGCGTCTCCAGCCTCGCCGCCGGGCACAAGACCCTGGTGCCGCAACTCGCCGCCGAACTGAAGAAACTCGGCGCCGACGACATCGTCATCGTCTGCGGCGGCGTCATCCCTCGCCAGGACTACGACGAGCTGCTCGCCGCCGGCGCCGCCCGCATCTTCGGCCCCGGTACCCCGATCACCGTCTCCGCCACCGAGACCCTCGACGCCATCGAGGAAAAACGGCGGTAACGCAATATATCCATCTCAATGACCGATAGGGGCGCAGCATGCTGCGCCCTTACTCGTATTAATGACCGTAGGGGCGATCCACCCATGGGTCGACCCTTTTACAGCGAACCGAGGTTTTTCTTGCACAAAACCCACGATCTCGCCGAAGGGGTGAAACAGGGGCAATTGCGCGCCCTGGCCAAGGCCATCACCCTCATCGAAAGCCATAACACCGATCATTCCCCGGCGGCGGCCGCCCTGCTCGAAGAACTTCTGCCCGCCGCGGGCAACGCCATGCGCATCGGCATCTCCGGCGTGCCCGGCGTCGGCAAGAGCACCTTCATCGAAGCCTTCGGCCTCCATCTGACCCGCTTAGGCCACAAAGTCGCGGTCCTCGCTGTCGACCCCAGCTCCCAGATCTCCGGCGGCAGCATTCTCGGCGACAAGACGCGCATGGAAGAACTCGCCCGCGACCCCAACGCCTTCATCCGCCCCTCCCCCGCCGGCAGCACCCTCGGCGGCGTCGCCCGCAAGACCCGCGAAACCATGCTCTTGTGCGAAGCCGCCGGTTACGATGTCGTCATCGTCGAAACGGTCGGTGTCGGCCAGTCAGAAATCACCGTCGCCTCGATGGTCGACTTCTTTCTGCTCTTGCAGTTGCCCGGTGCCGGCGATGAGTTGCAGGGAATCAAGAAAGGCGTCATGGAGATCGCCGACGCCATCCTCATCAACAAGGCCGACGGCGATAACCGCCCCCGCGCCGAACTCGCCCGCAGCCAGTACGTCAACGCCCTGCACCTGATCCGGGCGAAAAGCGATCATTGGCAGGTTCCGGCCCTGCTTTGCAGCGCCCTGCATGGCGAAGGCATCGCCGAAGTCTGGGAAACCATCCGCGACTTTCGCCGGGCCATGGAAGAAAGCGGAGAGTTCGCTGAAAAGCGCCAACGGCAGGCGGGCGACTGGATGTGGACGATGGTTATGGATGAACTGAAGCAGCTCTTTTTGCACGATCCCAAGGTCGAAGCCCTGCTCCCCCGACTGCAGGAAGCCGTCGACCGGGGCATCACCACCCCCGGCATCGCCGCCCGGCGACTGCTGGAGGCGTTTCGGCGGCCGTAGGGGCACCGCCTGAGATGATCCGGGTGGTGCAACTGACCGTAAGGGCGCAGCATGCTGCGCCCCTACCGTGAAACCCCATTGACCCGGCCGTAGAGTTGCACCGATGTTCGCCCAACCGTCGCAAATTGCGAATTCGCCCCCGGGCGACCCATGGGTCGCGCCTACACCTCAAACAAATCCCAACCCTTTCTCAATCCATTCCTAACATTCAGGAGACAACATGACGAAGTTGATCAACCACATCGGCATCGCCGTCAAGAGCCTGGAAACCGCCCTCCCCTTTTATCGCGACGTGCTCGGCATGCCTTTCGAGGGGACCGAGGAGGTCGCTGAGCAGAAGGTCCGTGTCGCCTTTATCGGCGTGGGGGAAAGTCGCATCGAACTGCTGGAGCCGACCTCGCCCGATTCGCCGGTGGCGAAGTTTCTTGAGAAGAACGGGGAAGGGGTTCATCACATCGCCTACCAGGTGGACGACATCGTTGAAACGCTGTCCCGGCTGAAAGCCTCGGGTGTGCGTCTGATCGACGAAAGCCCCCGACATGGCGCTCATCACAGTCTGATCGCTTTTCTCCACCCCAAGGCCACGGGCGGCGTTCTCACCGAAATCTGTCAGCCCGGCTGATTTTTTTGGTTTTTTACTATAAAAATAACGCTGTTTGTTTTTTATTTGATCAATTACAACAATCATTCAAGGCACTTGAATCAGATTAGAAGTTTTGCCTTGACTTTAAATCGGATAAAAATATACTGAACGCCTCTTTGGTAAAACAGCTATTTGCCAACCCCTTCCCTGGCGAAAAAAGCTGAATCCACAGAGGCGTTTTAGCGACCCACCCGCCCTTGCGATTGACTTGGCCATGGGGATTGCTAGACTGAACGGCGGCAAGTTCGCCTCTTTTCTCGCACCCAAGGGGGTTTTTATGAAAAAAGTCCTGCTCTCGCTTTCCTTACTGCTTGTGGCCCTGCTTGTTTCGACTCACGCCTGGGCCGTGGACCCCGGCGCCGAGCCGCCCGATTTCCAACTCAAGGACCTTGACGGCGTTCCCTTCAAGCTCTCCGACCACAAGGGCGAGCTGATTATCCTCAAGCTGGCCACCACTTGGTGTCCTACCTGCTTGCAGCAAAGCAACGAATTCACCCAGGGCGCCGAATACCTGAAAGAAAAGAACGTCCGCTTGGTCGAGGTCTACCTTCAGGACTCGGAAAAAATGGTCAAAGAGTACAAAAACAAGATCAAATACGACTTCCCCCACCACACCATGATTGACGACGGGCAGGCCCTCAAGGCCTACAACGTCTACCTGATTCCCCGGGTCATTCTCATCGACCGCAACTTCAAGGTCCTGCGTGACGGCAACATCCTCACCGCCGGACAGATCAAGGCCGAATTCGAGAAAGTTCCGGTCGCCCGGCAACCCTAGAAAAGCCTTCTAATGATCGATCTTTCGTTGACGTTCAGCAACAGTGTGGCAAATAAAGCACAGTAAAAAAATGACCGAAAAACTCTCCTTCAACTACCACGCAGGGAGAAAGATCGAATAATTTCAAGTTGATGCGATCTTTTCTTGAAGTTTTTTCGAGTTTTTCCGAATTGGCATTCTCCTTGCGAATAAAAGGGTGTTCGTTTTGTCCGCTGAAGGTTTCAATAGGCCGACACCCGTAGAATCCGGTCCAAACATAGACGCTAACGAAGGGAGGTGAAAGGTATGAAGAAACTGGTAACTCTGTTGATGGTGACGGTGCTGGCCGTTTCGCTTTCGGCTTGCGCCACGACTAAAGGCGGCACCACCAAGATCAAGTGTCCTGCTTGCGGTTACGAATTCGAAGCTCCGGCAGGGGGTTAGTTCAACCTCGCACGCTGACCGACCAGGCTTTCCGGCGCCTCGCCGGCCGGCCGCACGAACTTTATGATCACTATTCGTATCAGGAGGCAAAAGTGAGCAGATTAACGAAAATCATGGTAGCGCTGCTGGCCTCGACGGCCATCGCCGCCCCGGCCTTCGCCATCACCGGCGATGTCTCCGGCTTCCTCCACGTCCGCGGCGTCGCCGCCGACAACATGGACGGCCGGGATAAAGATGGGAATCTTACCACCTACAAAACTCTCGACGATGGTACAGTCGTAAAGGACTATACTACTGACGACAACACCCGCGCCGTCGACTCCCGTCTTCGCCTCTTCACCACCGCCGCTCTCAACGAGAACGTCAAGGCGGTCTTCACCGTCGAGGTTGACTATGTGTGGGGCGACACCGACAACGATCCGAACACGACGTCGATTGGCCGGGTGGGTTCCGACACGACCAGCCAGATCGAAATCGCCAATCTCTACCTCGACTTCAACATCCCCGAGGCCAATACCAACGTCAAGGCCGGTACCCATTACTACAAGATGGGCGGCGGCCTGATCCTCGGCGAGCACGCCTCGGGCGTGAGCACCCGCACCGCTTTCGATGAAAACACCAATTTGGGTCTGTATTGGGCCAAGGTTATCGAAGGTGTCGACGAAAATGACGGTGCCGATGTAGACTTCTACCAAGCCCAACTAGACATGAAAGTTGGTGAACACACTATTAGCCCCTTTGTCGCCTACTATGATGCCGATGACAATCAAATTATGCAGTATGGGCCTACTACCACAATCGACAATATGATTCTCGAACAACAGTACTACTATGGTCTTGAATTGAAAGGCAAAATCGACGCTTTTGAGTATAGTGGCGTTGCCTTTTACAACGATGGTCGCATGAAGGCGGATGTTGATAACGATGGCACATTGGACACCCTGAGCACTGATGCATTTGCCTTTTTGGCCAACGCTGGTTACACCTTGGGCGATACGAAACTTATAGCCGAAGCAGCACGCTATGGTGACAGCGATAGCCCCACTGGGGAAATGGTGACAGTTGCAGGTTTCAATAACTTCTCTGAAATTCTCACTGGTGGTTATTTTGACGTTCGTGCCGGGGCAGGCGGTGTTGACCAAACTGTAGCAACCAACCGCCTTGGCCGCACGATCTCCGGAAATGGCTCTTACTACATGAACTTCCAGTACGCCAAGCTGGGTGTTGAGCAAAAAGTGAGCGAAAAGAGCAAGATTCGCGCTTACTACATCTATGCCGAGGAAGCTGCTGACAACCAAGTCCGTTTCCTGTCGAACGGCAAAAGCATGAAACGCATCACTTTCGGTCATGAACTTGATCTCTATTATGATTACACCGTCGTTCCCGGCCTGATCGCGACCTTGGGCGGCGGCTACCTGCTGGCTGACGATGATTTCGGTTACGATGTTATCGGTACCAAGGAAATCGGTGGCGACGATGCCTGGAAAGCCGGCTTGGGCTTGGCTTACAAGTTCTAAGATTGCCGACTTAGCAGCATTATGCTAGTTTGATGGCCGGGCTTTTTTGCCCGGCCATTTTTTCTGAAAAGCCTTTATTGAATGTGATAGGCGTCAATCTTCAGCCAAGGGGCCAATGAAGGGCATCCCCCTTTGAAAAAGGGGGAGACGCTTCAGCTGAAGATTAGTGCTAATCCGCTTATTAAAAATCAGGGCGCACGTCGGTGCGCCCCTACCGCAAGATTCCGTACATCCGTCAACCCAAGGAGATGCCGCACATGCCGTTCTTCCCCCGTTCGTTGCTCGTCGCCGTGCTTCTGCTGGCCGCGTCGGCGATATTGCCTCCGTCCGCGTCGGCCTTTATCGAAAACCTGGCCCGCGACTTCAAACCCGTCTCCGGGGTGGTAATCATGCCGGCGAAGGGGGAATTTCTCATCGACCTCGACGCCAAGTCGAATGTCGCCATCGGTGATCTTTTCACCGTGATGCAGCCGGGGGAAAAGGTTGTGCACCCGGTGACCAAGGAAGTTGTCGGCACCATCGACGAAGTCAAGGCCATCCTGCAGGTCACCCGGGTCAAGTCCGGTTATTCCTACGCCAAGCCCGTGGGGGCGGCCCCCGAAATTAACGCGAAGGACGCCATCCGTCGTTTCGAGAATCTGCCGGCGATTTTCTGGGACTATACCGGCGAGGGGGAAGCGGTCTATGCCCAGGTCAAGCAGGCCCTACCGACGCTCGAATGGCAGGAATACGCCGCGACCCAGGCGACCAAGCCTGAAAACCCGGCGGCGGCCGTCGGCTTTCAAGGTTTGACCTTCGTCCTCAAGCCCGGCAAGCTCGAAGTTCGCGATCCGGCTTTCACCGTGCTGCGCGCCTATGCCGTCGGCGGAGCCGCCGCCCCGGCCACCGCGACAATCGCTCCTGCGGCCGGCATTCCGGTCGCGGCCGCCCCCAGCGTTTCCGCTCCGGCGATGATGCCCGCCCCGACCGGCGCAGCTATCATCGCCGCTCCGGCCCCGACCGGTTCAAGTGTGGTCGGCGACTTCTCCCCCGCCATCGTCCGCCAGAATCTCGCCGAAGCGGAACGGGGCGTGTGGGTCAGCCCCGCCGTCAAGGAACCGCTGGTCGGGGTCGAAGTCGGCGAACTGGACGGCGACGGCAAGCTCGAAACCGCCCTGCTCTACGCCCACCGCATCGACATCACCCGCTTCGCCGACGGCGCCTCGGAAACGATCGCCCAGGTCGATCTCGGCAAAGGGCGCAAGGCCCTGGCCATTGACGGCGCCGATCTGAACGGCGACGGCCAACTCGAACTGTACATCACCGCGGCCTTCGACGACCGCCTCTCTTCGATGATCGTCAGCGCCGGCGCCGACGGCTATCAGGTTCGCAAAACCAACATCAACTACTATTTCCGCAATGTCGACCTGCCCGGCGAAGGAGTCGTGCTGCTGGCCCAGGGCATGGGCGATGAACATCAGGATTTCGCCGGGCCCATCTTCCGCGTGCAAGGCAACGGCAACGACATCCAGCAGGGTGCCAAGGTCGAGGTGCCCAATCCCATCCGTCTGTACAGCTTCTCTCCGCTAACGGCGAACGGCAGCGGCGGCGATTCCATCGCCTACCTGAGCCATCTCGACAACCTGCAGATTTTTTCCGCGAGCGGCGAAAAACTGTGGGAAGGGAGCGAGCGCATGGGCGGCAGCGAGGAATTCATCACCCGCGTCGATCCGACCAAGCGCCCGCAGGATGGCGACAACACCCGCGATGCCTACCTGCAGGCCCGGCTTGGGCGCGGCGATGCCGGGGAAATCCTCATCCCGGTCAACGAGGGAGACTGGTTCCGCGCTCGGGGCAAGACCTTCCGCAAGAGTAAGCTCACGGCCATGGTCTGGAACGGCCAGGAACTACTCGAAGCCTGGCACACCCGGGAACAGAACGGCTACATGGCCGACTTCCGCCTGGCCGACATCGACAACGACGGCCAGAAGGAAGTGGTCATGGCCATCAACGGCGCCAGCACCGGCCTGCTCGGCGCCCGCCGCTCGTCGCTGTACGTCTTCGAAATGCAATAAACGACATCCGGTAGGGGCGCAGCATGCTGCGCCCCTACGATTGTGACCCCACTTAACACGAACGGCCCGGTTTTTCCCGGGCCGTTTTTTCGATTTTCTTTCCGGCAACAGGCGGAATTACTTCGGGGAAATTTATTGCCGACGGCTTTTTCACCATCCAGAAGTAAGACCCGATTGCAATTACCCGATAAAAAACGCCCCCTCGCAACAGGGGGCGTTTTTGTTGCCGGCTCGCCCAAGAACTGTTCACAAAATTATTGTTTGACCCCGACCCCATGCACGTTTAAACTAAGTATAAACTTTTTTTTGGGATAGGATCTCATGACCGAAACCATTCTCAATATCAAACGCTGGGGGAACAATCTCGGCGTCCGCTTGCCGGCGGCGGTGGCGGGCGCGGCCCATCTGCATGAAGACCAGCCGGTGCGCATCACCGTCGAGGGGGATAGGGTCATTATCCAGCCGGTGAAGGATCAACCCTTGACCCTGGAAGAGCGCCTGGCGTTGTACGATCCGGCGCGTCATGGCGGCGAGGTTATGGTCTGTCCGCCCCTGGGGGCCGAACAGTGGTAGCCGTTCCCTGGGTTCCGGAGCGCCAGGATATTATCTGGATCGACTGCAACCCCCAGGTGGGACGGGAAATGCGCGATGTTCATCCCTTTCTCGTTTTGTCGCCGCGCCTCTTCAACGAAAAGACCTCACTGGTGATCGGCTTGCCGATGACGACGGCAGGTTACAACGCGGATAATCCCTTTGCCGTGGAGGTCGGCGTGGCCAAAGGACGGAAGGCCGGCCAAGCGAGTTTTGTCCTTTGCCATCAGCCCAAACCCTTTGATTGGCGACTCCGTGGGGCCTCGACCCATCCCATGAAACGCCTGTCCGATGCGCTCTTCGCCCAAGTCTGCGAGCGGCTGAACCAGATTATTCAACTTTAGCCGCCCTCCCCGCCTATCTCGCCACTTTTTACAAGGAACAACCATGACCTCCCCCGAATCGACCTGGGATCTTTCTCCGCTCTATGGCAGCCCCGACGACTCCAAACTCGTGGCCGATCTGGAGGCGGCACAGCAACTGGCGCAGAAATTCCGCCAGGATTTTCGCGGGCGCATCGCCTCGGAACGGCTCTCCCCGGAAGCCTTGGTGAGTGCGCTGAAGCGTTACGAAGAGCTGCAACGCCTTATCCTCAAACCCTACTTCTACGCCCAACTCCTTTTTTCCCAGGACAGCCGGCCGGCGGCGCACAAGGCCCTGCTGGCCCGAGTGCGGGAGAGTTGGAGTTCCCTGGCCGAGACCACCCTCTTTTTCGAACTGGAAGTGCTGCGCATCGAGGAAGTGCTTTTTGCCGCGCTGCTGAAAAACCCCGAGGTCGCCGCCTACGGCCACTACCTGCGCCAGCTCCGGGCCCACGCCCCCTACACCCTGAGCGAAGAGGTAGAACAGGCCGTAAAGCGCAAGGATCTTTCCGGCAAGGAGGCCTTCACGCAGCTCTTCGAGGAACTGACCTCGTCCTTCCGCTTTTCCTTCACGTTGCCCGGCGAATCCGAGCCCCGGGAGGTCTCCGGCGAGGAACTTCTGGCGCTGCTCCATCATCCCGACGGGCAAATCCGGGAAAACGCTTTTTCGACCTTTCTGCGCAAGCATGCGGAACAGGAGCTGCCCCTTACCGCCTGTTTCAACAACCTGCTGCTCGATCATGGCAAAGAGGTCGAACTGCGGGGCTATCCCGACCTGATGACGCCGACCCATCTGGCCTGCGAAACGGAAGCCGACATGGTCGAACGCATGATGCAGGTGACCGAGGCCAACTACGGCCTGGCCCGGGAGTACTTCGAGCTGAAGCGGCAACTGCTCGGCCTAGAACGGATGAAGAATACCGACATCTACGCCCCGCTCGGAACCGGCGGCCGGGAATATACCTTCGCCCAAGCGAAGACGGTGGTCCTCGACGCCTTCGCCGGATTTTCGCCGCAAATGGCGAATATGGCCGAAAAGTTTTTCACCGAAGGACGGATCGACGCCTTTCCGGCGCCGGGAAAAAGCGGCGGCGCTTTTTGCATGGGGATGATGCCGGGACTGGCGCCCTACGTGCTGTTGAACCATACCGGCAACCTGCGCGACCTGAGCACCCTGGCGCACGAACTGGGGCACGGCGTTCACTTCGCCCTCTCCCAGGGGCAAAATTTCTTTCAGTATCAGGCGCCGCTGCCGATGGCGGAGACGGCGAGCGTCTTCGGCGAGATGCTGCTGACCCGCTCCCTTCTCGACAAGGAACCGGATCGCCAGGTGAAGATCGAACTGCTCTGCGCCAAGCTGGAGGACATCATCGCCACCACCTTTCGCCAGAACGTGCTGACCCGTTTCGAGCTGGCCGCCCACAAAAAGCGCGGTGCGGGACTGCTCGCCGCCGACGACTACTGCGACCTCTGGTGGCAGGAAAACGCCAGGCTTTTCGGCGACGCCGTAACGATGATCGAGCCCTACCGCTGGGGTTGGGCCTACATCAGCCACTTTATTCATTCCCGCTTCTACTGTTATTCCTATGTCTTCGGCGAACTGCTGGTGCTGGCGCTCTATCAGAAATATCGGGAAGACGGAACCGACTTCGTCCCCCGTTACCTGGAACTGCTCGCCGCCGGCGGCAGCGCCCCGCCACAAACGCTGCTCAAGCCTCTGGGGATCGACCTGGCCGATCCGGAGTTCTGGCAAAAAGGATATGATTTCGTTGGGGAATTGCTGAAGGAATTGCGGGGATTGGTGGAGAAGCCGTGAGGAGTGAAGCGTAGGGGGATGGGTAGGGGCGCAGCATGCTGCGCCCCTACGGTTCGACGGTTCAACAGGATTTTGTGGCTGGGGCGCACCTATGTGCGCCCCTGTTTCATTTGCAAAGGACGATATTCGAGCGCAGGCGGAGCGCCCCTCCGCTTACATCAATCCCTTCACTTTGGCCGCGATATTCTCGGCAGTGAAACCGAAATATTGCATCAACTGATCGGCGGGGGCGCTGGCACCGAAGCCGGTCATGCCGATGATGGCGCCGGTATTTCCCACGTAGCGTTCCCAACCGAAGGGGACGGCCGCTTCCACCGCCACCCGGCAGGTGCAGGCGGGGGGGAGGACTTCGTCACGATAATCCTGCTCCTGGGCATCGAAAAATTCCCAGCAGGGCATGGAGACGACACGGGTGCCGATCCCCTCTTTCTGCAAGAGCTCCCGCGCGGCCAGGGCGGGATGGACCTCGGCGCCGCTGGCGAGAAGGATGGCTTGCAGCTCCCCTTCCTCGCGGGCGAGAACATAGCCACCCAGGTGCAGGCCGTCGGCGCCAGCAAACTGCTCGCTGTCGAGGGTCGGCAGGTTCTGGCGACTGAGGATCAAGGCGGTCGGCTCGCTGTGGTTGGCGATGGCCGCCTCCCAGGCACGCACCGTTTCGTTGGCATCGCAGGGACGAATGACGTTGAGGCCGGGGATCGCCCGCAAGGTGGCGAGATGCTCCACCGGCTGATGAGTCGGGCCGTCCTCGCCGAGACCGATGGAATCATGGGTCAGCACATAGACAGTCCCCAATCCCATCATCGCCGCCAAGCGGATCGGCGTGCGCATGTAATCGGCGAAGACCAGGAAGGTGCCGCCAAAGGGGATCAGACCGGGGGTGTGGGCGAGTCCGTTGAGGACTGCGCCCATGGCATGCTCGCGGATGCCAAAATGGATATTGCGGCCGCTCGTTCCGGGGGCGAAGAACGCCTGCCCTTTGAGTTCGGTGTTGTTCGAGGGGGCGAGGTCCGCCGAGCCGCCGAGGAGCAGCGGCAGAGCCCCGGCCAGGGCATTCAAGGTGTCACCGCTGGCTTTGCGTGTCGCCGCCGAGGTCCCGGCGGCGAATTCGGGCAGTGCCGCCTGCCAGCCGTCGGGGAGTTCCCCGGCTTGCAGCTGGTTCCAGGCTTGCAGGGAGGCATTATCCCCTTGCAGCTTCTCGGCCAAGCGGGCCTGCCAGGCACTTTCCAACTGCGCGCCGCGCGGGAGAATTTCCGCCATATGCGTCCGCACCGCCTCGGAAACAACGAAGGACTGCTCGGGGTCGAAGCCGTAGAAGGCTTTGGCGGCCCGTAATTCCTTCTCGCCCAGGGGCGCGCCGTGGGCCTCGGCGGTATCCTGTTTGGTCGGGGCGCCGATGCCGATATGGGTGCGAGCGACGATCAGCGACGGCCGGGGATCCTGCTTGGCCCGGTCGAGGGCGCCGTCGATCTCCGCGAGATTTTCCCCCTCGACCCGCTCGATGTGCCAGCCACTGGCGAGGAAGCGGGTGGCGACCTCTTCGCTGAAGGCCAGGGAGGTTTCCCCCTCGATGGTGATGCGGTTATCGAGGTAGATGTAGATCAGGTTGCCGAGACGCAGATGGCCGGCCAGAGAGGCCGCCTCGGCGGAAAGGCCCTCCATCAGGTCACCGTCCGAACAGAGCACGTAGGTACGGTAGTCGAAGAGTTCACCATCCACCTGTTGCTGAAGAAAGCGGCCGCCCATGGCCATGCCGACACCGACCGCCACCCCTTGGCCGAGGGGGCCGGTAGTCGTTTCGACGCCGGGGGTGTGGCCGAATTCGGGATGACCGGGGGTGCGGCTGCCCAGCTGCCGGAAATTCTTCAGATCGTCCAGCGACAGGTCGTAGCCGCTCAGATGCAGAATACCGTAGAGCAACGTTGAGGCATGCCCACAGGAAAGGATGAAGCGGTCGCGCCCGGCCCAGTTGGGGTTGGTCGGATTGTGGCGGAGGTGGCGCTGGTAGAGCAGGTAGGCGATGGGGGCGGCTTCCATGGGGGTGCCGGGATGGCCGGAACGGGCTTTTTCCACAGCGTCGGCGGCGAGCAGGCGCAAGCTGTCGATAGTCTGCTTGGCCAGGGTCGGATCGATGGCAGTTTGGGACACGGTGAACTCCTGTCGAATAAAGAAGGGTGCGTAACGGGGAAAATTCGAGCGGCCGTCTTCGGATAGAACAACCGCGAGACAAGGCGAAGAAGCGACGGACGCGAGGCTGACAAGCCGGCACGGGTCGCAAAAGAGCAGCGGGATTATAACCGAAACGGCCGGCCGATACACCCCTGAATTGCGTAAAATTCGCGAATTTCCGCGCTTTAATCACGATTCGGGGAACTCGGTGAAGGTGCCGTGATGATCGACGACCGGAAGGCACAAAGGGAGAGGGCCGATCAAGGGGGAGGCATCCCTTATGACCGGCCCTT
The DNA here is from genome assembly GCF_900111775.1 of Desulfuromonas acetexigens. Lineage (NCBI taxonomy): Bacteria > Pseudomonadati > Thermodesulfobacteriota > Desulfuromonadia > Desulfuromonadales > Trichloromonadaceae > Trichloromonas > Trichloromonas acetexigens. Next base: position 23,441 of record NZ_FOJJ01000034.1, on the reverse strand, counting down.
GGGTGAAACAGGGAGATGGAGCTACAGGAGGTATCTTTCGGCTCGCCTGCCACAACAAGCCGTCGATGTTTATAAATTACAAAAAAAGTCTGATCGCCGCCACGGGGGAAGGCGTAAAAAATCAGGCCCGCATGTCCGGTTTCGCCCTGTGCAAAGGCACAGTAGACAAGCAGGTGCTCCAAAAAGACGACCGGCCAGGGGGAGGTACCCTGGCCGGTCTGGGGTGGAACAAGAGGGAGAAATGAAGAGGAGGGTCTTCATGCTTCGTCGAGCCGCCTGCCACAACAGCCCGTCGATGGTTCAATCCTAACCGAAAGCGATACCGACCGCCACGGCGATTCCCGTAAAAAATCGCGGCCACGCTCACGGTCATTTACTGTGCATTCGCACAGCGGCAAGCCCAGCGCACGCGCCGCAAAAGACAGGGCCGGCCCCGAAGAACTTCGGAAGGCCGGCCCTGAACAGGGGGGGAAAATGAAGAAGAAGGATCTTCTCCAGCCTGGCCCGTCTGCCACAACAGGTCGAGACGGAAGAAAGCATAAACGAGAAAAAATTCATTACAACGCGTATTACCGTGAAAATGACCGTGCAAATGCACAGTCGTAGATCTTCATTTGTATTTTTCGCAAACCCCCCGGTCAGGCGGTAAAGCCGCAGTGATCCAACAATACCTGCAACTTATCGTCCCGCGAGCCCTGCCAGCGGAACAAAAGGCGTTCCGCGAGGGTGACGCCCGAGTCGGCGATCCCGTGCAGCTCATCGAGAAAAATCGTCTCGTCCCGACCCAGGACATCCCGGCAGCCTTGGCGTTCCAGCCCCGCCCGAGCCAAGGCGATGACGGCCAAGGCGTATTCCCGCAACGTTTCCCGCCCCAACGGCGTGCGCAAGCCCAGACGGCGACTCTGCCGGATCAGGTCCTGAAGTTCTTCCCGGCAGAAGGGACCGAGCAACGCCCAGGCCCCTTCACGGCTTTCCTTGTCGTAAAAGAGTCCCTTGAGCAGCGCACCGACGGAGAGGGAAAGTCGCGGCGGCAGACTGTCGGCACTGCGCACCTCGATCTGCGGCCGCAGCCGGACCTCGGTAAAGAGGGTCGACAGATGCAGATCCCAATCCCCCAGCACCGCCCGCTGTCCTGCGAAGCCCTCATCGAGATAGCGGCGGAAAGTTCGACGCTCGCCAGTCATATCGAGATATTCGCCCTGGCGATGGATGAAATACATGGGCACGTCGAGGGCGTATTCGACATAGTCCGAAAAATTCGCCCCTTCGGCGAAGAGCCGCTCGATCAGCCCGGTCCGGTCGGGGTCGGTACGCGACCAGATCTCCCCCCGGGTCGACAACCAGCCCGTCGAACGGTCTTCCAGCAGCGGCGAATTAGCAAAAAGGGCATACAAAAGCGGTGTCAGGGCCATCCCCAGGCGCATCTTCTCCATACAGTCCGCCTCGTCGGAGAAGTCAAGGTTGACCTGCACCCCGGCGGTCTGCTTCATCATCCGCTGCCCCATGTCGCCGGTTCGCAGCATGTACGGCCCCATGATCCCGTAACGGGATTTGGGCAGCCAGCCGATCTGCTCCAGCGCCGTGAACGGCTGCGCCCCGAGGCCGCAAAAGCGCAGACCGAGCGCCTCGCCGGTCGCGACGATCTCTCGGATATAGGCCTCGTAACCGCGCCGGCAGCAATGCAGATCGTCGCAGAGTTCACCGGAAAGCTCCAACTGCCCCCCCGGCTCCAGGGTGATGGAGGAGGACGGTCCTTGCAGGGCGACGAGACGCCCGTTTTCACGCACGCCACGCCAGGCCCCAATCCCCTCCAGACGCCGGAGCAATTCCTCGATCCGATCAAAAGGGGCGGCCTCGCCGGTGGCGGCATCGAGCACCAGCTTTTCCATCTCGACGCCGATCCCCCATTCTTCCTGGGGACGGGCGCCACGCAAAAGGTAGCCGCGAAGATCGTCGCGGGAATTCACCACGGCTTGCAGGTGCGGCTTGAGTTGACTGGTCATGGGTGCCCCCGTGGGGAAAGGGAAGGTGTGGGGATGGGCGGCGGGAAAGCTCCCCCGGCGGCGAACCGCCGGGGGAGAATCGATCAGGATTGGAGGTAGGCACCGATGGAAGCGGCGATCGTCTCGAAAATCTTGGTCAGCTCCTGCTCGTCCCGCTCCAGCAGGGTGATGCGGAAGCCCTGCTCCGGAGTACAGAAGGAGGAGAGCGGCACCACGCAGATGCCGGTGGAAGCCAGCAGATAGTAGACGAAGCGCTTGTCCAGGGAACAGCCCGGCAGGTTCACCAGCCCATCGACCAGTTGCTTGACTTCGGGGTTTTCAATGGGCAGGCTCTGCTCGTGGGTGAGACGCCCCTTCTCGAAGGCTACCGCCATGTAGAAGGCGCCGTTGGTGCGGTTGACCTTGATTCCCGGCACATCCTTGAGTAGCTGGTAGGCGATATTCGAAGCCCGCTCGTAACGACGCTTGCGCTCTTCCAGGTACTTGGGGTACTCCGGATGACTGAGCAGCGCCGGGATCGCCTTCTGCGGCAGGGTCGTGGAGCAGACCTCGACCATCTTCGAATTGAGGATCGACGCCACGTACTGCTGGAACATCGGATCCTTGTCGGCGTTGTAAACCTCGATCCAGCCGCAGCGGGCACCGGGCCAGGGGGCTTCTTTGCTGATCCCCTTCATGGCGATGGTCGGCACGTCGCCGATCAGGTCGGAGATCGGCTTGGTCGACTCGCCGTTGTAGACGATGTTGTGATAGATCTCATCGCAGATGATGAACAGATCGTATTCCTTGGCGATGGCGATCATCTCCCGCAGGACGCGCTCGGGATAGACGGCGCCGGTAGGATTGTCCGGATTGATGATGAGGATGCCGCAGATCGCCGGGTTGTACTTGATCGAGAGGCGCAGATCGTCGAGATCGGGATACCAGTTGTTGCCCGGATCGAGCCGGTAGGAAACCGGCTTCTGCCCGGCGTGGGCGGCCTCGCCGGAGGAGTGGGTCGAATAGGTCGGCGAGGGGCCGATGACCCGCGCCTCGCGGCGGAGGAAGCCGTAGACCTTCTGGATGGCGTCGCCGAGGCCGTTGAAGAAAAGGATGTCGTCGGCCGTGATCTGGGTCTTGCCCCGCTTGTTGGTCAGGTCGGCGAGAAACTGGCGAGTTTCCAGCACGCCCCGGGTCGGACAATAGCCGTAGGCGCAATCCTTCATGGCCAGATCGGCGACGATCTCCTTCATCCAGAGGGGGATTTTCTCCCCCTTGGCCACCGGATCGCCGATATTTTCCATGTTGGTTTTAATTCCCAGATCTTTGAGCTTGTCGGCGATATCGACAATGGCCCGGATCTCGTAAGTCAGTTCCCCCGCTCCGATATGGACGATGTTGTTGCGCATGATGTACTCCCCGTTGAGGATGGTCGTGGTCGGTAAACAAAAAGGCCATGGACTCTATCAGTATCCATGGCCTCGAAGATTCTGTCGGTTTCGGAGTTACGGACTGACTCCCTGGCAACAGTCGGAGGCCGGACAAGCGGCCGCCGCACATGCTCGTGCCGGGGATGCCGTGCGGTAAAGGGATGTCGGACCGGGCAGATACATGGGAATCTCCGAAAAAATCAGGCTGTTTGGTTATCACAGCCGCCGGCCAAAGTCAACGGTTTCCTCGCATTACTACTTGACGACCTTCAGACCGCCCTTGGCGGGCCGGCCCGGACCGCCACCACCGGAAGACGGCGGCTCCGGCGACTCGTCCTCGTCGATGACCGGCAGGGTACCCTGACGCGCCATCCGACTGACGGTGTCGGCGATGGTCAGACACTGCTTCATACAGACCCGGTAGGCCGGGCAGGCGGTGCAATCGGCCTGACCGCCGGCGGCGCGCAGGGCGTGGATCACCAGTTCGACGCTTTCGATCTGGGAAAGGGGGATGAAGAACATGAAATCTCCTTGGGTGTGGTTGGACGCTGCCCCGCCCCCTCCCGCAAGAAGAAGGGGGCAGGGGCTTTCTTACAACTCTTTTCCGGCGACCTTCGCGAACTCCCGCAGCTTCGCCATCATTGCCGCGAACTCCGCCGGGCGCAGGGACTGGGGCCCATCACTGGCGGCCTTTTCCGGGCAGGGATGGACCTCGACGATCAGGCCGTCGCAGCCGGCCGCCACCCCCGCGTAGCACATGGAGGGGACCAGGCTGGCGTGGCCGGTGGCATGGGAGGGATCGATGATGATCGGCAGGTGGGTCTGCTCCTTGAGCACCGGCACCGCCGAAATATCGAGGGTGTTGCGGGTGGCGGTCTCGAAGGTGCGGATGCCCCGCTCGCAGAGGAGGACGCGCCGGTTCCCCTCGGCGAGGATGTACTCGGCGCTCATCAGGAATTCCTGGATGGTGCTGGCCATCCCGCGTTTGAGCAGGATCGGCTTGTCGAGCTGGCCGAGCATCTTGAGCAGGGCGAAATTCTGGATATTGCGGGCGCCGACCTGCATGATGTCGGCATAGCGGGCGACCAGGTCCACATCTCGGGGATTGACCACCTCGGTGACGATGGGCAGACCGGTCGCTTCCCGAGCCAGAGCCAGCAACTTGAGACCGTCCTCCTCCATCCCCTGGAAAGAATAGGGGCTGGTGCGCGGTTTGAAGGCGCCGCCGCGCAGCACCGTGGCGCCGGCCGCCTTGACCGCGTGGGCGGTTTCCAGGATCTGCGCTTCACTCTCCACCGAACAGGGGCCGGCCATCACCACCAGCTGACCCCCACCCACCGTGACACCGCCGCCCAAATCCACCGTGCTCGGCTCCGGCTTGACCTCGCGGCTGGCCAGTTTGTAAGGCTTGAGAATCGGCACCACGCTCTCCACCCCCGGCAGAGACTCCATGGCCTGCAACACCGACTTGCCCCGCTCATCGCCGACTGCGCCGATGACGTTGCGGGTTTCGCCGTGAATCACATGGGGCTTGTAGCCCAGTTCGCGGATCTGCTTCTTGACTTCGGCCAGTTGTTCCTTGTCTGCCCCTTTTTTCATGACGATAATCATTGGCTCGGCTCCTTGTCGATCGACGGTTGTGGAAAAAAACGGCAAAGGCCGCCCAGCTATCCCCGGCGGCCCTTGTCTCCATCGATCCGGAAACAAAAAAACCATGGGAGAGCCGGAGTCGGTCTGCCCATGGTTTGCTGGTTCGGCGCTGCTCCTTGCTTACGCCAACGAACCTCTCCCCCAGGCAGACGGCCTAAAATAAAAGCCGAACCAAAAGGTAAAGTTCATAAAGCTGGCGTAACGGGTCAGCATGCCGGATTACTCCATAAAAAGTGCTAATTACTTAGCAGAATTGCCCGGGGATGACAAGGCTTAAATTTTGATATTTTTTCTTGACACCCCAAGAGGATTTGGTTATAAACGGAGCCTCTTCGCCCAGATAGCTCAGTCGGTAGAGCAGAGGACTGAAAATCCTCGTGTCGGTGGTTCGATTCCGCCTCTGGGCACCAGACGAAACAAGGGGTTACGGCTTTGCCGCAACCCCTTTTTCTGTTGTTTCCGCCTGCGGGGCGCTTCTTGACAAGGTCGAGGGGCTATGTTAAGCAGACACATTCGCGCAGAATTCTCCTTCGGCCCCGGGCCAAACAATCTATCCCAATAAGGGGGTTTTCCCATGAATCATCAGCAATCGGCAGCGCTTTTCGCCAGAGCCATGCAGATTATTCCCGGCGGAGTCAACAGCCCGGTCCGGGCCTTCAAATCGGTCGGCTGCGATCCAATCTTCATCGCTCGCGCCGAGGGTTCCCGCATCTATGATGCCGACGGCAATGCCTATATCGACTACGTCGGCTCCTGGGGACCGATGATTCTCGGCCATTGCCATCCCAAGGTGGTCGAGGCGATCCAGCAGGCTGCCGCCTCCGGCGCCTCCTTCGGCGCGCCGACGGAGAAGGAGATTGTCCTCGCCGAAATGGTCCGGGAAGCCTATCCCAATATCGAGAAGGTACGCATGGTCTCCTCCGGCACCGAGGCGACCATGAGCGCCATCCGTCTGGCCCGCGGTTACACCGGGCGGGACAAGATCCTCAAGTTCGACGGCTGCTACCACGGCCACGCCGACTCGTTGCTGGTCAAGGCCGGCAGCGGCGCCGCCACCTTCGGGGTGCCGACTTCGCCCGGTGTTCCCGCCGATTTCGCCAAATACACCCTCACCGCCACCTACAACGACCTGGCTGAAACCCGGGCGCTGGTCGCGGCCAACAAAGGCGAGATTGCCTGCATCATTCTGGAGGCGATCGCTGGCAATATGGGCTGCGTGGCGCCGAAACCGGGATTCCTCGAAGGTCTGCGCCAGCTGTGTAACGAAGAAGGGATCGTGCTCATCGTCGACGAGGTCATGACCGGCTTCCGCGTCGCTTTTGGGGGCGCCCAAGAGCGTTACGGAGTACGCGGTGACCTGGTCTGTCTCGGCAAGATCATCGGCGGCGGCCTTCCGGTTGGGGCCTTCGGCGGCAAGCGGGAGATCATGGAAAGACTCTCCCCCGAGGGCGGCATCTACCAGGCCGGCACCCTCTCCGGCAATCCCCTGGCCATGAGCGCCGGCATCGCCACCTTGAAGCTACTCAAGGAGGAAGGCTTCTACGCCCGCATCGAGGAGAAGAGCGCCTATTTCGAAAAAGGGATGCGCCAGGCGGCGACCGCCGCCGGGGTGCCGACCTCGCTGCAACGGGTCGGGGGCATGTTCTGCACCTACTTTCAGGCCGAAGAAGTCTTCAACTTCGCCGATGTCAAAGCGGAAACCCCGAAAATCTTCGCCAAATTCTTCCGGACCATGCTCGAAGAAGGCATCAATCTCGCCCCCAGCCAGTACGAAGCAGGATTCATGAGCATCGCCCACAGCACCGCCGATCTCGACCAAACCTTCGAAGCGGCAGCCAAGGCGTTTAAGGAGTTATAAGGGATCAGGCTGAAGGCTGAAGACTGAAGGCAGAGACGAAAAATCCCGGCGCCTGTATTTATGGCGTCGGGATTTTTTTGTCGTGAAATCAGAGGGCGTCGTGCCTACGCCGGAACCTTGTCGAGGTGCAGCACGAAAGGGAGTTTCAGCCCTTCCGCTTCCAGCAACGCGGTCACGGCGGCGTATCCTTCGGCGCATTTTTGGCTCAGGCCATAATGACTTTCCAGCCAGACCAGATAGGGGAGATTGCCGGCCAGGGAAAAGCCGAAGGCCCGTTCCATGGCCAGCAGCCCCATCCCTTCCAGCTCTCGCGCCAACTCCCGGGGCTCAGCCAGATAATGGGTGGGAAAATCGACCACCGTGCGGTCGAGACTCGCCATGAACAGCTGCTTCTCGATAGCCGGCAGCTCGCCGAAATCGACGCCGCACCACTCGGCGGGACGGGTTGAAAAGAGTGCCCGGCAGGCGAAGGGGCGTGCTTCGTAGACAGCGCAGGCCCCCTCCCCGTCGAGAAAGGGGCAATCCCCCAACTCCCGCCGCTGCATGCGCAGATAGCTCTTGAAATCCGCCACCGTCGGCAGCAACTCACGCAGGCGCTCGACATAGCCGTCGAGGGCAGGCCCCTGGGCATCGCTCAACGCCTCGGCGACGAGCAGCGCCTCGCCGAAGCTGCAATCGACCGTCAGGGTGCAGCAGGCCCGACAGCCCCGTCCGCAGAAAATCCGCCCGCCCCGCCCTTCATACTCCGCGAGCCGGCGCGCGATCCGCCCGTCGAAATCCCGCTGCCGCCGCAGCAAATCCTCTTTGATTGCTACCCATTCGGTCACCCGAACCTCCCGAAATCCCCCAAAATACTTAAAGGGGCTAGGTCTTGCGACCTAACCCCCTGTTTTTTTTGGTGGAGCTGAGGGGGATCGAACCCCTGACCTACGCATTGCGAACGCTTAGATATGGTTTCCCAGCCCATCCCTAGATGACTAAAATTACCTTGAAATTCAAGAAGTTTAGAATTATGATTTTCCCGTGACATCCCTAACGAACCTTGTATTTCCTGTAAAATCTTGCAACCTATCTTGCAACCCAAATCGGGGGGTGAAATGGCACTTTTCGACGGTCTGAAAAAGACGAAACGCAAGGGGGTTTTCTTCAAAGACCACCCAACCCGCAAGCATGGCGTCCGGCCCGACCGGCTGCTGATTTTGCGTTTCACCATCGGCGGTAAGACGTACCTCGAAACCTTCGGTTATACAAGCGAGGGCAAGACGGAATTGGATGCCGAAAATAAGATCACCGAGTTTCGAGCCAACTATCGGGCAGGGAAAGGGCCGATATGCTTGGCCGACGATCGAGAGATTGAACGCCGGGCGGCCGCCGAGGAAGAAGCCCGCCAGCGCCGCGAAATTACTGTCTCGCAACTAATCTCTCATTTCATAGAGGATCACGGCAAGAGGAAAAAACGCTCTTGGCGGGAAGATGAAAGAGCCCTCCGCAAAGACCTTGAACCTTGGGCCAACTGGCGAGTCAAGGATGTTACCCGCCGCGATGCCAAGGGCTTGCTGGACGCTATCGACCAGCGCGGTGCGCCCGTCCAGGCCTTCAACGTGCTTTGCAAGGCCCGCAAGATGTGGAACATGGCGATCATGTGGGAATACGCTGAAAATAACCCCTTTGCCTTGCTTGAAGCCCCTCGCCCCTATGTCCCGCGCAACCGGGTGTTGACTGCCAATGAAATCCTGATTGTGTGGAACGCCTTGAGAAACCGGGAAGGCCTGTCAATGTCCGATGAAATGAGCCGAGCGTTGCGTCTCGTTCTGGTGACCGGGCAACGGCCGGGGGAGGTCATCGGGATGCACTCAAGGGAGCTTGACGGGCGCTGGTGGACAATCCCTGAAGAACGGTCGAAAAACAAGAAGGCACATCGGGTTTATTTGACCGACATGGCGCTTGACCTGATTGGGGCGATACCAAGTGACGGCTACATTTTTCCCAGCCCCAAAAACGCAGCCCAGCCCATTGCTGGAAACGCGATGGCGTTGAGCTTGCGCCGGAACATTCTCGGAGCGGATCCGGGTTATCCCGTCAAGGGTGAAGGGGGGCGCAACAAGAAACAGGCCGCGAAAAAAGCGGAAAACCCCCCTCCAACCAACCGCATCGGCGTTGAACATTTCCGTCCCCACGATCTCCGAAGAACCGTCCTAACTGGCATGGCCAGATTGAAGATCCCCCGCGAAAATAGGGAGCGGGTCGTCAACCATTCCACGGATCTCTTGGAAGAGATATACAACCTGTACGACTACGACGACGAAAAGCGCGCGGCTCTGACCCTCTGGGCCGAATACCTGCAAAAAATCACTACAGGCAAGAGCGGCGCCAATGTGGTCAATCTGGCGGACCGGCGGTGAAAACGACTGATCCGCCACGACACTGAGATCGTCACGGTTGCAGCGCGGGCAAAATGGTTCTGCCCCGCGTGCGCGGGAATTGCTTGACGAAAAATCGAACCGGCGTTACAGCGATGCGTGACATCAACTGATAAAGAGCGGCGTGAGACGATCCGATATGTGCCGGGGGGTGACACAGAAAGAGGGCGTCCAGATTTTCGGCGGAGGGCAATGCCTCCTCCCAGAACGAACAGGGCGCGGTCGAACCCGGACCCTCCACTGTAAAGCTTTTGCACCTGCTGGCACCCGGAACTTTTGGCGGAGTTGGTTGAACCATTGAGAAGCGTGATAGCACCAGTTTTGCATAATCTGTCTGCGAATAGTCGGAAATCCACCGACTCCGGCGAAAGTTATCGAACCAAGGAATCGATGATCAGAGTTTCCTTTTTCCGCTGATCACGCCGCACTCCCCAGACTAGAAAATCCTAGATATCCCCCAGTCTGAGCTGATCCCTGCTGGAGATTATTAGTAACGGTAATTACTGTAACTTCCAGCAGGGATTATCGTAACCATTTGATCTGCCTTTACATGCACTGACACTCTCTCGAACCAGCAATCATAAATGATCCCGAAAAGAGTTCGACGGTGAACAATTTGATCGATACTGGTTGAGTTGAATTATTTATCTTTCTGTGCGATTCAAGAATTGACCACGCTAGACGAATTAAGATGTTTCAACATTCGTCCTGCAACCCTTTTGAATACGGCCAATTTATCGTCCATGGTATCTCCAGGAACAACAGGGAAATAATGAAAAAAATCCCGAATGTCTTCCCAAAAAATCCTGTCCAATTTTTGATCCAAAAGAATCTTAACGCATCCCTTGCTTAACACCATGCTTTCCGATATCGTCAAACCACAATCGCAATCACTGTATTCATACTCAATTTCAGAAAAATTATAACCAGCAGTTCTGAGAAAAATATTATGGATAATCGAAAAAACGAAATCATGACCAAATCTATAAGAAAATAGATGTGCAGCCTCATGGATATATGTTTCTCTCATTTCTTTTACAGAAGACAGTTTGCTAATATCCATAAAAATTAACGGCCATTCGATCTCACCTTCAAGAAATACACAACCTCTCAAATTGACCAGATCACAAAAAATAACAGGATAGTTTGGCATTTCATATTTTTCTACCAGACCACAAAGTTCTTCGATTTCTGATGCTGCAATTTGTTTTTTTTCAAGGATAGAATGGTCAAATTCAATAGTAAGAATTTTGCTACCACAAGTAAAATCATTGATTGATGGCTGATTTTTTAAAGAAAAAGCCCTGATTTTAGAAGTTTTGTTTCCCACAAAGTTTTTCATAGTTCCTCCTTAAAGTAGTTTTTTAGCCATTGTTTTTTACGAAAAATTTTCAAGAATTAACCCTATATCAATATTCATTTAAACTTTACCGGTATAAACATTTTTATGACGTCATGAAAATCACCATATTTCAAGTCAATCCATTGTCAATAGAGTTTTTTTATATTTTTTTCTAATTTTATAAATTTTTTTTGCTAGTCAAAAAAACAGGAAATAGTATCGTCTTTGTCTAAATAAGACATTGTCCTAACAGGACTCGGTGGGCTTCCCTTTTCAACCTGAGGGGGCCGATCTTTCAATCCCTCTACACCCGGCTGTTACTTCAACCAACCCCATCCCGCGCTGCGGAGACAGATCACCTACATCGTCCAGGTGCGCTTCGACTACCGCAACCTGGAATGAGTCGCTACCAACCGCACCGTCGATCTGCGGCAGAGATCCCTTAGCTGGCCATCCAGCGCGGTTTCATCGATGGCGGCCCGAATTGCCCAGGCGGTCGTCAATTCCATCTCCGGTCTCCTCTTGTGTTGACGGACGATATGCGGGGAGTTTGCGCAGGACCTCCTCGACCTTGCTCAGCACTTGGATCTCACCGGTCATGGGCGTTTCGGGATAGGCGGGATTTCCGCGAGCAGGGCATCCCCGGTCGCGGTACGACGAGCCAGCTGCCGCACGCAGGTTCTCCCCGTCACGTCGCGACAAAGAAGCGCCCCAGAGGAAGAGCGAAAAGGGAGAGTGGAGGCGGAAGAAAAACAGTTGGATGTGGAGGGGAAGATGGAGGAACCAGAAAAGACCGTCAGGCTTGCGAGGTGGTTTGTTGTAACCAACACCGATGATTAAACCCCAAAACGTCCTTTAGCCGGCCACTGCAGAGCTTGGACCTGGGAGTGCATTCGAAGGTGCCTATGGATTCGCTCCCAACGTAGCCCCGTCGGCGATTCTTCCGCCGGTGGCTGGGCTGGTCAAACTGGGCTTGCGGTTCTCAATCCCCTGGATTCATCCGTGGGGTGGTCGACTGCAATACCCATGTTCCAGCTTTCTTGATCTCGGCGTACATGGCATCCGGGGCCAGGTCGATTTCGCCTGGCCAAGTCACCGCACCGTGATCGACAAACACTTGATCGAAGAGCGCGGAATCGGCAAGGGCGCCGAAGACCCCAGCGTCAGGCGAATGAACAAGGGCGGCCAGGTCTACCCTCCCTTCGGTGCCATCCACGAATTGGACATGGAGCCGGAAATCCGGCAGAGCATCCACGGTTGCCACACGCCACGGCATTCGCGGTTGGATGGGCGGCGTTACGGCAAGGGGCGAACCTTGTGGGGCAGCTGGTTTCGGGCTCATAGTTCCCAATCCTTCATCGTTTAAAAAAGCCGTTCCCGAGACGATTTCCCGAAAAACCTAACCGGGGGTGGAGTCTGTCAGGCGGCCACGTCGGCAAACCAGCCTTTATGGTTGTAACTGTGATCGCCACCCGCCGTTGCACATGGGGTTGCGGGGAAAGCGAGAGGTTCGCCACTTCGTTAAAGGATGCTTCAATCCGGCGGTTGTGGGCCACCAGGCTGCGAAGCAGCAAATCATGCCTACGTTTTTCCCTTCGTCACGAAAACACCCCGTGCTCGATTCGGTCAAGAATAGCGAGCACCTCTTTTTCCCCTTCCGTGCTTATCAGGATATCCATCGGCGTCTGTCCGCCCAGGACCGCGATTTTCGTCGTCAGCCATTCTCCAGTTTTCTCCTCGCCACCGAACACTTCCAGCGCGCGACGCCGGATCGGGTCCGGCACGGTTCGAAGCGCCGCGAGGTCGAGGACGGCTTTGATCTGCGTAAAAGAAGCGTCATTCGGAAGTTCTTCCAGCCCGGCGATCACCTGGCGCAGCATGGAATCCCGGCTTTCCGTGGCCTGACCGGGCATTGAGGTCCGTGTCCGACTCCCGTTCCGTTTGTCCATCAAATAATCTCCTTTTTGTCGTTACAGGCGCAGGGCGGAATCGGCAAATGTTGGTTCAATCAATGATGGGCCACCCCGTCTCCGCCCTCAGCGCATCTCGATGGCGACCAGGGCGTGCAGCCAGCAGGCGAAATCCCCGATGGTCTTGCGCTCGTCGGTCAGCAGGGCGCGCCAGGCGTTGTCCTCCCCGGCCTTGGCCATGTTGCGGCTCAGTATGTTGCAGGCGTCGATGAAGGCATTGTGGGCGAGGGTGCGGCCCCGGTCTTTTTCGAGCCGTTCCTCGATTGAGAATAAGGCCCAGGTCGCCCGGATATGGGCGTAGTCCAGCGCCTTGCGGTAGAGATCCCTACGCAGGCCATCCAGCTCGGTTGCATCGATGCCGGCCCGGATTTCCCGGGCGGTCGTCAGGTCCATCTCCGGTCTCCTTTTGTGTTGACGGACGCTATACGGGAAGTTTGCGCAGGACTGCCTCGATCTTGCCCAGCACCCGGATCTCCCCGGTCAGGGGCGTTTCGGGATAAGCGGGATTCTCCGCGAGCAGGGCATCCCCGGTCGTGGTACGACGGGCCAGCTGCCGCACACGGATTCTCCCCGTCTCGTCGCGACACAGAAGCCGGTCCCCCAGCCTGGCCGGTTCGTCCCGGACCAGCAGCACATCCCCGGGATGGATGACGGGAAACATGCTCTCGTCCCGCATCCGGTAAGCAAAGCTCATCCCCTCCACCTCGGGAAACCCGACCCAGCCCCTGGGCGCGACGTCTCCGCCCATCTCTTGCAACTGATCGTCCCCGAATAGCGGAAGCGCATGTTTCGTCGGGCCGTCCGGCTCGCCGGCAATCAGTTCATTGAGATCGGCCCCGAAGAGCTTGCGCACGGCGACGAGAAATTCCACATCCGGCTGCCGGTTCCCTTTCTCCAGCCGGTTCATGGCCGCCGGCGCCAGCCCGACCTTCTCCGCGAACTCCTTCTGTGAAAGTCCTGTTCGGACACGGAACAGCCGGATTCGTTCGGCAACATTTATTTCCATAAAAGAACTCCTGTTGAGGTTTATTGTCGCAGTACGACATCAGATTTCTTATAGCAAAAAAAAGTTCTTTTTTGTGCAATTTTATCTCTTGATTTCTTTTCGGTCAATGCTAGCGTGGAATTACGTCAAGCAACTTTGTTCCACTTTCCTCAACCGAAAGGAGTCATGCATGAGAATCCCGCAAAACGAAGCCGAATGGTCGCAATTTCTGCAACAGGCCGGTCTGGAGCTGCTGGCCTACGTTCCGGCCGCCGCCACCGATCAGGCCCTCCTGTCCATCCGCTGCCATAGCTGTCGGGCGGAAGAGCACTCGGTTCGCGCCGGGAACCTGATCCGTCGCAAGGTTCTCTGCCGGAAGTGCAGCCCCCGGCAAAGCTACACCACCGAGCGGATCAAGGACGTGATCGCCGCCAACGGTGGCCTCTACCTCGGCGGCGAGGTTACGAGCAAAGAGTCGCTGGTCTGGATGAACTGCCCGGGTTGCGGACGGGAGGCGACCAAGACGGCCCACGACGTGATCCGGCGCCCGGAGAGCTGCGCCCAATGCCGGCTGGAAAAAGCCCGGAAGACCGTTTTGACGGTCAACCAGAACCTCGCAAAGGCTCAACAAATCGCTGCTGAACGCGGCGGAAAGTGCCTGACCACGGAGCCTCTGATCTCCACGACCGACCCCCTCCGGTGGGAATGCGCCATGGGGCACACCTGGGAGGCGACTCTCGGCAGCGTCGATGGCCAGGGAACCTGGTGCCCGACCTGCAACACCAGCCGGAGTGAAAATCTGGTGCGGGCTATTTTGGAGGCCGCTTTTGATGTGCCTTTCCCCCGGCAGCATCCGGCGTTTTTGCAGGGATTGGAGCTGGATGGATTTAGCTCGGAACTCAATCTGGCTTTCGAGGCGAACGGCGTTCAGCATCATCAGCGGTCGCCCATGTTTCACGCTTCGGAGCAGGATTTTCAGAAACAGCAAGAGCGCGACCATAAAAAGCAAGAGCTCTGCCGCGAGGCGGGCATCACCCTGCTCGTTATTCCGCACTCGGTGACCGATGTTGGGGCTTTGGAAACCCGGGGCTACATCGCGGAGCAGCTGGCAGTCCACGGATTTGTGCCGCCCCACGACCCGATGACGGTAGAGATTGATCCTCGGAAAATCTACGACCGGAGCCAGGACGAGACGTATCAGATGTTTGTGGAGATTGTCGCGCAAAATGGCGGGACCTTCGACCCCGCCGACTACCTCGGCGTCTCCCGCCCCCTGCAAGTCACCTGTGAAAATGGGCATACGACCTTACGGATCCCCAACCTGATCCTCAAAGGTCACTGGTGCGCGGTTTGCGCCGGGAGCAGCCGCCACGACCTGGAGCATATTCGTCAGGAACTGGGAAAAGAGGGCTGGTCGCTGGCAAGCGAAGAGAACGTCGAGTACCGCAATGCTCACCAGACGCTTCCGATGGTCTGCCCGAGCGGACACCGCGTCAATCGGACGTGGAACGCATGGAAAAACGGGGGCCGGTCCTGTCGGGAGTGCCGGCGGGAAGCAATCGGCGCCGGATTTCTTGAAAAAATGTCCACTCGTGGCTTTGCCATCGACCTGGACAATCAGGACTACGTGGAGGGAAGCCAGATCGTGGCCGGAACCTGCCGGGAGTGCTCCGGCACGGTAGAAATGACGATCATTCAGTGGAAGGTTCTCGCGAAATGCCCCGAATGCGGGCGCGCCCTCCCGGCCTATCATCCGTGCCTTGAACGCAAAAAAGCCTAATTCCGGCCATTAACAAGGAAGCTCCCGGCACCGTCGGGAGCTTCCTGTCTGGCCCAAGTCAAGAAGCATATCCTGGCTGACCTACAAGGACCGCCGGAATCTGGCCATGATCTATGCTGACCTGGAAAAACTCCTGGCCGTCATCGAGGCCCAGCGGGAGACCCCGGAAGCCAAGGAGAGAATCGAAGAACTCAGGCAAAGAACTGAGCGGAATCAAAATCGCCCAGGAGGAAGAGCGGGAGGGAAGGATAGAGGCGGAAAAACTGCTGGCCGGGAAGAAAGCGGAACACGAAAAGGCCGACAAGCAAAAATAACGGCCGCGCCGGATAGAAAAACCGGATTGAGCGATAGACGGACCCCGCCGAGGGGAGGGTTGACAGGCTATCCGCCCTCCGCTAAGTTTCCATTATTATATGGCAGAGAGGGGAATCTATTGCAGAAGGTCAAGGAGTGCCGGACGTGTGCGCTGCACAAGCGGCTATTTGAGGAACTGGCAGAGGATCAGGGGCGGTTGATGCAGGAGGTTTTGTGCCGGGAGTGCAACCAAACCCCCTGGGCGGAATGGATACTGCTGGAGATAGAAAACACGCCGTAATCGAGGAGCGTTCAGGTCATGCCGACAATTTCACGTTTCCCGGTGGCGGCGACGTCAATTCTGTTGACGTCCGCCACGACATTGCTCGTTGCCTGGCTTGTCGGCCTCCTGGATGAAGATTTCAGTTTTGCGCAGGGCCTTATCATCGGCTGGCTATTCAGCCTCTTTTTGACCCCGCCCTGTGAAGAGCTCGCGACCTTGTTACATAAATGGGTACACCGTATCCGCTCCAGGAAGCCCCGAAGGAAGGACCCCTTTAGGGGCACCCATTACAGCCGCTATCCGACCCGGCTCCCCTAAAGATGCTGTCAAGCGGCCTCGTCGGCAACCCAGCCTTTATGGTTGCGACTGATCGCCACCCGCCGTTGCGCATGGGGTTGCGGGGAAAGCGAGAGGTTCGCCATCTCGTCAAAGTAGTTGTCAATCCGGCGGTTGTGGGCCACCAGGCTGCGAAGCAGGAGCTCATTGGCTTCGCCCATCGGCGAAGGCTTGTACTCGGATTCCCAATGCCTTACCTGGCTGGGGCGAACGTGCATGTTCCGGGCGAAGTCCGCCTTTGACCAGCCCAGGGATTTACGCAGAAAGGTAATCTCGAAAGGCTCCAGGCGACCGGACTTCTTGATGACAATGTTCGCCAGCAACCGATGCAGTTGTTCCATTTTGGGGATATTGACCAGCGTGTTGCCGCACGCCGGGCAACGCTCCACCAGGATGTTGCACAGGGTCACATAGTGAAGACCGGATTCCGTGTAACGGATATTCTCGCGGTTCTCAACCAGTTCTGCTTGCCGGCAATCAGGGCACGTCATTTTAACCTCCAGGCCGTCACGATAAAAATCCTGCTTTCACTCCAGATTTCCACCACCACGACGATTTTGTTCGAGTGAATCTTGTAGCGCCAAGCCCCGTTCTGCCACTCGGGATGCTCCGAGATCGTCCCCGCCCGGGCACATTCCCAACATCCACCTTGTTCAATTGGTTTTTCACCGCGGATGGCCTAAAATTCCTTAGGCAAAGGGGGATTGAAATACAGAACAACTTTCCGGAAAGGCCCAACTCAGAAAATCCGGTTGGGCCTTATGGTGTTTTGGAAATAGTGACTTATAAGAATCAAGCAAATCCTCAGTACTACTTTAATATGAAATTCGCCAAGAAATTGCTACCTGATCCCTGTCATATTCGTACATGACAAGATTACTGTCGTTAACCGTACGATTAACCGAAAGTAACAGGTCTGAGTTTAACATTTTGATGTGATAAGCGAGATCGACACCATACCTGATGGTTTTGTCGTGCCTGGGCACTCTGTAAGCGGCCTCCCTGCCCTCATACTCGGTATCGGTATAGCCGAAATTCAGGGTTGCCTGTAACCGATCCCCAAAAGTATACCCATACAATGCATTGCCCCCCCAAAGTTCATTCTCACAATAAGCCAGGCCCGAATCTTCCTTGCCCCCAACCAAACCGACCCGAGCAAAACTGGCCGGACTAAACTGATAGACAAAAGATGGCGAGAGAGAATAATTTTCAGAATTTCGCTTGCTGTTATTATTATATTTTTTCTTACTGAACGTGGTGCCGAGATTAAAGGAAAGTTTTTTGGATAGTGCATAGCGCAACTGTGGGGCGACACCATATGAATACGAATAATATGTCTCTTCATGCCCTATCTTGACCCAGTTGGCAACCAGGGGGAGAGAGGCAACCAAGGTATCGGTGATTCTCCATGAAGGCCCCGTCGACCCAGACAGCACCAGAGAATCCAGATTATCGATATCGTTGTAGTCCGTACGACTCAAAGAAAAACCGGTCTGCCAGCCAAGGTCGTCCGAAATCCCCTGGTTATGATCGACCCCCAACTGGAGCAATAACGCATTGTCGCTTTGCTCCTTTGCGTCACTGGAAAGATCAAAAGGGAGACCAAACAGCAGCACTGAATCAATTGCAGGGCCAGCATTGGCATTGGAATCGTACATCCAACCTACCGATCCATTGACTCTCCACTGTTTTGGCACGCCCTGCCTTTCGATCATTTCAAGAAACTGGTCGATATTTTCACCAACTTTTGTCGGCGGCTTGGCCGATTTAACTTCGGTCAGGTAATTTTTGGCTGTTTCAGCATCACCGAGCGTGTAAGCCAACTGCGCCAATTCAAGTTTGGCCCTCCCTGCCTGTTCCGGATCGAGTTCAATCACTTTTTTCAGGTACGTACTTGATTCCCTGGGGCGATTACTTGACTTCGCGGCCATGGCCAGTAAAAACCATTCCTGCACATTGGTACTGCTTGGGTCCAGGCCGGCCTGCAAAAGATCGAGAGCGTCAGTCGGCATCCCCGCCTCAAGTAAGGCCTGCGCCGAACCAATATCGAGGGTGTCGTTTGCAGAAAAAGCCGTTTGCAGAGAAAGACCCAAAAAAATGATGACAGAGACAACAACTTTCATAAAAAATATCCCCCTCGCCTTATTGTTTTTTTGCGCGGAAGATACCTGCCGCATTGCCGTCATTATGAAAAAGCCACCAGTCACCACCTGCTTCTGTAGGCATTGTTCCATTTGGGCCATAAAAATCGCCCCCAATACCTCCGGCAGCAACGCCAGATAGGTCAGCCTGAAAATCCCCATCCTGCAGATTAATGGCACCATTTGTTAACGTGGAATTCAACCAGGGCGAGTTGTTTTTTAGAATATTGACATTACCAGCAATGGTTTCATTACTAAAATTAGCATTCAGTGTTACTGAGCCACTCATGATGCCGGGCGAACGCACCCCCGCAGAACGATAGTCACCCGATAATTGTCCTTGATAGACGGCAGAACCCTGTCTTGGGATATCGTCTGTTTCCTGCCCCATAACCCAGAACCCACCTTCCAATGCAACAACATGACCTCCGGGATCAGTATAGGTCTGAGGGCGAGTAGTTTCAGCCCAGGTTCCCCAGGACAAATAGTTGTAAGGCCCTGAGCTATCGGTATTGGTCAATGTTGCGATTTTGAAATCACCACTAAAAACCCCATTGTTTTCTGGATTGAGCTCCATGCCAATGAAAGGGGCGGTGCCATCATCGGGCCCATAGGCCCCGGCAGAAGTAACCCACCCCCCCCCAGTTATCGCAGTTAAGCGGCCGCCATAATCAATATAGCTTAAATCATTGGATTCATCGGGTTGCGATGCATACAACGATCTACGGTTTAAATCCTGTATATCCGAAACGAGATCAGCCAGAACGAGCCGATTCTCTTCTATCTGCCGAGAAAGACTATTTCGATCGGTTTCAACCGTGCGTAAGTTGTTCACCAGACTAGAATCGAAACTACTGAGGCTCGCCCTCATCGAGCTGAGTCTGTTTTTAATCTCTTGGCGTTGGGATTCAAGATCCTCGCCATTTGTATTTTCCGCCGCGCTGTAATACCTGTCTTTCTGTTCCTGGAGATTCGCAAGTCTACTGTCGGCTGAATTAAAAAGAACATCATAGAATTTACCTGCACCAAACACGATACTGGCCCTGACCTTTAGATGAGCCAATTCGGTTCCGGTTAATTTCGAAATATCACCATTGTATTTATTATAGAGATTTGACGCATAACCATATGCTTCCAGATACTTTTCCAACTTATCCAGATCCTTTTGGCTAAGAGCGCCGGTGTTGTTCCAATTTCCAGCCATCTGCTGTTCAATTTGAGATAATTGATTTTCCAGATCCATTTCCTGGTTCTTCAAGCTATTGTATTCACTCAGACTTCCCATGCTGGCTTCGATTTTATTCATTTCGTTTTGCAGAGCTAATTGCTCGCGTGATTTTGTTTCGAGCTCTGACTTCATATTATCTTTTGTTGCCGTTAACTTCTCATTGCGTTCGAGCTTATTCAGAAGCTTAAAATCCACCTTCAATGGTTCTTCCCCAAGAGCCAACAGCTCTTGTTGATTGACTATAAGAAGATTTTCTACCTGCAATCTGAAATCATTTGTGGACATGCCCAGTTTATTGGCAATGTCCGTGAGCAAGGAATTAATTTTGCTGGGAGATGCGCCCTTGCTTTCAGCATTACGGATGATGCCTAAAGCATTACGCAATTCACTTTCACGAACCCGTAAAGCAGATACCGCATTCTCATTTTCCGACGTGTCATCTGATGTCTCTTCTAGCGCTGGTGCTTGAGGTGGAAGCGTCGGACTTCCCTCCCTGCTGAGGTCAAATTTGGACACATCATTACGAATAAATTTAACTTCATTCAAAACAGAACTTATTTTACTTTTCTGCTCATCATTGTTTATTCTTATCTCATCAACAATTGAAGAAAGTTCATTCTTTGCCAAGCCAAGATCGTGTAGCGATACCATCAAGTCAAATCCAACATTATTTGACCATATAAGATTACTTTTTTCATTCATCTGGCCTATTAATATGTTCAACAAATTAATGCCTGAAACATAATTTTCTTTTGAAACATCAAGAAGCGCACCATCTCTTTCCTTTTCGAGCATCGCTCTTGTTTCATATAAAGATTCAAGATGATTACCATATTTATCCATATATTCTGTTCTAAGTTTTGCATATGCGTCGCTTTTTCCTACTTGATCTATTGAATCTACAAAGTCTGAACCTTCAAACTTTCTTAAAATATAAGCTTCAAAAGAGAGCTCTCCATTAACGAAATCTTCCGTCCCTTCCTTCAAAAGTATATTTCCATTTAGAAAACTGGAAGTCTTTTGCTTAAGTGCACCCTGATAATCGATAATGGCCCTAGCCACATCTGATGGACTCTTAGTTAAGGGTATAGTTGGCGGCCCGAAGCTCTCCACTACTTTTAGCGCAATATTTAAGTTTTCTAGCGTGCCTGTGCTTCCTTGACTTATGCGCTCTTGCCTTTGCACTATGTCCATAGCGACATCTATAGCCGTCACAACAGTTCCCAAGCCGATTTTCCCTTTTAGTTCCCCTATGGAACCCTTTAAACTTGGGGTCGATAATTTGAAAGTATCGACCAAATCCGCCTTGAGAACTGTCGTCATGTCAGCAAATATTTTTCTATCTGCTGTCAAATCATCAAGACTATTTGATATAGTTTCAACAGCCTCTTTGCTGGATTTGGTAACTTCCGAGCCTGCATATCCAACAAGTGATTTGAAATTTAGCTTGAAAATTTCCTCATCAATATTTTGAATTATTCCATTTAGTGCATCTATCTTTTCTTTCGCTTCATATAACGCTAATGTGTACTTTGATGCCTTCTCCACATCTTCAGCAAACTCAACAACACTAATTATACGTTTGGCCGCATCAAATGAAAACTCTTCAACATCAAATTCCGCAGAGTGCGAATTGATGGAAAACAAAAACAAAATCAAAATTATAAGTATTTTTTCTTTAAGCATTTCAATTCCTCTCTCTGTAAAATAAAAATACGATTCGTCAGTAGAGTCTGTGTAAAAAACCAGGCGCTAACAACTTGTCAAGCTCATGATATAATGTTAATTTAAGGAATTCCAGAACTTTAGCTTGGTCAAGCTCCGATTCGCTCCGGTTCGATTGGAGTTTCCAATTTATAAACAAACTGAAATTCTTAGTGCATCTTCCCGGCACCCAACATTCAACTGGTTTTGCCCCGGAATCATGGACAGCCAGTTAAGCTGCAAGTTTGAGATGATCGACCTCGTATGGGGTCCGATACCCCAGCGAAGAATGAATCCGCTTGCGGTTGTAGAACCGCTCAATGTAGTCAAAGATGCTCTGCCGTGCCTGTGCACGGGTCGGGTACTGGTGATGAAACACCAGAGCTCTTTTCAATAGCGAAAAGAAACTTTCTGCCACCGCGTTGTCCCAGCAGTTGGCTTTGCGGCTCATGCTGCATATCGCACCGTATTTTGCCAAGAGCCGCTGGAAATCGGCACTGGCATACTGCGATCCCCGATCTGAATGATGAATCAGGCCAGGAAGCGGATCACGGCGCTTCACAGCCAGAGTGAAGGCATCCATGACCAGTGTTCGAGTCATGCGTTCTGACATCGACCAGCCAACAACGGCACGGGAGAACAGGTCGATGACAACAGCGAGGTAAAGCCAGCCTTCATTCGTCCAGATGTAAGTGATATCCGCTACCCAGGCCTTGTTCGGCTCAGCGGGAGAGAAGTCACGGTCAAGCAAGTTGGGAGCCACCGGCAAACGGTGGTCCGAATTGGTGGTCGCCTTGAATTTACGTACGGTCTTGGCTCTCAGGCCATCTTTTCTCATCAGGCGGGCAACCCGTTTGCGCCCGCAACGTGTCCCGCGACGACGCAGTTCCTCATGGATCTTGGGACTGCCGTATTCGCCGCCGCTTTCCTTGTGGATCTCTTGGATCATCTCGGACAGCGCTTTGTCTTGTGTCTTTCTCAGGCTCTCGGGCCTACGCAGCCAAGCATAGTAGCCGCTCCTGGAAACCTTCAATATGCGGCACATGACAGAGACCGGAAACTCCGACTGAAGGTGGCAGATGAACGGAAAGATCAGGTCGGGTCTTTCGAAAAGATGGCCATTGCTTTTTTTAGGATGTCACGCTCCATCTTCAACCGCTCGTTTTCTCGCTTGAGCTGACGGACCATTTCTGCATCGGAGCAGGCCATGTGTCCCTTGCCGGGAAAGGCTTCTTCGGGCTTCGCTGACAGCTCTCTGATCCATTTGTAGAGCGTATTGACGTGGATCCCCATGTCATCTGCAATTTGGTTCGCACTGGCACCGCCATCCGTAACCAGCTTGACCGTTTCAACCTTGAACTCGCGCGTATACGACTTTCTCTTCTTCGGTATCATGACATCCTCCTGCTGCGTTGTAGCAGCTTTTCGGACTGTCCACAATGCCGGGGGAGATTCACACCAGCCGGCTGGCCATGCGCGGACTAAGCAAGCTGCCACCTTTGGCGACGACTTTCAGGCTGTTGCGTATCTCTTCTTCGCTGCTGCCCTTGAGCACATACCCAGCCGCGCCAGCACTTAACGCATTGTTAAAAGATCTTTGCTGCTGTCGGAAACGGTGTGAGCCACATACTGGATCGTGGGACAAACCTCTCTGGCTGTGGGTCATGTTTACAAAAAAAGGCCTGCCTTCCTTAACAGAAGACAGGCCTCGATAATTTCTCGACCTCCTTCGGTGGCCCGGCTATCACAAACGTGACCCGTGGCTTTGCGTCACCGGGTTTCCCCGGTTTTGCTCTTATCGGAAGGTACAACGGAGGGGCAATCCATGCGGGTTGACCCATTAGTACTTACTTTTAAATTACCTTAAAGAAAACACCGCCCTAAAACAAGTGGGAAATGTGTGTATTTTTATCAGTGGTGTCCGGTTAGGTTTTTGCAGCTCGTGTCGCAAATCGATAATCTTGATGAAAAACTATAAAAATCGACAACTTACCACATTTTTAGCTTGACAAACGGCCGCGAGGGGGTCGGCGAATTT